>JBEVIJ010000051.1:0-26626 GCA_040510745.1 Xanthobacteraceae bacterium
AGCTCGCCTACACGCTCGCCGATGGCGTCGAGTACGTGCGCGCGGGGATCAAGGCCGGCCTCGACGTCGACAAGTTCGCCCCCCGCCTGTCGTTCTTCTGGGGCATCGGCATGAACTTCTTCATGGAGGTGGCCAAGATGCGGGCCGCGCGCCTGCTTTGGGCCAAGCTAATGAAGGAGTTCGACCCGAAGGATCCGCGCTCGCTGTCGCTGCGCGCGCATTGCCAGACCTCCGGCTGGTCGCTTGCCGCGCAGGACGTGTTCAACAACGTCGGCCGCACCTGCATCGAGGCGATGGCGGCGACGCAGGGCCACACCCAGTCGCTGCACACCAATGCGCTCGACGAAGCGCTTGCCTTGCCGACCGATTTCTCCGCCCGCATCGCGCGCAACACCCAGATCGTGCTGCAGCACGAAAGCGGCACCACTCGCATCGCCGACCCGTGGGGCGGCTCGTTCTACGTCGAACGGCTGACGCAGGAGCTTGCCAAAAAAGCATGGGGCCACATCCAAGAGGTCGAAGAGCTCGGCGGCATGGCGAAGGCGATCGAAGCCGGCATCCCGAAGCTTCGCATCGAGGAGGCCTCCGCCAAGACGCAGGCGCGGATTGACGTCGGGCAGCAGTCGGTGATCGGCGTCAACAAATACCGCCCCGAGAACGAGACGCAGATTGAAGTCCGCGCCATCGACAATTCGGCGGTGCGCCAGCTTCAGCTCGACAAGCTCGCCCGCCTCAAGCGCGAGCGCGATCCGGCGGCGCTGAAGGTCGCGCTCGACGCGCTCACCAGAAATGCCTCCGGCGGCAACGCCAACCTCTTGGCGCTGGCGGTCGACGCCGCGCGCGCCAAGGCCACGGTCGGCGAAATTTCATCGGCGCTGGAGCAGGTGTTCGGCCGCCACCGCGCCGAGATCAAATCGATTGCGGGCGTGTTCAAGCGGGAGATGGGCATGTCCGACGCAATGCAGCGCGTGCAGAGGATGGTCGAGACCTTCGAGCAGAACGAGGGCCGCCGCCCGCGCATCCTGGTCGCCAAGATCGGCCAGGACGGCCATGACCGCGGCCAGAAGGTGATTGCTTCGGCGTTCGCCGACCTCGGCTTCGACGTCGACATCGGGCCGCTGTTCGCGACGCCTGCCGAGGCCGCCCGCCAGGCAATCGAGAACGACGTTCATATTCTCGGCGTATCGTCGCTCGCCGCCGCGCACCTCACATTGGTGCCGGAGCTCAAGGCTGAATTGGAGAAGCAAGGCCGGCCCGACATCATGATCGTGGTCGGCGGCGTGGTGCCGCAGCAGGACCACGACGCGCTGCTCAAGGCCGGCGCCGCGGCGATCTTCCCGCCCGGCACGGTGATCGCCGAAGCCGCGCAGGCGTTGCTCAAGAAGCTGGACGGCCGGCTCGGCGAAGCGGCGGAGTAGGCAATTGGCGCGAGATTGCCGTGAAATAGGTGAGCCTGTACAATGTTGTGTCCTAGGTTTTGATGGCGCGCGAAGGATTGGCTAGCTCATGAAAAGCGGTTTGGCGGAATCTCTGGTTTCATTGTGCGCAAAAGTGGAAGCCATGACGCCGGGTGCGGTTGCCGGACTCACCATCTGCAACGAAGACCAAACTCACATTGAAAACGCCATCTTCCCGAGCCTGCCGTATTCATTCTCGGCCGCGATCACTCACGTCCCGCTAGAGCCTGTCGACTTCGGTTCCTGTGTCAAAGCGATTTCGAGGGGTGAGGTTATTACCTGCCCGGATGTCGAAAACGACAACCGTTTCGACCCGCGTTGGCGGAAGGTCTGCCTCGAACACGGCCTGCGAGCCATCCAGTCCCGCCCCATCACGCTCAACGGAAAGCACTGCGGCACATTCGTGCTCGGGTTTAAGGAGCCGAGATCAGAAACTGGGTTTGACGTTGCCTTGATGAAATTTGCTGCTGACGCGGCAAGCGAAGCCCTGCAGAAGAACCCATAGCGCCGCGGGGGCTAAGCGCAGCCGGATCGTCTCGTCGCGCAGGTTGGCGAGACGAGCAAGACGGCGCGCAGTTTCGATTCAGAGGTTGCGGCAGCCACGAAGCCTCTCCATCGCTGGTGTCGAAGGGGCGCGCCCGGCTCCGCGCCGCTACATCCGGGGACGCCCTGTCCGGCCTGGCGCGACCGCGCCTTCCACAGCCTGTCCGTGACTTCCCGCGGGGAATGGCTGATCTTGACGGCACCGCTCCCAGCCAGCCGCGGAAGGCCGTCCCATGCTGTCGCCTTATCTGCTCGAAAACCGGCACATCGCGGTGAAGCACTGCCGCCACGGCATCTTCATGTTCAGCCGGAACGACAACTTCGTCGGACGCGGGCTCGACCTCTACGGCGAGTGGTGCGACTTCGAAATCCAGATGCTGCGCAACCACATCAAGTTCGGCGACACCGTGATCGACGTCGGCGCCAACATCGGCACGCACGCGGTCGCGTTCGGCAACATGGTCGGACCGATGGGCGCGGTCCATGCCTTCGAACCGCAGCGCCGGCTGTTCACGATGCTGTCCGGCAACATCGCCCTGAATGCGCTGGAGAGCGTGGTCTGCCATCAGGCCGCGGTCGGCGATTCAATGGGCGAGATCGTGTTGCCGCCGCTGCCGTCGCCGGACCTTCACTTCAACTTTTCCGCGGTCTCGCTGATGCAGGGCGACAAGAGCGGCGACAAGGTGCCGCTCGTCACGCTCGACTCGCTCAACCTCAGCCAATGCGCGGTGATCAAGATCGACGTCGAGGGATGGAGACGATGGTGCTGTCGGGCGCCCGGCAGACCATCGAGCGCTGCAAGCCGATCCTCTATATCGAGAACAACGAGTCCGAGAGCTCGAAGCGCATCGCCGACGCGCTCGCGCCGCTGAACTACGTGGCCTACTGGTCGATCCACCCCTACTACGATCCGCGCAACTACTACGCCAACACCGTCAACGTGTGGCCGGAGGTGGTTTGGGCCGCGAACCTGATCTGCGCGCCGCGGCAGTCGAGCGTCACCTTCCCCGGCGCCGAGAAATTCCTCGGCGAGGGCGACGACTGGCGCGCCTGCGTGATGCGGATGCAGAAGCGCCAGGCAGGCTAGCTCATTGACGCCCACAGCAGGATCGCGGCCGAGGCAAAGCCGAGCGCAGTGCGACCGGCATGCAGCCCGTTCCATTTCTCGATCAACGTACGCGTCTGCGCGTCCGCATTCGCGGGATCGATCGCCTTGAGCGTTCGATTGACCGGCATGATGCAGAGCAGCGTGTAGGGCCAGTTCGCCAGCAGCACCAACGCACCGATCAGCCAAAGCCAAAGACCGGTCTGCCACCATGCCAGCGTGCCCAGCGGGAATCCGACGATCGCCAGCGACGCCTGCATCACCGCGGCGCGGTCGTAGGATGCCTTCCATTCGATCAGCATCGCGCGGTCGTCGAGCTTGAGCCGGGCCGGCTGTTCGGCGACGTTGACGAACAAAGCCGCGCCAACAAATAGCGCGGCGGCGATCAATGCGAGTTGGCCTGCGAGCATGGGGTTGCTCTCCGGCCGCTATATATGGCGCTTGGCGCACACAGCCCGTGGTTTGCTGAGGGGCCGGCCCAGCCTTGAATCCATCAACAATTTCAATTATATAATTCTGGTCTAGTCAAACTAGTTAGAATTCGGCCATGAAACAAGTCGGCATCTTTGACGCCAAGACCCATCTTTCCAGCCTCGTCGACGAGGTCGAGAAGGGCCACGAAATCGTCATCACCCGCCACGGCAAGCCGGTGGCGAAGCTGGTGCGCGCGGAAAAACCGGACGACCGGCTCAGTCCTGAACAGGTCGAGAAACGTCGGCAGGCATTGAAGGAATTGCGTGAGATCGGGTTGCGACTCAAGATCAACGCAACGCATGAACAGATCAAAGCCTGGATCGAAGAGGGCCGGCATTGATCGTTCTCGATGCTTCGGTGATGGTTGCGTGGCTGTTGGGCGAACCATCTGTTGCACGAGGCACTGAACTGGACATCGGGCTTCGCGATGAACCTGCTCTCGTGCCGAGCCACTGGCCTATCGAAATCAGCAACGTCCTGCGCACTCACCTTAAGGCGGGCCGGCTGTCGATCGCCGATTTCAGTTCTATTATGGATCGAATCGATCTGGTCACTATTCAGATCGACCCATCGATTGATCTCGATGAAATCGGGCCCCTCGCAGCCTTTGCGGTTGCAAACGGCCTGACAGCCTATGACGCGGCATACGTGCAATTGGCGGCTCGACATCAAGTCAAACTCGCCACGCTGGACCGCGCGATGCGTGCGGCGGCAGCGAAATTGAACATCCCTCTCCTTCCGGCCTGACCCCATGGCCTCGACCGACATCACCGCCCTCGACCGCCGCATTCGCGACGGCGACCGCGCGACACTGGCGCGCGCCATCACGCTGATCGAGAGCAAGCGCGCCGACCATCGCAAGGCGGCACAGCGCCTCGTGCAGGATCTACTGCCCCACACCGGCAAAGCGATCCGCGTCGGCATCACCGGTGCGCCGGGCGTCGGCAAATCGACCACCATCGACACGCTGGGCACGCATCTGACGGCCAAGGGTCACAAGGTCGCGGTGCTGGCGGTCGATCCGTCCTCGACGCGCACCGGCGGCTCGATCCTCGGCGACAAGACGCGCATGGCGAGGCTGGCCGTCGACCCCAGCGCCTTCGTGCGGCCCTCGCCGTCCTCCGGCACGCTCGGCGGCGTGGCGGCGAAAACGCGCGAGACCATGCTGCTCTGCGAGGCCGCCGGATACGACGTGATCTTGGTCGAGACGGTCGGCATTGGGCAGTCGGAAACCGCGGTCGCCGACATGTCGGATTTTTTCCTGGCGCTGATGCTGCCGGGCGCCGGCGACGAGCTGCAGGGCATCAAGAAGGGCGTCGTCGAGCTCGCCGACATGATCGCGGTCAACAAGGCGGACGGCGACGGCATCAAGCGCGCGCGGAGTGCAGCGGCGGAGTATCGCGCGGCGCTGCACATCCTGACGCCGCACTCGCCGAGCTGGACCCCGCCCGTCGTCACCTATTCGGGACTGACCGGCGACGGCGTCGCCGACTTGTGGGCGCAGGTGCTGCTGCATCGTGAGCGGCTCGCAGGAACCGGCGAGCTCGCGCAGCTCCGCCGGAAACAGCAGGTGAAGTGGCTCTGGAGCATGCTGGAGGATCGCGTCTTCTTGCGGCTTCGCACTGACGCTGCATTGCGCGCCAAGCTCCCGCAAATCGAAGCCGCCGTCGCCGACGGCACGCTGTCCCCGACCCTCGCGGTCGATGAAATCGCCACCGTGCTTGGTCTTTAAGATATTGATAATGCGACGGCTCCATTCCAGGCGACAGCTTCAATAGTTGCTAAATACTCCGCACCTATGTGTGTCATTCGACATAATCCATTGGGATCCATTGGACAGTGCGAGCGTTCATGGGCGGCGAAAAACGCAAAGGCGGCGAAAAACGCAAACACCATCGCCAATCGTTGAAATATCCCGCCAAAATCGATATCGGCGGCACCCATGTACCGTGCGTTCTGGCTGATATATCCGCATCAGGCGCCAGGGTGATCGTCGAGGCGCCCGATAAAATTCCCGAGCGATTCACGCTGCTGCTCGCCGCCGAGCACGGCACGCAGCGCCGCTGCAAGGTGATGTGGCGCGAAAAAAATCAACTGGGCCTCGCATTCATCAAGCCCCCAGTGGCGCCCCGGCCCGGCGCCAGCGACCGGCAACCGCTTCGCAGCTTTTAGCCCAACCGTTAACGTCTGATCATCCCGGCATTCCCGTTGCGGCACGACCGCACGGTTAACCGGGGCGTTGCGCGGCCGTTTTGTGCCGCGCCGATACACATTTCCTGGCCCGCAAATTGAACTGTTCTGTCCGATTCCAACCGGAGCCGGACCATGGACATCGACCGCCGCCGCCTGATCGCCATCTCTGCGCTAAGCGGCACCGTGCCCATCGCCACGCTGGCCACCCCGACAATGGCCGCTCCGCTGGGCACGCTTGGCGTCAATGCAACCACGCTCGGCGTGCGCGCCGGTGGCGGGGCCGAGCAGACCAACATGCTGCAGGCGGCGATCGATCAGACCGCCGCCGCGCGCGTGCCTTTGGTGCTCGGGCCCGGCGAGTACCGGACCGGCGCGCTCAAGCTGCCGGCCGGCACACAGCTCATCGGCGTGCGCGGCGCCACGAAGCTGACCTTTGCCGGCGGGCCGTTCATGATCTCGGCACGCGGCTCCGACCATGTCACGCTGTCCGGCCTGATCCTTGACGGCATTGCCCGGCCGCTGCCCGACGGCGGCGCGCTCGTCCACATCGCGCAGTCCAGGAATTTCCGCATGATCGACTGCGACGTGCGCCGCTCCAGCCGTAATGGCATCGCACTCGAAGCCGTCGAAGGCGCGCTGACAGGCAATATCGTCAGCGGCGCGACGGAGGCTGCGATCTTCTCGCGTGACGCCACCGGGCTCACGATCCAGAACAACGCCATTCGCGACGCAGGCAACAACGCCATCCTGGTCTGGCGCACCACGAAGGGCGACGACGGCACGCTGGTGATCGACAATCGCATCGAGGATGTCGGGGCCCGGCGCGCCGGCTCCGGCCAGTACGGCAACGCCATCAACGTGTTCCGAGCCGACAACGTGATCGTCCGCGGCAACCAGATCAGCCGTGCCGGCTTCACCGGGGTTCGCGGCAACGCCGCCTCGAACCTGCAGATCACCGGCAACGCAATCAGCGACGTCGGCGAGGTGGCGATCTACTCGGAGTTCGGTTTCGAAGGCGTGGTGATTGCCAACAATACGGTCGATGGCGCGGCGCTCGGCATTTCGGTCACCAACTTCAACGAAGGCGGGCGGCTTGCGGTGGTGCAGGGCAACCTGATCCGCAACCTCAAGAACAAGCGCCCGGCCGGCACCGACCCGAACGACGCAGCGGGCGTCGGCATCGCCGTCGAGGCCGACGCCTCGGTGAACGGCAACGTCATCGAGAACGCGCCGACCGCGGGCATCAATCTCGGATGGGGCAAGCATCTGCGCGACGTGTCGGTGGTCGGCAATGTGGTGCGCACCGCCGGCTATGGCATCACGGTTTCCGTCGCCGACGGCGCCGGCACCGCGATGATCGCGGGCAACCTGATCGCCGGCGCCTCGCGCGGCGCGATCGTCGGCATGGACTTCGCGAAAGCCGTCACGGGAGATCTGGTCAAGGAGCCGACCCGGTTCGCGCAACTCCAGATCAGCGGCAACCGGCTGCGTTGACCACCTAGCCTGCCGATTTCCCTGTGCTAGCATTCGCCTGCCAGCCGGCGGGGACGTGGAATGCAAGCTGCAAGTGCGAGTCAGGGTCTTTCCGGCGGAAACATCATCAAGCAGCTTAAGGATAGCGGCATCGAGTTCGTCGTCTCGGTGCCCGACATCACCACGGCCGCGGGCCTGCTCGCGCCGCTGGAGAAAATGACGAGCCCGCGGCTCATCCGCGTCTGCAAGGAAGACGAGGGTGTCGGCATCTGCGCCGGCCTCGCGCACACCGGCAAGCGCGCGCTGCTGCTGATCCAGCAGACCGGAATGCTCGACTCCATCAATGCGATCCGGGGCGTGGCGGTCGAATATTCGCTGCCCATTTGTATGATGGTGGGCTTGCTCGAAAAGGAGCCGGACGTCCGCCCGCGCCAGTCGACGCGCTACGGCGTGCGCATCGTCGAGCCGATCCTCGACGCCATGGGCATCGTCTATCACGAGATCGAAGGCGAGGAGGACGTCCCCAAGATCAAGCCGGCCATCGACGAAGCTTACGTGAAATCGTCTCCCGTCGTCCTGCTGATCGGGCGCAGACCGCATCCATGATGAACCATCGGGAGTGCTTCAAGGCGCTGGCGCGCCACATCACCGATGCCGATATCGTGCTGCCGGTCTATTCCAGCGCATTCGAGTGGCTGGACTTAGGAGCACGCGCATTGAACTACACGGCGCACGGCGCGATGGGGCTCGCCTCGTCGCACGGCCTCGGCCTGGCGCTGGGACGGCCGGACAAGCGCGTGATCGTGCTCGACGGCGACGGCAGCCTGCTGATGAACATCGGCACGCTGGTCACCGCGGCCTCGACCGCGCCGAAGAATTTCTATCACTTCGTCTGTGAGAACGGCACCTATGAGGCCAATGGCGGCCATCCAATCCCGAACCGAGGGAAGGTGAGCTTCGCCGGGCTGGCGCACGGCGCCGGTTACGCCAGCGTGCATGAATTCTCCAACCTGAAGAATTTCGAGCAGCAGATCGGCGCAGTGCTGGCGGAGCCTGGCCCGGTGTTCGGCGTGCTCAAGATCGAGCCGCAGCGGCCGCAGCAGCGCGACTACAATCGCATCCATGGCGCCGAAGTGCGCCAGGCGTTCAAGGACGCCATCAAAGAAAGCTAGGGAGGACCATATGGCTAGACGGCTCGCGGCGCTGACTTCTTTGATCCTGCTCGCCGGCTCGTTCCCGGCCGAAGCCCAGACCGAAAAGCTGAAGGTCGCCGTCGCGCAGCGCGGCTTCTGGAACTCAAGCTTCATCGAGTTCGGGCTGCGGCAGGGCTTCTTCAAGGACGAAGGCCTCGACATCGAGATCTTCTACACCGAAGGCGGCGCATCCACGCTCACCCCGGTGATCGCCGGCAGCCTCGACATCGCCATGACCAACGGCACGCTCGGCGTGATCGCCGCGTTCTCGAAAGGCGCGCCAGTGAAGATCATCAGCGCGGAGGCGACCGGGGCACCAGACGCGTTCTGGTATTCGCGGCCGGAGAGCAACATCAAGACCATCAAGGACGCCGAGGGCAAGACCGTTGCGTTCTCCTCGCCCGGCTCTTCGACCAATCTCATCATCCTGCAGCTCATCAATCAGGAGAACGTGAAGCCGAAGCTCACCGCCACCGGCGGCGCTCCGGGCACGCTGACCCAGGTGATGAGCGGACAGATCGATGTCGGCTGGGCGGTGCCGCCATTCGTGCTGCAGCACCTTGCCGAGAAGCGATTGCAGATCATCGCCAAGGGCAGCGACGTCAAGGCGCTCGCCAATCAGACCATCCGCGTCAACGTCGCCAACGCCAACGCGCTGAAGACGAAGCGCGATGCGTTCGTGCGCTTCATGCGCGCCCTGTCGCGCTCGATCGACTGGGCCTACACGGACGACCGCTCACTCGACATGTATGCCGAGGTCGCCAAGGTGCCGCGCGAACTGGCAAAGCGCACCCGCGACGAGTTTTATGACAAGGCTTCGCTGCAACTCGCCGAAGTCCGGGGGCTCGACCTGACGCTGCAGCAGGCTCTCGAGTTCAAGTACATCACATCGCCGATTCCGGTCGAGAAAGTGCGCTCGGAGTTGATCGACATTCTGTACAAGCCCTAATTCCTGCTGAACGCCGCTTTCGCGCGCGCCACCACTGCCGGCGAAGCGGCGGAATAGCGCGCAATCATGGCCGCAACCTGCTCGCCGCTCATCGGATCGACGTCGATCTTTGCCTTGGTCGCATCGGCCAGGAACTTGTCGTCCTTCATGGTCGCCATCAAGGCGTCGCGCAGCGCCTTGGTCCGGGCTTCCGGCTGTCCCGGCGGAGACACATAGACGCGGCCCAGCGCCTGCGCGCCGAAGATCAGGTCGAACACCTGCCGGTCCTCGTCGGTCTTGGCGTAGCGATCGACGTGCGGAATGCCCTTGAGCTCGGCCTGCGGCTTGCCGCTGAGCTGGATGACCGGTTTGAAGTCGCCGGTCTTGTACTCGTCGCCCCAGAACGACTTCAGCGTCGACAGCGGCAGCCCGCAGATGCCCTGCACCTCGCCGCGGTTCATCGCGAGCTTCACCTCGGCGGAGCCCTTGTAGCCGTAGACGACCTTGAGCTTGGCGCCGAGCAGATTGCGCACCGCTTGCGCGAACGTGCCGAGCGGCCCGGTCTGCCCGGTGGCGCCGAATATCGCTTCTTTCGCCAGCAGGTCGTCAAACGACACGATGCCTGACGCCTTGGTGACGCCGCACACGCCCGCGCTTTCTTCCATGTTGCCGATCCAGGACAATTTTGCCGGATCGTATTGCGCCTTGGCATTGCCGAAGATCGGCTCGAACGCCGTGGTGTGGACGAAGGTCGCCATCACCGTGCCGTCCTTGGGCGCGACGTTGGCGAGCCAGTTGGTCGCCGTGATGCCGCTGGCGCCGACCATGTTCTGCACGATCACGCTCGGCTGGCCGGGGATGTTCCGGCTCAGATGCGGCGCGAGTACGCGGGCATAGATGTCGAAGCCGGTGCCAGGTTCGTGACCGACCACGATACTGACGGTCTTGCCCTTGTAGAAATCCACGATCTCGTTCGCGGCAGCCGCCTGGATTGCAACAAGCGTGGCAACGACCCCGACAACGATGCTGTGTGCCACTCTCATAAAAACGTCTCCATCCCAATTTCCGGAAATACTATCACGACTCGATTGCGGCGGTTGGCCGCAGCGAGCCGACCTCGATTCCGTTCCAGTTCCGCGTCGTGGGCCGCACGTAGCGCGCCAGCGCGGCACTGTCGGCATCGGAGTTGAGACAGCGCACGATCGCCGCCGCCAGCATGACCTCCGCGGCGCGGCCGGCGCCGTCGTCGCATTTCACCGCGATGCCCAGCCCCAGCGTGGGTAGCGCCGCGCAGGCCACGCCCTCGGCGCCGGTCTTGACAAACGCGCGCTCGCCGCACGTCCGCATCAGCTCGGTGCAGAACCGGCCGGTGCCGGCGACATGCCATGGTTGCTGCGCGCAAGCCGCGCGCAGCCGCGCCGCCGCCCGAGCCCGCCCGGACGGCAGGCCCTCGCCGGTGCCGAACCTCGCGAAGCCGCGGGCCAGCGCGCCAAGTGGCAGGGCCCAGGTCGGCACCGAGCAGCCGTCGACGGCGCAGACGTCCTGCGACAGCGCTTCACCGGTCAGGCTCTCGATCGCGGCCTTCACCTCGCGCTGCACCGGATGCGACGCCTCGGCGTAGTTGCTGGTTTCGGCTCCCATGGCGCAGGCGGCGCAAAGGAAGCCGCAGTGCTTGCCGGAGCAGTTGTTGTGCAGCGCGCTGGCCTGTCCGCCGGATCGCGCCAGCGCCTGCCCCGACGGCTGGTGGATCGGCCAATGCGCCCCGCATTTCAGCGCGGCGAGATCGAGACCGGCGCGCGTGAGCATGTTCGTTGCGGTCGCCACATGGCCGGGCTCGGCGTTGTGGGACGCGCAGGCCAGCGCCAGTTCCTCGGCGCCAAGCCCGAAGCGGTCGGCGGCGCCGGATTCGACCAAAGGTAGCGCCTGCATCGCCTTGATCGCCGAACGCGGATAGACCGGGCGCTCCACGTCCCCTGCGGCAAACACAAGGCCGCCCGACCCATCCGCCACAGCCACGGCGCCGGAGTGCCGGCTCTCGACCATGGGGCCCCGTAACACCTCGACAAGGACTGGATTGCTCATTTGTAACGTTTTGTAATGTGGCGAATTGGACGCTTGCCACAGTTCTGGCCGACCCTCATCTATACTGGACCAACATGAGCTCCGCTGCCCCTCCCCCTCGCCGCCGATCGCGCCGCAAGACCTTGAGCTGGATCTTTTTCGCCATATTCCTTGCACCGGTCCTGTTCGCGGTTGGCACCCTGGCCTATCGCGGCGGCCCGCCGCACTGGGGCCAATACGACCACACCGTAACCAGCCAGTTGCCGGCTGCGTTGGCGCATTCGGACGCCCGAATCCTGGTGATGTCGAGCCGCACGCGCGGCTGGAAGGGCGTGGTCGCGGTCCATAGCTGGGTCGTGATCAAGGGCGAGAACGAAAAGACCTGGCGGCGCTATGACGTCGCCGGCTGGGGCAATCCGGTGCGGCTGAACTGGTGGCCGCCGGATCTCTGGTTTGGCAGCCACGGCACCGTCGTCGCCGACATCAAGGGACCGAAGGCGCAGGCGATGATCCCGCGCGTCGATGCGGCGATCAAGGATTACCAGTATCGCAACACCGGCGACTACCGCATCTGGCCTGGTCCGAACAGCAACACCTTCGTCGCCAGCGTGCTGCGTGCGATCCCGGAGATTGGCGCCACCATGCCGCCGAACGCGGTCGGCCGCGATTTCCGGCCGTGGCCTTATCTCGGCCTGACCGACAGCCGCACCGGCGTCGAGGCCAACCTGTGGGGCGTGCTCGGCGTGAAGATCGGCTGGGTCGAGGGTGTCGAGGTTAACCTGCTCGGCCTCGTCGCCGGCCTCGATGTGCGAAACCCTGCCCTGAAAGTTCCAGGCTATGGACGTGTCGGCTTCGACAACACGGCCACTGCCGCTGCGCGGCTCTAGCGCGCATCGTTTCCCGCCGATTAGACTTTGCAGCACGCGTGCGGAGGAGTTCGAAAATCTGCCGAAAGCCATGCAGGCCGGCTTGAGAGAGGGCGGCTACGACGTGGGCCGCAACGTCGCGATCGCCGCCGAGACGAAGTGATCGAATAGCGCGGGCAAACCGGCCCTCGACCGAAGCCCCGATTTCCGCTTAGGCTTTGTCGTCAAGGGAAACGCCGTGCTGGCCCAGACCGCATCGATGCAGCAACGCACCGCGATGTATAGCGCGAATGCGTTCAACATCGGATTGTTCGGAGCCAATTGCTCGTCCGGCCGCTCGGCAACCAAGGTGCCGGAGCGCTGGTCGGCGAGCTGGCCGGATTGTCTCAAGCTCGCGCGCATGGCGGACCAGGCCGGCATCGATTTCATGCTGCCGATCGGCCGCTGGAAGGGCTACGGCGGCGACACCGACTTTCACGGCTCGACGCTGGAGACCGTGACCTGGGCCGCCGGCCTGCTCGCGGCAACAAAGCGCATCACCGTGTTCGGCACCGTGCACGCGCCGCTGTTCAATCCGATCATCGCGGCGAAAGAATTCGTCACCGTTGACCACATCGGCGAAGGACGGTTCGGCATCAACCTGGTGGTCGGCTGGAACGAGGGCGAGTTCGAGATGTTCGGCGTCAGTCAGCGCGAGCACGACGATCGCTATGAGTACGCGCAGGAATGGCTCGACGTCATCAAGCGCGCCTGGTCCGAGCACACCGACTTCGATTTCGCGGGGCAGTATCTCAAGCTCAAGGGCGTGCGCGCCTTTCCCAAGCCCTACGGCGACACGCGGCCGATCATCATGAACGCCGGCCGTTCGGGCGTCGGCCAGGCCTTCGCGCTGAAGAACTGCGATGCGTTCTTCACCGCCACCGTCGACTCGCGGAACTCGATCGAGGCCAACGCGAAGAAGGTCGAGGAGATCAAGAGTGCGGCGCGCGCGATCGGCCGCGAGATCGACGTTTACACCGTCGGCCAGGTGGTCTGCCGCCCGACGCAAAAGGAGGCGGAGGACTACTACCGCCACGCCCAGATCGAAAACGCTGACTGGGGCGCGATCGAAAAGATGATGGCGCTGAAGAACATCACCCGGCAGACCGTCACCGCGGAGGTGTTCGCCCAGCAGCAGCAGTATTTCGCCGGCAAGGCGATCGGCGGCTATCCGTTCGTCGGCACGCCCGACCGCGTCGCTGAAGAACTGGCCAACATCAGCAGCGCGGGCATGCGCGGCATCGCCGTGTCGTTCGTCAACTATCTCAACGAAACGCCGTATTTCTGCGACGAGGTGCTGCCGCGCCTGGCGCGGCTGGGGATTCGTCAGTCACACTGATGGGGCAAGAATGTCGATGCGCCGGTGGCTGTGGGCCGCGTTGATCGCGGTGTTGAGTGTCAGCGCAAGCTTCGCGCAGGACGTCTACCCCTCCCGCCTGGTGAAGATCATCCTGCCCTCCGCGCCCGGATCGACCACCGACATTCTGGCGCGGCTGATCGCCGACCAGCTCAGCCAGAAATGGGGCAAGCCGGTCATCGTCGAGAACGTCAGCGGCGGCGGCATGTCGATCGGCGCGACGCAGGCGTTCCGCGCGGCGCCGGACGGCTACACGCTGTTCATCTGCCCGCCCTCGCCCGTCACTATCATGAAGCTGCTCTACCGCGACCTGCCATTCGAGCCGACCCAGTTCACGCCGATCTCGCTGCTGGTGCGGGTGCCCAACGCGCTGGTGGTGCGCAAGGACTTTCCCGCTGCCAACGTGAAAGAGCTGATCGGTCACGCCAAGGCCAATCCCGGCAAGGTGACGTTCGCCTCGCAGGGCGCCGGCTCGACCGCGCACCTCTCCGCCAACCTGATCGATCTGCTCGCCGGCACCGAGATGGTGCACGTACCGTATCGCGGCGCGGTACCAGCGCTCAACGCCATCGTGG
The DNA here is from genome assembly GCA_040510745.1 of Xanthobacteraceae bacterium. Classification (GTDB taxonomy): domain Bacteria; phylum Pseudomonadota; class Alphaproteobacteria; order Rhizobiales; family Xanthobacteraceae; genus Z2-YC6860. The sequence goes on from JBEVIJ010000051.1 coordinate 14,265, forward strand.
CCGGCCAGATCGATTTCTTCTTCGACACGGTGACCACATCGACGCCGCAGCACCGCGCCGGCACCGTCAAGATCATCGGCGTCGGCGGCACCGAGCGCGCTTCGATCCTGCCGGAGGTGCCGCCTGTGTCGGACGGCCTGCCCGGCTTCCGCTCCATCACCTGGTTTGCCATGGCCGGACCGCCCGGCCTGCCACCGGCGCTGGCGAGCAAGATCAATCAGGACGTCAACGAAAGCCTCATGCGCCCGGAGATCGCTGACCGGTTGCAAAAGCTCACGCTGGAGCCGATGCTCGGCACGCCGGCCGACGCCGCCAAGTTCTTCGCCGAGGAAACCGCGCTGTGGGGACGGGTGATCAAAGAAAAGAATATCGTGGTGCAATGAAGCGGCGGGAATTCCTCACACTTGTCGGCGGCGCGGCGGCGCTCGCGCCATTCACGGCGCGGGCGCAGCAGGCGATGCCGGTGGTCGGACTGTTGCGCAGCACGCGCGCGGAAGGCTTCTCCAATCTGGTGGAGGCGTTGCAGGCCGGCCTCGGCGAAACCGGCTACGTCGTTGGCCGTAACGTCGTGCTCGAGCAGCGCTGGGCCGGCGAGCAGCTTGACCGGCTGCCCGCGCTCACCACCGAGCTGATTCAGAAGCAGGCAGCGGTGATCGTCGCCAACACGCAGGCGGCGCGGGCGGCCATGACCGTGACCACGACGGTACCGATCGTGTTCGTGACCGGGACAGATCCGGTGCGGGATGGATTGGTGACCAGCTTCAACCGACCTGGCGGCAACGTCACCGGCGTCAGCTTTCTGGTTAGCGGCACCTCCGGAAAGCGGCTGGAATTGCTGCGCCAGCTTGTGCCTACAGCCGAGGTGATCGCCGTATTGGTCGACGCCAACAACGTCGAAGCACGGGCAGAACAGCGACCTGGAAGCTGCGGCGAAGGCGGCCGGACAGCGGCTTATCGTGTTCGAGATCAAGTCTGACTGCGACATCGAGCCGGCCATCGCTTCAGCGGCTGTGCAAGCCAATGCATTGTTTGTGGGCGCCGGGCCATACTTGACCGCGCGCGTCCGGTTGCTGGCTGCGCTGGCGCTGCGCCACAAGCTGCCTGCCGCTCACGCCCAGCGCGGGTTCGCCGAAGCCGGCGGCTTGATGAGCTACGGCACAAGCCAGGCCGATGCCTGCCGGCAAAGCGGCGTCTATGCCGGCCGCATTCTCAAGGGCGAGAAGCCCGGCGACCTGCCGGTGCTGCAAGCCACCAAGTTCGAGTTCGTGATCAACATGGCGACCGCCAAGGCGCTCGGCCTCGCCGTGCCGATGCAGATCCACGCCGCTGCCGACGAGGTGATCGAGTAGGCTCACGCCGAATTGTCCGCACGCATCCGCAAGCGAGATGACTGCAACCCCCTGTTCTGCCAGATTGCCTTGATGCACGACATGCTGCCGCTGCTCGAAAAAATCCCATTTCCCGCGATGCGGCGCGGCCGGCTCGACACACTGCAGCTCAACGTCGGCTACCGCTGCAACCAGTCGTGCTTCCACTGCCACGTCAACGCCGGGCCCAACCGCACCGAGGAAATGACCGGCGACATCGCCGACCTGGCGCTGGAATTCCTGGGCCATTGCCGCATCGCCACGCTCGATATCACCGGCGGCGCACCGGAGCTCAACCTGCACTTCCGCCGCGTGGTGAGCGCGGCGCGCGCGATGGGCGTGCGGGTGATGGACCGCTGCAACCTCACCGTGTTCGAAACGCCAGGCCAGGAGGACACGCCCGAATTCCTGGCGCGCGAGCAGGTCGAAATCGTCGCCTCGCTGCCGTGCTACCTCGAAAGCAATGTCGACCAGCAGCGCGGCAAGGGCGTGTTCGAGGGCTCGATCCGCTCGCTGCGCAGGCTCAACGCGCTGGGCTACGCCCGTGAGGGCAGCGGCCTCATGCTCAATCTCGTTTACAACCCGCAAGGGCCGTCGCTGCCGCCGCCGCAGGCCGCGCTCGAAGCCGACTACAAGCGCATCCTCGGCGAGCAGTACGGCGTTACGTTCAATGCGCTCTACCCGCTCGCCAACATGCCGATCCAGCGGTTTGGCTCGATGCTGATCTCCAAGGGCGAATTCGACAACTACCTCGTGCTGCTTCAGCACGCGCATCAGGATGCCAATCTCGAAGGCGTGATGTGCCGCGGCCTCATCTCGGTCGACTGGCGCGGTTACGTCTACGACTGCGACTTCAACCAGATGCTCGACCTGCCGATGATGCGCGGGAGCGAGCGCATTCACCTGCGCGACCTCCTCGCCGCAGACCTCGAAGGCCGGGACATCCGCGTCGCCGGCCATTGCTACGGCTGCACCGCCGGCCAGGGCTCGAGCTGCGGCGGCGCGCTGAAAGAGGCGGCGGAATAGACTGTCCGCATGTCCCTCCTCTCCATCATCGTGCCGGTCCTCGACGAGGCCGCCGGCATTGCCGAAACGCTCATAGCGCTCGCGCCGTTCCGGCAGCGCGGCGTCGAGGTGATCGTAGCCGACGGCGGCAGCGGCGACGACACCGTGGCGCTCGCTCGCCCGCTTGCCGATCACGTGCTCAGCGCTCCGCGTGGCCGGGCGGCGCAAATGAATGCCGGCGCGGCGGCCGCATCCGGCGACGTGCTGCTGTTCCTGCATGCCGATACGGTGCTGCCGGACGATGCTGACGGGCTGGTGCTCTACGGTCTCGCAGGTACCGGCCGGATCTGGGGCCGCTTCGACGTGGAGATCGAAGGCAGGAACCCGCTGCTGGCGTTGGTCGCGGGGATGATGAACTGGCGCTCGCAGATCACCGGCATCGCCACCGGCGATCAGGCGATGTTTATGACGCGCGACGCTTTCAACGCGGCCGGGGGATTTCCCGACATCGCGCTGATGGAAGACATCGCGCTCTCCAAAAAACTCAAGCGCGCCGGCCGGCCGCTTTGCCTAGCGGCGCGTATCCGCACCTCGGCGCGGCGCTGGACCAGGAATGGCACAATCAGGACCATCGTGCTGATGTGGCGGCTTCGCCTCGCCTATTGGCTCGGCGCCGATCCCGCTGCGCTGGCGCAGCGCTACGGCGACGTGCGCGGGATCCTTAATACCGCAGCAGCACCAAGCCGCACGAAATCATGAAAGCGGCAACAACCCGGTTTGCGCGTAGCGGCTCTTTCAGGAACACCACCGCAATGATCGCGCCGAACAGCACGCTGGTCTCGCGCAGCGCCGCGACAATGGCGATCGGCGCCACCGTCATCGCCCAGATCGCGATCGAGTAGGAAATCACCGCCATCACGCCGCCGCCCAGCCCGATCTTCCAGTGCGGCGTCATCGCCGGAATGACCGCAACGCCGCGGCGCGCCAGCGCATAGCAAAGCACCACCGGCGCGATGCCGACGAACAGCCAGCAGGAATAGGCGTTGGCCATGCCCGGCCCGGCGAGCCGCGCCCCGATGCCGTCGACCACCGAATAGATGCAGATCGTCACCGCGGTGAACAGCGCGAAGCCGACGGCGCGGCGGTCGAGCGCCGCGATATCGCGGCCGCCGCGCAGCGAGATCAGCAGCACGCCGGCGGCAAGCAGCACGATGCCGCCCCAGCCGGTGAAGCCAAGCCGCTCGCCGATGGTGAGCGTCGTCACCGCCGCCGTCATCACCGGCGCGCTGCCGCGCGCGATCGGATAGACCTGACCGAGATCGCCCGCGCGATAGCTCTCGATCAGGCCGGTGAAATAGAACAGGTGGATGATGATCGAGGCGATCAGCCACGGCCATGACGCCGGCGCCGGGATTCCAACGAACGGCACGAACACCAGCGCCACCGCGCCGGCGCCGAGCGCGATCAGCACTGTGGTGGCGAGCGGATCGAGCGTGCGTTTGATGCTGGCGTTCCAGCCGGCGTGGCAGGCGGCGGCGAACAGCACGGCAAGGAAGACAAATCCGTCCATCAGCGCGGCTGCAAGCTGCGCGCTGCATTTTCAAATCCGTCATCCTGAGGCGCCCGCCGAAGGCGGGCCTTGAAGGATGAATCGGCCGTGCGGCCGCACCGCTCGGGCCGTCCATCCTTCGAGGCTCGCCATAGCGCGTCGAAGACGCGCGTCAACGCGCTTATGGCTCGCACCTCAGGATGACGGATCATCGTCGGCCCCGCTCCGCGAGCTGACGGTCGTAATCCAGCACCGCCTGCAGCAGCACCTGCGCGCCCGCGGCGCATTGTTCCTTGGAGCTGAACTCGGCCTCGTTGTGGCTGATGCCGCCGAGGCAGGGCACGAAGACCATGGCAGCCGGCGCCACCCGCGAGACATACGCCGCATCGTGTCCCGCGCCGGAGATCATCTCGCGCGACGAGAAGCCGGACAACTCGGCGCCGCGTCGCACCGCGGCGACGCAGCCGGCATCGAAGCGAACCGCCGGCTGGTGCCAGATTTTCTGGAATGCGACGGCGAGGCCGAGCGGCTCGCAGATCTCGTGAACCGAGGTTTCGAGCGCGGCCTCCATCTGGTCGAGCTGGGCATCGTCCGGATGCCGCATGTCGACCATGAAGAACACCTCGCCCGGCACCACGTTGGGCGAATTCGGCCGGTTCTCGATCCGCCCGACCGTCGCCACCGCGCCCGGCGCATGCTTCCGCCCGATGGCATCCACCCGCTCGATCACGCGCGCGGCGCCAAGCAATGCGTTCTTGCGGCCTTTCATCGGCGTCGCGCCGGTGTGGGCGTCCTGCCCGGTCAGCGTCGCCTCGAACCACCGCATCGCCTGCACGCCGATGACGACGCCGATGTCCTTGCGCTCGGCCTCCAGCATCGGCCCCTGTTCGATGTGCAGTTCGAAAAACGCCGAGAGCGGATGATCGCCACAACGCTGCGCGCCGCGATAGCCGATCTGGTCGAGCGCCGCGCCGAAGCTCGCGCCAGCGGGATCGTGCCGGGCATGGGCCCAGTCGCGCTCGAACACCTTGGCAAACACACCGGACGCCATCATCGCCGGCGCGAACCGCGAGCCCTCCTCGTTGGTCCAGTTCACCACCTCGATCGGAGCATGCGTCTCGTAACCGGCCTCAACGAGGGTTCGCAGCGCCTCGAGCGCGGCCAGCACGCCGAGCACGCCGTCGAACTTGCCGCCGGTCGGCTGGGTGTCGAGATGGCTGCCCATGGCGATCGGCGGCACATCGGCCATGCCCTCACGCCGCGCGAACATCACGCCCATGTCGTCCACGGTGACGCGGCAGCCCAGCGCTTTGGCACGGGCACGGAACCAGTCGCGCACCTGGCGGTCGAGATCGGTCAGCGTCAGCCGGCAGATGCCACCCTTGGCGGTGCCGCCGATCGCGGCGGTCTCCATCAATTCGCCCCACAGCCGCTCGGCGTTGATGGCGAGATTTCTCATGCCCGCGCGCGCTGCGCGGCCGGCGCCCAAAGCTTCGGTGCGACCCGCAGGTACTGGCTGACCCGCGGCACCTCGGCGCCGAGTGCCTGCCCGGCGTGCCAACCCCAGCGCGGATCGTTGAGGAAGGCGCGCGCCATCGCCACCATGTCGGCCTTGCCGCCGGCGATGACCGCCTCGGCCTGCTCCGGCGTGACGATCAGCCCGACCACCCGCGTCGCGATGCCGGCTTCCTTCTTGATCTTCTCGGCGATCGGAACGTTGTAGCCCGGTTCGGTCGGGTTGCGGGTGTCCGCGGTAACGCCGCCTGAGGAGGTGTCGATGAAATCAAGCCCGTCCTCCTTCAAAGCCTTCGAAAATGCCACCGCGTCCGCCGGAGTGATGCCGTCGTCGCGCCAGTCGCTGCCGGTGATGCGCGCCCCGAGCGCAATGTTGTTCGGCACCACGGCCCGCACCGCGCGCGCCACCTCGCGGCCGAACCGCATGCGGTTTTCCAGCAAGCCGCCGTACTGGTCGGTGCGCTTGTTGGAAACCGGTGACAGGAAGGAGTGCGCCAGATAGCCGTGCGCGTAATGCAATTCGATCAAGCTGTAGCCGATCCGCACCGAGCGTTTCGCCGCATTGACGAAGGCGTCGCGCACCCGCGCGATGTCGTCCGCCGCCGCCTCGCGCGGCGTATGCCAGCCGTCGCCGAACGGGATCGCCGACGGCGCGATGGTCGACCAGGGGTCCTGCGCCGGCTTCAGCGGACCGCCGCCCTCCCATGGCCGCTGCGCCGAAGCCTTGCGCCCCGCATGCGCGAGCTGGATGCCGAGCTTGGCGGTGCCGATCCAGCGCAGGTGGTCGATCACCTTCTGCATCGCCGCCTCGTTGGCGTCGGAATAGAGACCCGCGCAGCCGTGGGTGATGCGGCCGTGGCGCTCGACGTGGGTCGCCTCGACCACCAGCATGCCGGCGCCGGAATTCGCCAGCATGCCGAGATGGCTCGTGTGCCAGTCGGTGAAACAGCCGTCTTCGGACGAATACTGGCACATCGGCGAAATGACGATGCGGTTGGACAGTTCGAGGCCAGCAAGCTTGATGGGAGAAAACAACTTCGACATGTGATCTTTGTCCTTACGCGATTACATCCGCAACCTGAGGATCGCCAGCGCCAAAGCCTGCGTGCGCGGCACCAGCGTATCCACTTCCATGAACTCCTCCGGCGTATGCCCCTTGCCACCGACCGGGCCGACGCCGCAGATGGTCGGCGCGCCGGTTGCCGACGCGAAGCCGGAGTCCGCGCAACCGCCGGTGAAGATCGAGCTCGGTTCGTTGCCAAGCTCGCGGATGCCATCCGCGTAGTGCTCGAACAGCGACTTGTTGTCGGTGGTCTCGACCATCGGCAGGAACTCGCCGCTGATCTCGAGCTTGGCCGTGGTGCCCGGCACGAAGCTCTTGGCCATGATGGCTTCGACCTTCTCCATCGTCGCTTTGCGCTGGTCGAACGTGATGAAGCGCAGATCGACCTCGCCCTTCGCCCACGGCGCCACGGTGTTGACGGTCTGCCCGCCCGAGACGACGCCGACGTTGAGCGTGATGCCGTTGCCCGGATCGCTCAGCGCGTGCAGCGCCAGCGTCTTGTGCGCAAGCTCATTGATCGCGCTGATGCCGGCTTCGAAGTTGGCGCCCGAGTGAGCCGCCTTGCCGGTGATCGCGAAGCGCATGAACACGCCGCCCTTGCGCCCCGTCACCGCGATGCCGGGCCCGCGGCCCGGCTCGGAGTTGAACACCGCGCGCGCCGGCCGCGCGAACCTCTCGATCACCTCGCGCGAGAACGGCGAGCCGATCTCCTCGTCGCCGGTGAACAGCGCCGTCACCGGCGCGGGCGCGCCGCCGAATTTCTTCAACGCCGCCAGGATGAAGCTGTTCATCACCAGGCCCGACTTCATGTCGGAGACGCCGGGGCCGTAGGCGCGTGAGCCTTCGATCTTGAACGGGCGGCGGGTCGGCTCGCCCTTGGGAAAGACGGTGTCGCGATGGCCCATCAGCAGGATCGAGCGGTTGGAGCCCCGGTTCGAATCGTGCCCCACGGTGGCGCTGACGGCATCACCGAACTTTGTATCAGGGGCGATCTCGCTGACGATGCCCTGGCTGTCGAGGAACGCGCGAATGTGGGCGCCGACCGCATCGACACCTGCCTTGTCGTAGCTGCCGCTGTCGGTGTTCACCAGCGTTTCCAGCAGCGCCAGCATGGCGCCGCGCTGACCCGTCAGCCAGTCGAGGATCTGCTGTTCGTCTTTGGTGGGTTTGGTCATGCGGGCCCTGTGCGGGCCGCAATCTGGCACAGGCAGACCCCATGAATCGAGATGGCCTGAAGAAGCCCGGCTATGACGGAAACGCCGTCTTCTTCAGCTATTCCGCCGCTTCGCGGCGATAGTCCTCGGGCCGGGGCGCGATCTGCGCCCATCGCTCGGTGGCGGCGATCGCCTGGCGCATGCAAGCGACGAACTGCTCGTGGGTGTAATAGTGCTTCCAGCGGCCCGTCTTGTAGAGATCGACGAAATGCGCCTGTCTGCGCTCGGCCAGATTGCGCCATTTGAGCGCGGCGCTGTCCATTGCGAACGGGTATTGCCGAGTGGTCATCGTCAAACCGCCGGCCGCCGCATCGGCGGCATCTGATGCTGACGCGCACACAGAACGCGAACAACGTGAGATCGTCCGGCCGAGACACCGGATCACGCTTATTCACAGGGATTTCGACGGACGCCCCGACGGGCTGAAGGTGATTTGATTCGCGCCCGCAGCGCAAGCGGGAACGCCCGTTATGTGCGTTTTGACCAACGCACTTCCTATTAGAGCATGATCTTTCCCGAAAACCGGTTCCCGCTTTTCGGGATCACGCTTCAGGGCTTGATGGCAATGATGGCTTCGATCTCGACCGACATGCCGTTCGGCAGCGAGCCCATGCCGACCGCCGAGCGGGCGTGCCGTCCGGCGTCGCCGAACACCTCGACGAACAGGTCGGAGCAGCCGTTGATCACCTTGGGCTGGTCCTTGAAGTCGGGCGGCGCGTTGACCATGCCGAGCAGCTTCACGATGAAGTCGACCCGGTCGAGCGTGCTGAGCGCCGCCTTTATGGCGGACAGCATGCCAAGCCCGGTCAGCCTGGCGCGCCGGTAGCCCTCCTCGATCGAGACTTCGGTGCCGACCTTGCCGAGCAGGAGTTCTCGCGCGGGCCCTGCCCTGCCAGGTACAGAATGTTTCCAGCGATGCGGTATGGCAGGTAATTGGCGACCGGGACCATCAGCTCGGGCAGCACGATGCCGAGCTGTTTCAAACGGGCTTCTGCGGACATGGATGCTTCCTCGGTTTGGTGGAGGCCGTCAAAGCCGGATGCGCAGCAGGTTTGCAAGCTCGCCGATGATGCCGCGCCGGAACAGCAGCACGCAGGCGACAAAGACGACGCCCTGGATCACGGTCACCCACTGTCCGACCTGGGCCAGATAGTTCTGCATCGCGATGATGACGAACGCGCCGACAACCGGGCCGAACACCGTGCCGAGGCCGCCGACCAGCGCCATCAGCACCACCTCGCCCGACATCGGCCAGTTGACGTCGGTGAGCGAAGCAATCTGCAGCACGATCGCCTTGGTGCCGCCGGCCAGCCCTGCGAGCGCCGCCGACAGCACGAAGGCGACCAGCTTGTAGCGCTCGGTCTTGTAGCCAAGCGAGATCGCGCGCGCCTCGTTCTCGCGGATCGCCTTGAGCACCTCGCCGAACGGCGAATTGATGACGCGATAGATCAGCAGGAAGCCGGCCAGGAAGATCACAACCACCGTGATGTACATGTTGGTCTGGTCGTTCAGATTGACCAGACCGAACAGCGTGCCGCGCGGCACCGCCTGGATGCCGTCCTCGCCGCCGGTGAACGGCGCGCGCACCGCGACCAGGAACATCATCTGCGCGAACGCCAGCGTGATCATGGCAAAATAGATGCCCTGCCGGCGGATCGCCAGCGACCCGGCGATCAGACCGAACAGCGCCGCGGTGGCGACGCCGGTGAAGATGGCAAGCTCCGGCGGGAAGCCCCAAGCCTTCGCGGAATACGCCGTCAGATAGCTGGCCCAGCCGAAGTAGAGCGCGTGGCCGAACGACAAAAGCCCGACATAGCCGATCAGCAGATTGAACGCGCAGGCGAACAGCGCAAAGCATAGCGCCTTCATCAGAAACACCGGATAAATGAAGGCCGGCGCCACCGCCAGAAAACCGACCATCACCAAAAACGCAATGGGCTCGCTGTATGAGGTCTGGCTGCGGTTTGCGACGGTCAGGTCGGTCATGTCACGCCCGCCGTCCGAACAAGCCCGCCGGCCGGATCAGCAGCACGATCGCCATGATGATGAAGATCACCGTGTTCGACCATTCCGGCAGGAACACCTTGGTTAGCCCTTCGATGACGCCAAGGCCGAAGCCGGTGACGATGGCGCCCATGATCGAGCCCATGCCGCCGATCACCACCACCGCGAACACCACGATGATCAGCTCGGCGCCCATCTGCGGGCTGACGTTGTAGATCGGCGCCGCCATGACGCCGGCGAGCGCGGCCAAGGCCACGCCAAACCCGTAGGTCAGCGTGATCATGCGCGGCACGTTGATGCCGAAGGCGCTGACCAGCGCCGGGTTTTCGGTCGCCGCGCGCAGATACGAGCCGAGCTTGGTGCGCTCGATGATGAACCAGGTGCCCAGGCATATCACGAGCGAGAACACGATCACCCAGGCGCGGTAGTTCGGCAGGAACATGAAGCCGAGGTTTTGCCCGCCGGTGAGCTGCTCCGGCATCTGGTACGGCAGACCGGAGGACCCGAACTGATTGCGGAACAGACCTTCGATGATCAGCGCAAAGCCGAACGTGAGCAACAGCCCATAGAGGTGATCCAGCTTGTAAAGCCACTGCAGAAACAACCGCTCCATCGCGATGCCGATTGCCCCGACGATGATCGGCGCGAAGATCAGCGCCATCCAATAGTTCAACCCAATGTGCTGGAGCAGCAGATAGGCCACGAACGCGCCCATCATGTACTGCGCGCCGTGGGTGAAATTGATGATGTTGAGCATGCCGAAAATAACGGCGAGGCCCAAACTCAGCAGCGCATAGAACGAGCCGTTGATCAGGCCAATCAACAACTGGCTGAACAGCGCCATCGAAGGGATGCAGCGCCCGCCTAGAAATTCAGGAATACAGATTTCGAACATACGCCTGACGCCAGCATCACCGGGGCACGCCGCGCGAGCGCGCGGCGGCCCGGTGACGACAGTGGGTGTGTCAGCTTCCTGCCAGCGGGCAGTTGCCGTCCTTGACCGGGCGGAACGCTTCGGCCGCCGGGATGGTGGCGCGCAGATGATAGAAGTCGCCCGGATACTTCGATTCCGCCGGCTTCTTCACCTCGAACAGATACGCGTCGTGGACCTTGCGGCCGTCAGCGCGCACCGTGCCCTTGCCGAACAGCGGATCGTCGGTCGGCAGCTCCTTCATCTTCGCGATCACGGCCTTGCCGTCGCCGGCGCTCTTGAGGGCCGAAACCGCCTTGAGGTAGTGCGTGACGCCCGCATAGACACCGGCCTGCACCATGGTCGGGAACTTGCCCGCCGCGGCGCGCTCGGCCTGCCAGCGCTTGGTCCACGCGCGGTTGGCGTCGTTGAGGTCCCAGTACCAGCTTTCCGTCAGGGTCAGGCCCTGCGCGGTGTTGAGCCCGAGCGCATTGACGTCGCTCGCGAACACCAAAAGGCCGGCGAACTTCTGCCCGCCCTTGATGAGGCCGAACTCCGAGCCGGCCTTGATCGAGTTGATGGTGTCGCCGCCGGCATTGGCGAGGCCGACGATCTTGGCCTTGGACGCCTGAGCCTGCAGCAGGAAAGACGAGAAGTCGTTGGTGTTGAGCGGGTGGCGCACCTTGCCGACCACCTTGCCCTTGTTCGCCTCGACGGCCGCGCCGGTGTCGCGCTCAAGCGCATGACCGAACGCGTAATCGGCGGTGAGGAAGAACCAGGTGTCGCCGCCCGTCTTCACCAGCGCCTTGCCGGTGCCGTTGGCCAGCATCCAGGTGTCGTAGGTCCAGTGCACCGTGTTGGCGTTGCACTTGCCACCGGTCAGATCGGACGCCGCGGCGCCGGACACGATGAAGGCCTTGTTCTTAACCCGGGCGATCTCGCTGACCGCGAGCGCGACGCCGGAGTTCGGCACATCGACCACCATGTCGACCTTCTCGACGTCGAACCACTGATTGACGACGCTCGATCCGACGTCGGCCTTGTTCTGATGGTCGGCGCTCAGCAGTTCGACCTTGATGTTCGGATTGGCCTTGGCGAAATCGGCGATCGCCAATTTCGCAGCCGCGGTGGAGCCGGGCCCGCCGATGTCGGCGTAGAGGCTCGACATGTCACTCATCACGCCGATCTTGACGGTGACTTGTTGCGCGTTCGCGGTCCCGCACATCAACGCGGCCGAAAACGCGGCCAAACTCATAAGACGTTTCATTCCCACTCTCCTTTGATTGTGCCCACCGGCAGCCTATTCACACTCCAAGATACTCGTGCAGCTTTTCCAAGTTTGCGTCTAGTTCCGAATTCGTGAAGTTTTCGGCCACGCGGCCGTGTTCCATCACATAGTAGCGGTCGGCCACCGTCGAGGCGAACCGGAAGTTCTGCTCCACCAGTAGGATGGTGAAGCCCTGTTCCTTCAGGGTTCGGATCGTCTTGCCGATCTGCTGGATGATAACGGGCGCCAATCCCTCGGTCGGCTCATCGAGCAGCAAGAGCCGCGCGCCGGTGCGCAGGATGCGGGCGATCGCCAGCATCTGCTGCTCGCCGCCCGACAGCTTGGTGCCCTGGCTGGAACCGAGCCGCTCCTTGAGATTGGGGAACAGGTCGAAGATGCGCTCCAAGCTGAGGCCGCCGGTGCGCACCTGCGGCGGCAGCAGCAGATTCTCCTCGACCGACAGCGAAG
>JBEVIJ010000052.1:0-9869 GCA_040510745.1 Xanthobacteraceae bacterium
CGGCTTGCCGCCGTGGTCAAGGCCGAGCGCGCCAAGGCGCGCGCCGCCGGCGGCCATGTGATCTTCGCGCATGGGGGCGACACGCTGTCGCCCTCGCTGATGTCGGGCATCGACCGCGGGGCGCACATCATCAGCCTCACCAACCTGATCCCGCCCGACATTTTCACGCCCGGCAACCACGAATTCGATTTCGGCAAGGCGACCTTTCTCCAGCGCATGGCGGAGGCCAGGTTCCCGCTCTATGCGGCCAACCTGCGCGGGCCGGACGGGCAGCCGCTGCCGAGCTTCAAGGACCGCTCGATCGTGACGGTCGACGGCGTGCGCATCGGGCTCACCGGTGCGACCTACGACGACTCGGCACGCGCGTCGGAACCGGGCGACCTCCAATTCCTGCCGACGGTCGCGACCATGCAGGGGCAGGCCGAGACGCTGCGCCGCGAGGGCGCCGATTTCGTCGTGGCCGTGATGCATGCCCGCCGCGAGCAGAGCTACGAGCTGCTCCGCACCCGCACGGTCGATCTGCTGCTCACCGGTCATACCCACGATCTGTTGATCAATTACGACGGCCGCAACGCCATCGTCGAATCGAGCTACGACGCCCATTACGTCACCGCGATCGACGTCGCCATCGAGGTGAAGCAGCAGGACGGACGGCGGGTGACGACCTGGTGGCCGCAATTCCGCGTCATCGACACCGCGGCGGTGACGCCCGACCCGGAGGTCGCGGCGGTGGTCGGCAAGTTCGAGGACGACCTGAGCAAGCAGATCGACCTTCCGATCGGCACCACCGCGGTCGAGCTCGACAGCCGCGTCGCCACCGTGCGCACGCATGAGGCCGCCATCGGCAACCTGATCGCCGACGCCATGCGGGCGTCGAGCCATGCCGACGCCGCGGTGATGAACGGCGGCGGCATTCGCGGCGGCAGGATCTATCCGCCGGGAACGACGATCACCCGGCGCAACATTCTCGCCGAGCTTCCGTTCGGCAACCGCGTGGTGACCATCGACATCAGCGGCGCCGAGCTCAGGCGCGCGCTGGAGAACGGGCTTTCGCTGTTGCCCAATCCAAGCGGCCGTTTCCCGCAGGTCTCCGGCCTGGCCATCGAAGCCGATGCGCGCCGTCCCGCCGGCAGCCGCATCGTCTCGGTCAAGGTCGGCGACGCGCCGCTCGACGAGGGCAGGAGCTACCGGGTCGCGACCAACGATTTCCTGTTGCGCGGCGGCGACGGCTACACGGCGTTCCGCGACGGCAAGCTGCTGCTCCCGGCCGACGACTCGCCGCTCTTGTCCAACGACGTCATCGACTACATCGTCAAGCTCGGGACGGTGCGGACAGGCGTGCAGGGTCGGATCGTGCTGAGGTGAGTAAGAGATCAAACGGCTAGCGATCTTAGCTACTTCATGAACGAGAGTGGCGGCCACGGCTCGCCGGTTTCGATCATCGGGTGACGCGGCTCGTCATTTGGCCGTCCATGCTCGATGCGCCAGACTTCCACCTGTCCCAAGATCGAGAACGCGGCCTTACGGCGAGTCTGGTCATTCAGCACCATCTGGAACAGTTTCTCACGCACGTGCGCGGCATTGCGCGGGACGAGAACAAACGAGCCCGAGGCGCCATGCGGGCGGCGCTCCAGGAACAAGGTTTCGAGGCCGCGATCCGGGCCATAGGGCGACATCATGCCTTGAAGGAGGTTGACGCCCGCAAGCATCGCCTCGTCGCTGCCAAGCTCGCGATAGACCGCCGAAAGCAACCGTGCTTGCGTTGGCGTCAACGTGGCTTCGCCCAAGGTCAAGAGGCGCTGGTTGAGGGTCGGGTCGAGGCGCGCCCATTCGGCAACATAGGCTGCGAAGCGTTCCGAATTGCGATAGTCGAAGGTGATGTTCACGCCGACTGGTGGGACATCCGGGTCGATGAAGCTCAGCAACACCTGACGTGCGGCGGGCACGTTGAGACGCCCCAACGCCTCGATCCACGTGTCGTCCATGTCCCGCACATCTCTGGTGCTGCGCGCTAGCCTTACCAGGAAATCGACCGCAGCCTCTGAACGCGTGTGGCCGAGCGCGACAACCAAGTCGCGGAACCGGTAGGACCAATGCCGGAAATCGGCAATCACTTGCTCGATGCGCGCGATGGCCCGCGCAGGGTCATCGCCGAAAAGCAGCAATTCCAGGCAATCCACGAGAAGAGAAAGGTTCTGATCGTCATACGGCCGCTGCGAGAGAGTATGTTCGATGGCGGGGTCGAGCACGGCGAGCATTGAGGCGAGCGTCAACTTTGCGCCAGACAGCAACAGTGCCTTGACGCCGTTCATCCGCGCATGGGCATCCCATTGGCTTGAAAGCGTCAAAGTCTCGATGACGAGATTCGCAGATTCCCGCCCGTCGAGTACTGCCAGCAGAACCGCAAGGTCTTTCAGTCTAATGACGTAATGTAGCGGGTTCGCCGCCTTCGCGCTTTCCTCCTTCAACTCGAAAATGCGCTGCTTGATGGCCTCCGCGTATCTTTTGGCGCGCGCGTCATCGAATCCCGACGGGAGCGCCCCGGCACGCGCCGACCAGATGGCCTCAAAATCGGTTGTATGACCGAGCCATGGTGTTTCGCGATTCGGCGACGTTGCAAGCCGTAGCAAGCCGCGCGACGCGTCGTGCTCGTATCTGGGCTCGCGCAATAATTCAATCAGAGTCGCGTCAACGTCGGGTACATCCAGCCACAGAAGGGCTTCGACATACCAATTTGAATAGGTTATTCCGCCGCTGCGCGCGTTATGTCGCGCAATGTCTGCGTCGATTAGCCCGCGCATATCCACGAGATCTTCAGGGTCTCCAACCCTTGCCAGCGCGATCGCTGCCTGCGACCGAGTCGAATCGTCGAATAGATCATCCGCAAGGAGTTTCGATATGCCGGCCTTGAGGTAACCCCGCAGGGGCTGGCGTAAGGGCTCGGAAAGCGCGGATCGCAGTTCTTCCGCGTCGGCATTGACTCGGCCAAAGACCTCCACCACGGCTAAAAACGCCTCGCTGGCGAATTCTCTTGTCAAGAACAACATCATGCCCGTTACCGCGACTTCGAGGGGAGCTGCGCGGAGCAGGTCGGACAACTGGTTGCGGCATTTCCATGCGCGAGGCTGCACGCCACCCGGCGAGGTCGTACGCTGAATGTCGCAAAGCTCGCCAAAAATTTGCGCGGCCAACGTGGGCGTCGCTGACGCCGACAAGACAATGCGGGCGGCAGACATCTCACGGTACGGAAGTTCGCTGGCCGCAAGTCGACGGATGAGATCGTCGGCTTGCTGCTGCGGCACGGACACAACAAACGGCTTCCAGTGATCGCCCGATAGCGTGCCATCGAGGAGCTTCGCGGTAACCCACCTGCTGACCCAAGCCGAGTCGCGTTCCCTGACGATCTTGAGCGCCTCGCCGATGGCGTGCTCGCCGTACCGATCAAGCGGCAGCGAGATAGCGTTCAGCTCTGTCATCAGGTCCACCGCAGTGGGGGCGTCGCCAAGCTCAACTCCCCGGAGCAAGCGCCGGATGCGAGCCAGCGGCGTGGGTTCGCGTGCCAGAAGGCGGCGGTTAGCGGCTATGATGCGCGGATGCAACGCCTCGGGGATGGTCTCGGGAATAAAATCGGGCAAGGCGGATTCGAAACCCTCGTCGTCGAGCGCGTTCATGACGCGCGCCAGGGCATCGGTCGCTCCGATCCAACTGAGGTCCTGGATGGCTTGCTTCCGCACCTTCGCGCTGGGATCATTCCTCGCGAAGCTCTCGCCGATCTCAGCGAAAAAGCCGCGGTGCGTGACCTCGGATACGAAGTCGGCGCGAGCCTCTTCGCCCCAGCTTTCGACAACGTCTCGCCAATCGGCTCCGAGGCTCGTTGGATAAAACACATCTCCTGCGTTGTAAGCTGTGAAGCGGACCTGCCGGCTCTCGTCGGCGAGCAGCGGGACAAGGATGTCGGCGAAATCGTCGGAGCCGGTCGCGAGCATCGCTGCCAGCGCCAACTGCCGGTGATGAATTTCGCCCACGGCGTACCAGTCGCGGAGGACCTTGCCGACCTCCGTGCGCACAGCTTCCCATATGGCTGGTCCGCAAAGGCGAGACAGATCGCCAGCGACAATTGGATCGATGCCCAGCGTCACTTTGATAAGGCGAACACCTGAATCGATCGCGTCTTTCTTGGTCGTCCCATCTTCAGTGCGAAGCCCGATTTCTTCGGCCACCATGCGCAGTGGCTCCTCCCACATCGGCCTGTTGATGTAGGACGTAGCGAAGGCCCGGTTAGCGGCTTCATTGTTACGCTGCACGAGTTGCGTCAGCGCACTCACCAAATATCGCGCAGCGTAAAATTCTTGAAACTGCTGGTGCTGGAAGCGGAACGCGACGGACGGATAGTCGATTTGCTCCAGTACATGATGCGCACTAAGCGTGTGCAAAATGGTGGCAGGATCTGGCGCAGCCGCGATTTGATTTTTCGCGAGAAGCGCCATCGTGGCCGACTGGATGATGTTGCGAGCATCTTCCGCCATGATCACCACCTCGCCCCGGGTGGTCATCTGCACCGCAAGTTCCTTGAGGTAGTGTTGCGCGCCACTGAAAAGCGGCGCGGCCTGCAAATGAGGCCGGTGCTCATCAGAATTCTCGATGAGCTTCATCACCGCGCCCAGCACCCCAACCCGCGTGGTGGGAATCGGGGCGCCGGACTGAAAGATGGTCACCACCTCCGCCAAAATCAGCGGTGTTCGGGTCAGATCGTCCAGGACGCGGTTACCTTCGAGTTGAAGGCGCAACTCGTCCGCTCGGTCCACCAGGGTTTGGCGCAGGTAATCCGCCCGCTGATGTCGGTTGAAGGGCAGAAGCTTGGCACGAAAGGCGCCGGGCAGCGGCGGGCTGATATAGTGAGTGCGCGTGGCGACCATGATCCCGGCGGCGGGAAAATCCCGCTCAAGCTCGGCCAACGCGATCACCGCGTCGCTGGAATGCACCTCGGTGATCTCATTCCATCCGTTTAACAGGAACGAGAAGTGCTCGCGCCCAGCGAGCCCCGCGAGATCGGCCGCGCCAATGTTGCGGGCACGGAATGAACGCGCACGCACAATGAATTCCAAGACATCGGCACCCGATCGAATCCACGCGGGCAGATCGATCAAGAATGCAACTTCGCCTTCGCGCAGGTTTTCTGTCGCGAGTTGCACTAGCGTTGTCGTCTTGCCTCCACCACCCGGCGCTTCCAGCGCGATGCGCCGCGACTCAATCAGCGATGCACGGAGGCCGTCGATATCTAACGCCTCGGACGTTTCCTTGCCCGCTTCGTCGAGCTTCAACGCGTTCAGCGAAACGATAGGCCGGTTGGCCATGCGCGGCCGGGCGCGCCAATTTTGAGCCTCTTCCGCGACCGCCTCCCGCACCTTGGCCAGCAACGTGGCGTCATCCTTTTCGATGGGAATGTTTATCCCTGGCAGCGTTCCGCACAACGCGGCATTGGCGGGCAGCATCAGCGAGGTGATGATTTCCTCGCGTGACATGACGACGAGTTCGTGGCCAAACTCCTTGCGTATTTGCGCAACCCAGACCTTGGCGGTTGAGGCGGTAACTTTCTGAGGCGTGACAAAGATCAGGATTTCGACATCCGGGAAATTCTCTCTTGCAGCAGCAGCGTCTTTTTTTACTTTATCCAGGGTGCCGGTGATCGAAGATGCCACGCCCTTTGCCTTCTTGCCCTCAGCGACGGATGCCGGGGCGCGAGCGTCCAGTCCGCCATCTTTATGGCGCTCGGACGCGATGAGATCGGGCCATTTTTGTTTCGCGAGGACGACAGCTAGCGCCTGAAAGCGCATGCCATCCTCGTTGGAGACCAGTTCGTCTAAAGCCCTCTCAATGTCGGTTCGAAGGATCGCCATTCAAATCCGCGTCGGCCGTGATCGCGCACAAAGACAAGAGCGGCGCGAACATAAACAGAGCGCTTCTATCGCAAATGACGGAGAAATCACCCATGCGTGCGCGCCGCTATGTACAGCGTTAGCGCGAACACCGCACGACCTCGGCAGAGTGCCAATCGCGTCCAACCCACGCCTTGGCGTTCTGGCGTTGCGATGATTCGAGCAACCCCTCCCGCCGCAGCACCATTAACGAGGGGAGAGGATGCAAATGCACCCATCGTGCTCTAGGAAACCGGCCGCTCGTCGGCGATCACCTTGCCGTCGTTGGGCAGGCTGCCGGGCGCGACGATCTCGACCGCGCCGCGCAGCTTGGTCACCGACTGCAAGGTGGCGGCAACCGCGCGCTCGAGCTCGGCCGCCGGCGCGCCGCACTCGGCCTTGAGCGTCATCACGTCCTGCTCGGCCTCCCGCGTGACCGCGAGGCGCAGCCGGCCGAGCTCGGGATGGCGCCTGCCGACCTCCGCCACCTGAGCGGGATGCACGAACATGCCCTTGACCTTGGTGGTCTGATCGGCGCGGCCCATCCAGCCCTTGATGCGCATGTTGGTGCGCCGGCACGGCGAGCGGCCCGCCAGCACGGCGGACAGGTCGCCGGTCGCCAGCCGGATCATCGGGTAGTCGGGATTGAACGAGGTGACGACCACCTCGCCGACCTCGCCGTCCGCGACCGGATCGCCGGAGCCGGGCCGCACGATCTCGACCAGCAAGGTCTCGTTGACGATCATGCCCTCGAGCGCGTCGCTCTCGTAGGCGATGACGCCGAGCTCGGCGGTGGCGTAGCACTGCAGCACCTTGACGCCGCGCTCGCCCAGCTCGTGGCGCAGCGAGGCCGGCAGCGCGGCGGCGGAGACGAGGCCGCGCGCGAGCGAGGACACGTCCTTGCCGGCCTTCGCGGCCGCATCGAGCAGGATCTTGAGGAAATCCGGCGTGCCGATATAGCCGGCGGGCTTGAAATGCGCGATCGCCTCGATCTGCTGCTCGGTATTGCCGATGCCAGCGGGAATCACCGCGCAGCCGAGTGCGTGCGCGCCCGACTCCATGATGAAGCCGCCGGGCGTGAGGTGATACGAGAAGGAGTTGTGCACGACGTCGCCGGCGCGGAAGCCGGCCGCGAACAAGGCGCGCGCCGCGCCCCACCAGTCCCTGCCCTCGCCTTCCGGCTCGAAGATCGGCCCCGGCGACATCAGCAAGCGCCGCACCTTGCCGGGCGCCGACACGTTGAACCCGCCGAACGGCGGCTCCTGCTTCTGCGCCGCCAGCAGGTCGGACTTGCGCAGCACCGGCAGCTTGGCGAGCGCGGCGCGCGAGGCCACGGCGTTGGGATCGACGCCGGCGAGCTGCCTGGCCCAGCCGGGCGCATTGCGCGCGAGCGCGATCAGATCGGGCAGCCGGCCGAAAACATCGCGCTCGCGATCCTGCGGATCGCGGGTTTCGAGCTTGTCGTAGTGCTCGCCGCTCACGTGTCCCGATCGCCTCCACCCTGGAGTCGCAGCCACATCACGCCGGAGATGACCGCGAGCCCCCCGCCGCACCACGCGAACACGGCGCTCCAGAACGCGCTCATGCCCTGCATGCCCATCCTGCTGCCGATGAAATACTGGACGATCGCGATCAGTCCCGCCGACAACGACGCGATCGCTCCGCTGAAGCCGAACGCGCCGAACAGCGCCCGGATCGCCGCGAGAAGAACAAGCGAGGCGCCGACCAACGCGACCGGAACCAGGGGCACGAGAAACCAAACCGAATTCGGATCGCGACCGTACATCAACGTCGCCGGCACGACGAAGATTGCCAGACAGACGGCACCGGTGATCAAAAGCTTTCCGTTCATTGCAGCCAGGGTCCCGATTCCGAAGCAGTGGTTGCGGTGGGCACGGCGCTGCGCCGCTTGTTGGCAATGCCGAATGCTCGGCCCGCGCCTTTGCCCGCCCTATGTTCTGATCAGGCCAACCAGCGCTTGCGCCGCCGGTAGTGCTTGCCCTCGCGGAACGATTTGCGCCGGCCTTCGGCGATCCCGAGGTAGAACTCCTTGACGTCCTCGTTCTCGCCCAGCGCCTTGGCCTCGCCGTCGAGCACGACGCGGCCGTTCTCCAGCACGTAGCCGTAGCGCGCGCATTTGAGCGCCATGAAGGTGTTCTGCTCGGCGAGCAGGAACGACACCCCCTCCTTGGCGTTGAGGCTAACGACGATCTCGAAGATCTCCTCGACCAGCTGCGGCGCGAGCCCCATCGACGGCTCGTCCAGCAGGATCATCTTCGGCCGCGACATCAGCGCGCGGCCGATCGCGCACATCTGCTGCTCGCCGCCGGAGGTATAGCCGGCGAGCGCGCCGCGGCGCTCCTTGAGGCGCGGGAAATACGAATAGACCAGCTCGAGGTCCTGCCGGATCGCGGCCTTGCCGTCGCGGCGCGTGAAGGCGCCGGTGAGCAGGTTCTCCTCGACCGAAAGATGGGCGAAGCAGTGGCGCCCTTCCATCACCTGGATGCAGCCGCGCCGCACCAGCTCGCTGGGCGTGAGCGCGTGCACCTCGCCGCCGCCGAACACGATCGACCCTTTGGTCACCGCGCCGCGCTCGGCGGCGAGCAGGTTGGAGATCGCCTTGAGCGTGGTCGACTTGCCGGCACCGTTGGCGCCGAGCAGCGCCACGATCTCGCCCTTGGGCACCTCGAGCGAGACGCCTTTGAGCACCAGGATGACGTGGTCGTAGACCACCTCGATATTGTTGACCGAGAGGATCGCCTCGGCGGCGGGCGCCGCCGCGACGCCGTCCGGCGCCGTGCCGATACCGGAAGGAGGCGGCGCTGACGCCGCCTCCTTCTCGTTGCGATCGGCGTCGACCGGGACCGTCATCAGTTCGTGAGACAGCCGGCGGCGATTTTCTTCTCGGCGGCGTACTTCGCCGCGGCGTCCTTGACCATGGGCGCGATCACGTTGTCGTCGCTGGTGTACCAGTCGGACGTGATCTTCCAATTCTTGCCGTCCCAGGTCTGGATGCGGCCGGTGCGCGCGCCTTCATGATCGGCGCAGGACACCTTGATCGGCTGCAGCACGCCCTCGAAGCCGAGCTGCTTGATGCGGTCGGCGGTGATGTCGAGGTTCTCGAAGCCCCACCGCACCTGCTCGCCGGTCAGCGGCTTGTTGCCGAACTTCTTCTGCGCGGTGCGGATCGCCTCGACGCCGAGCATCGCGTTGATCAGGCCCCGGACGTAGAGAATCTCGCCGGTCTCCTCCCACTTCGCGGAGCCCTGGTTCTTGTCGTAGAGGTGCTTCTTCAAGTCCTCGTGCAGCTTGAACTGGCCGGCGGTGTGCTGCAGCGTGACGGAGTTGTAGCCCTTGGAGCCATCCTCGGCCGGCCGTACGTCCGGCTCGGCGCCCGACCACCACACCCCGTACATCTTCTCGCGCGGATAGCCGACCGCGACCGCCTCCTTGATGGAGGTCGAGTTCATCACGCCCCAGCCCCACAGCAGGACGTAGTCGGGACGGCTCTGGCGGATCTGCAGCCAGGTGGCCTTCTGCTCCACGCCCGGATGGGTCACCGGCAGGAACATCGTCTCGAAGCCGTGCAGCTCCGCGCGCTTCTGCAGCAGCGCGATCGGCTCCTTGCCGTAAGGACTGTCGTGGTAGACGAGCGTGATCTTCTTGCCCTTCAGCTTGTCCACGCCGCCGTTGAGCTTGCTGACGTGCTGAATCAGGATATCGGCCCCATCCCAGTAGGTGCCAATCAACGGGAAGTTCCAGGGGAATGCCTCGCCTTCGACCGACTCCGAACGACCATAGCCGGCGGTGATCAGCGGAATCTTGTCGTGCGGCGCCTTGTCGGTCAGCGCGAACGTGATGCCGGTCGAAAGCGGCTGGACTGAGGCGACATTCGGCTTTGTCTTCAGCCGTTCGTAGCACTCGACTCCGCGGTCCGTCGCGTAGCCCGTCTCG
>JBEVIJ010000053.1:0-10527 GCA_040510745.1 Xanthobacteraceae bacterium
CGATTGGCTTGCAGTTTGCGGCCTTGGCCCTACAATTTGACAACAAGACTGCGGGATCCGGGGGATGAGATGACTTGCCTGTTCGCGGCCGTGGCCGCGACCCGTGCCATTTGGACGGCTCCATGATCGAGAATATCGCCAGCATGCTGCTCGGCGGCATGGCTGCCGGCATGGTGCTGTTCATCGTCTCGGTCGGCCTGTCTGTCACCATGGGGCTGATGGGCTTCGTCAACCTGGCGCACGGCGCGTTCGCCATGCTGGGCGGCTACATCATCGTGCTGTCGATGCGGAACTGGGGCATCGGCTTCACGCCGGCGCTGGCGCTGGGATTCGTCGCCACCGCCGCGATCAGCATGGTGTTCGAGCGGCTGCTCTATTCGCGGCTCTACAAGGCGGGCGAGCTCGACCAGGTGCTGTTCACCATCGGCCTGGTTTTCATGTTCATTGCGGGGCTGACGGTGTTCGTGGGGCCGGAGAACCAGCCGGTGCCGATCCCAGCCGAGCTGCGCGGGCAGATCAATCTCGGCATCGTGCAGTACCGCACCTACAGCATTTTCCTGATCGCTGCCGGCATCGTCATCGTGGTCGGGCTGTGGCTCGGCTTCGAGCGCACGCGGTTCGGCGCGCAGATCCGCGCCGCGGTCGACAACCGACGCATGGCGGAATCGCTCGGCATCAACATCGACCGGCTGTTCGCCATCACGTTCGGCTTCGGCAGCGGCATGGCCGCGATCGGCGGCGGGCTGGGCGCCGAGTTTCTCGGGCTCGATCCGCAGTACGCGCTGAAGTACCTGGTGTTCTTCCTGATCGTGGTCGCGGTCGGCGGACTCGGCAGCATCTGGGGCGTGTTCTGGGCCTCGGTCATCATCGGCGTGCTGGATTTCGTGCTGAAGAAATACATCCCGCAGGGCGGCACGTTGTTCATCTACGTGCTGACCATCATGCTGCTGCTGTGGCGGCCGCAGGGCCTGTTCGGGAAGCCGTCATGAGCGCGGCCGCACCGGACCACGACAACCTCGGCGCGCGCGCGCTGACGCAGCGGCACAAGCTGCGCTGGTGGGAGCCGCTGCCGTGGCTGCTGGCGCTGGCGTTCTATTTCGCGTTCCCGCGCCATCTCGGGTTCGGCACCGAGCTGCTCATCACGGTGCTGTTCGCGGTCTCGCTCGATCTCGCGCTGGGATACGCCGGCATCGTGACGCTCGGTCATGCCGCGTTCTTCGGCGCCGGCGCCTATACCGTCGGCATGCTGGCGCATCACGGCATCTGGAACGAGCCGATCAGCAGCCTGCTCGCTGCCGCCGTGGTGGCGGGGGCGATCGGCCTCGCCTCCGGACTGGTGCTGCTGCGCACCACCGGACTGACGCTCCTGATGCTCACGCTCTGCACGATGGCGCTGCTCGAGGAAGCGGCGAACCTCGGCCATGACTGGACCGGCGGCTTCGATGGCCTCACCGGTATCGTGATTCCGCCGTTGTTCGGCGCCTTCGAGTTCAACCCGCTGTTTCCGAAAGTGCAGTACCTCTACATCCTCGCGGTGCTGCTGGTGTGCTTCGTGTTCGTGCGCACGCTGGTCTATTCGCCGTTCGGCGAGAGCCTGACCGGCATCCGCGAGAACACGTTGCGCATGCACGCGGTCGGCGCGCCGGTGCGGACACGGCTGATCGTCTGCTACACCATCTCCGCGGCGATCGCCGGCATCGCCGGCGGCTTGTGGGCGCAGGCCAACGCCTACGTCAATCTCTCGACGCTCGGCCTCGACCGCGCAGCCACCGTGCTGATCATCCTGGTGCTCGGCGGCTACGGGCGGCTCTACGGCGCATTCGTCGGCGCGGTCGCCTACATGGTTCTGGCGCACTTCCTGTCCAAGCTCTACCCGACCGCGTGGCAGCTCGGCCTCGGTCTGATGCTGGTCATCATCGCGCTGTTCTTCCGCGGCGGCATCCTCGGGATGGGCGACGCGATCACCGGCTGGCTCCGAAGGACGCGCGCGGCCCCAAAGTCATCCCCATGACCGCGCTGCTCGAAACGCGCGGCGTCAGCAAGAACTTCGGCGCGCTCGCCGCGTCGACCAACGTCAACTTCAAGCTGGAAAGCGGCGCGCGCCACGCGCTGATCGGGCCGAACGGCGCCGGCAAGACGACCTTTATCAATCTACTGACCGGCGTGCTGCTGCCGTCGTCCGGCACCGTGCTGCTGCGCGGCCAGGACATCACCACCATGGAGCAGGCGCAGCGGGTCAAGTTCGGCATCGCGCGCACCTTCCAGATCAACCGGCTGTTTCGCGGCCTCTCGGTGCTGGAGAACGTCTATATCTCGGTCGCCGAGCGGGTGGGCGCCGCGCCGAGCATGTTTACGCCGGCCGGCAAGCGCCGCGACGTGATCGACGAGGCGATGCATCTGCTCGAAACGCTCAAGCTCGCCGACTACGCCCATCTCACCATCAACGGCCTGCCCTATGGCCGCCAGCGGCTGGTGGAGCTCGCCATCGCGCTCGGCCAGAAGCCCGAGGTTCTGCTGCTCGACGAGCCGGCCGCGGGCGTGCCCAGCGCCGAGAGCCACGTCATTCTCGACGCGATCGACGCGCTGCCCAAGAGCATCGGCGTGCTGATCATCGACCACGACATGGACCTGGTGTTCCGCTTCGCCCAGCGCATCACCGTGCTGGTGCGTGGCGCGATCTTCGCCGAGGGCACGCCGAAGGAGATCGGCGCCAACGCCGACGTGCGCGCCGTGTATCTCGGGCAGGCCACCCATGGTTGACAAGATCATGGCTGACGCCGCCGTAGAGCTTCGCAACGTGTCGTCGGGCTACGGCGAGACCGTGGTGCTGGAAGACCTCGATCTGAAGGTCGCGCCCGGCGAGAGCATCAGCGTGATCGGCCGAAACGGCGTCGGCAAGACAACGCTGCTCGCCACCGTGATGGGCCACACCACATTGCACAAAGGCGAGGTCTTGCTTGCGGGCAACAGCCTCAACGGCGTTCCGATCTACCGCCGCGCTGCGGCCGGCATCGGCTTCGTGCCGCAGGAGCGCGAGATTTTTCCTTCGCTCACCGTGCGCGAGAATCTCGACGTCGGCGCGCGGCCCGGCGCATGGACCGACGAGCGCCTGTTCGAGCTGTTCCCGAACCTCGCCGAGCGCCTCACCAACAAGGGCAACCAATTGTCCGGCGGCGAGCAGCAGATGCTATCGATCGCGCGCGCGCTGCGAACCAATCCGACCGTGCTCTTGATGGACGAGCCGACCGAGGGTTTGGCGCCGGTGATCGTCGAAGCGCTGACGGCCGTGCTGGTGCGGTTGCGCAGCGAGAGCAAGCTCTCGATCATCCTGGTCGAGCAGAACAGCCGCGTCGCCTTCGAGTTCTCCGACCGTAGCGTCGTGATGGATAAGGGCCGCATCGTTTACGATGGCGAGTCCAAGGCGTTGCGCGACGACCCGGAGCGGCTGGCGCAGTTGATCGGGGTGAGTGAGTAGCGTAGCTCTCGAATAGAGTGCCAATTTGGAACTGGCCGTAGATGGC
Source organism: Xanthobacteraceae bacterium (assembly GCA_040510745.1). Classification (GTDB taxonomy): domain Bacteria; phylum Pseudomonadota; class Alphaproteobacteria; order Rhizobiales; family Xanthobacteraceae; genus Z2-YC6860. The sequence continues at coordinate 3,522 of JBEVIJ010000053.1, forward strand.
CGTACCGTTTCGTTCTAAACGAACAGGGCATTCAATGACCGAACGTCTATTCCGTTTCAACGACGGCGCCGCCTACGAACGGATGATGGGCACCTGGAGCCGGCTCGCGGGAGAGGTATTCTTGAATTGGCTGGCGCCGCGCCCCGGCTTGCGATGGATCGACATCGGCTGTGGCAACGGCGCATTCACCGAACTGCTTGTCGACCGATGCGCGCCCGTCGAGGTGCAGGCGATCGACCCTTCCGAGGCGCAGCTCGCGTATGCGCGTGCGCGGCCCGCAGCCCGATTGGCGCAATTCCGGCAGGGCGACGCCATGGCGCTTCCTTTGCCAAGTGCCGCAGTCATGGCGCTGGTAATCTTCTTTGTTCCCAATCCGGCTAAGGGCGTCGCCGAGATGGCGCGGGTTGTTCGCCCTGGGGGCATTGTTGCGGCCTATGCAGGGGATATGTTCGACGGCGGATTTCCTTTGGATTCGTTTAGAGTGGAGATGCGTTCGATGGGCATCACTCTGCCCCTCCCACCGAGCGCCGATGCATCCCGAGTGGAAGCGCTGCAGGATTTGTGGGCGGATGAGGGCCTTGAAGAGATCGAGACACGGGTGATCACGGTGCAGCGGACATTCGCCGACTTTGATGATTTTTGGACGACGAGCATGGGAGCGAGTGTAGGCCAAACGGTTGCCACGATGGCTCCCGGCGATGTGGAGCAACTCAAAATGAGAATGCGTGCACGCCTGCCGACGGATGCCGCGGGACATATCACCTACGAGGCACACGCCAATGCGATCAAGGGCCGCCTGCCACGATAGCAAGCGAGCCTGGAAGCTGGCGCCATCATCCTGGTCGAGCAGAACAGCCGCGTCGCCTTCGAGTTCTCCGACCGCAGCGTGGTGATGGACAAGGGCCGCATCGTCTATGACGGCGCATCGAAGACGCTGCGCGAACGTGCCTAATGGGAAATGGACAGCGCCGTTGCCCTTGGAGGACAAAAAGCACCAACCCTCGTGTCGGAGCCAGCGCGGACTCGACTGGTTTGCATTCTTCCTCGCCGACATCCAGACCGGATGGGGCCCGTTCGTCGCCGCCTATCTGACGTCGAAGAGTTGGACGCAATTGGACATCGGGCTGATTTTGACCGTCGGGACGCTCGCCGGCATAGCGATGCAAATTCCGATCGGCGCGCTGGTCGATCACGTCCCCGCCAAACGGCTGCTCGCGGCAGTCGCCGTGGCTGCAATCAGCGGCAGCGCTCTCCTGCTGGCATTGTGGCCGGTCTTCAGCGTGGTGCTTGCCGCGAAGGTGCTGCACGCGATCGCGAGCTGTCTCGCTGGACCGGTGCTCGCCGCGATCAGCCTCGGGCTCGTCGGCCATGCCCTTCTGGGCCATAGGCTAGGCCGCAATGTCCGCTTCCTCTCACTCGGCAATGCAATCGCTGCCGGCCTGATGGGAGGCGTGGCTCACTATTATTCGAACCAGGCTATCTTCTTCCTCACTGCGGCATTCGGCGTCCCTGCCCTCGTCGCGCTGGCGATGATCCGGTCCACGGACATCGATCCCGACTTGGCTCGCGGCGGGACGCGCAAACGAGAGGGCGGTGGGTGGTTCGATGCGTTGGCCGGCCTCAGACGCAACGGACCGTTGTTGATTTTCGCCTCGGCCATCGTGCTGTTCCAGCTTTCAAACGCTGCCATGCTGCCGATCATGGCGGGATCCTTGACCACCCGCGCGCCACAATGGGCGACCGCGGTCATTGCAATCTGCATTCTCGCGCCGCAATTCGTGGTCGCAGCCATCGCACCGTGGGTCGGACGCACCGCGCAAAACTGGGGCCGCCGTCCTCTCCTGATGCTTTGTTTCGCACCGCTGTGCGTCCGCAGCGCGGTGTTCGCTGCGTCGAACGATCCTTCCGTAATCGTCACGGCGCAACTGCTGGACGGAATTTCGGCGGCGGCACTCGGTGTGCTGGTGCCGCTCGTCATCGCCGACACCACACGCGGGACCGGACACTTCAATTTCGCGCAAGGCGTGGTCGGCGTCGCCGTCGGCATCGGTGCGTCGCTGGGCACCACCATTGCCGGCTATGTCGCGGATAGGTTTGGCGACGCCATCGTGTTTTTGTTTCTCGGGTCTGTCGGAGCGTTCGGACTCTTGCTCGTGTTTGCACTCATGCCCGAAACGCGGGAAGCGCCGGCTGCCGGCACCTCGCGCTGATCGTCACGCCGGCGTTCCCGGCCAAAACGATCTCGGAGTTCATCGCCTATCTCAAAGAGAATCCCGGGAAGGTCGCGATGGCGTCGGGCGGCGTCGGCTCGGCCTATTTCGCGAGGGTGCCGGGAACGAACATCAGGGCCGGCCGGGTTCGCTCGCTCGGCATCAGCTCGGCGGCGCGGCTCGACGCGCTTCCCGACGTGCCGCCGATCGGCGATTTCGTGCCGGGCTACGAGACCAGCAACTGGTACGGCCTGGGCGTGCCGCGCGGCACGCCGGCCGAGATCATCGAGCGGCTTAACAAAGATGTGAACGCCGGTCTCGCCGACCCGCGGCTGAAGGCGCGGCTCAACGAGGTGGGCGGCGCTCCGCTGGTGGGCACGCCGGCGGACTTCGGCAAGCACATCGCCGAGGAAACGGAGAAGTGGGCCAAGCCAAGGTGGTGCAGTTCTCGGGCGCGAAGGCCGATTGAGCTTGCTAGCTTGTCGCTCGACCCTGAAACGACGCATACTTTCGCCACAACAATTCGACATCGCGGGGGAAATGCCATGGGACTTGATCGCCGCCGTTTCCTGCAACTTGCAGCGTCGGGTGCGGCGCTCACGGCCGCGCCCTCCGCTTTCGCGCAAGGCGCCTATCCGTCGAAGCCGCTGAAGATCGTGGTCGGCTTCGCTCCGGGCGGCGGCCAGGACATTCTCGCGCGGCTGATCGCCGGATGGCTGACGGAACGGCTCGGCCAGCAGGTTCTGGTCGAGACCAAGCCGGGCCAGTCGGGCAGCCTTGGCGCGGAAGCCGTGGTGCGCTCGGCGCCGGACGGCTACACGCTGTTCCTGTTCGGGCCGAACAATGCCATCAACGCGACGTTCTACAGCAACCTCAGCTTCGACGTGAACAAGGACATGCAGCACGTCGCCGCGTTGGCGACCATGCCGAACGTGATGGCGGTGCATCCGTCGGTGCCGGCCAAGACGGTCGCGGAGTTCATCGCCTACGCCAAGGCCAACGCGGGCAAGGTCAACTACGCGTCCGGCGGGCTGGGCACCTCGGTTCACGTTTCCGGCGAGCTGTTCAAGCAGATGACCGGCGTCGAGATGCAGCACGTCACCTACCGCGGCGCGGGGCCGGCGACAATCGCCCTGCTGGCCGGCGACCAAGTGCATGTCATGTTCGACAACCTCAACTCGCAGATCAACCACATCAAGGAAGGCCGGCTGCGTGCCCTCGGCGTCACCTCGGTCAAGCGCATCCCGGCGCTGCCGGACGTGCCGACAGTCGCCGAGACCGTGCCGGGTTTCGAGGCGCTGGCGTTCTTCGGCATCAGCGCGCCACGCAACATTCCGCCAGCGGTGCTCGCCAGGCTCAACAGCGAGATCAACGCGGGCCTGAACGATCCGAAACTCAAGTCGCGGATTGAAGACTTCGGCGCCACGCCCAATCCGACAACGCCTGAAGCATTCACCAAATTCATCGCCAGCGAAGTCGAGAAGTGGGCCAAGGTGGTGAAGATTTCCGGCGCAAGGCCGGAGTGACGGCGGATTGGCGCTCGGTGTCAACGCCCACGAAAGCGGGCGATTCCAGTACTCACCGAAAGACGTTAGACGCCGGGTACTGGATGCCCCGCTTTTCGCGGGGCATGAGAGCAAAGTAAATGGCGTGAGACCACCCTACGCGTGCGCCTTGCGCTGCGGGTCGATGATCTTCTCCAGCTTGCCGAGCACTTGCATGCAGGGCAGCAGCTGCTGGAGGCTGCCGTTCGGCTCGCGCTTCTCCTTGATCGCGGCGATGAACTCGCGGTCCTCGAGTTCGATGCCGTCCATCGAGACGTCGACCTTCGACACGTCGATCTTGTTGTCCTTGCCGTCCGACAGGTCGTCGTAGAACGCCTTGAACGTGCCGTTGTCGCAGATGTAGCGGAAGGACGAGCCGAGCGGCCCGTCATTGTTGAACGACAGCGACAGCGACAGCATCGATCCTGACGGCGTCTTCGCCACGATGCCCATGTCCATCGCGATGCCGAGTTGGGGATGGATTGGGCCCTGCACAGCGTAGCAGTCCGAGATGTTCTCGCCGGCCTGGTACTGGAACAGGTCGATGGTGTGCGCGGCGTGATGCCAGAGCAGGTGGTCGGTCCAGCTCCGGGCGTTGCCGGCGGCGTTGATGTTCTTGCGCCGGAAGAAATAGGTCTGCACGTCCATCTGCTGAATCTTCAGCTCGCCGGCCTTGATCTTCTTGTGGACGTACTGGTGGCTCGGGTTGAAGCGCCGCACGTGGCCACCCATCGCGGTCACGCCGGTCTCCTTGGCGATCTTGACCAGGTTCTCGGCGTCCTCGACGCTGTCGGTCACCGGGATCTCGACCAGCACGTGCTTGCCGGCGCGCATCACCTGCTCGCCCTGGCGGAAGTGCATCTTGGTCGGCGTGGTGAGGATCACCGCGTCGGCGCGCTTGATGCCTTCGGAGAGATCGCCGGTGTAGTGCGGGACGCCGTATTTCTTGGCGACCGCCGCGGTCGAGTCCTGGTTGCCGCCGACCAGCGAGGTGACTTCGACGCCCGGAATGCGCTTGAGCGCATCGAGATGCTTCTGGCCAAACGCGCCCTGGCCGGCGACACAGATTTTCATTGATGCCTCTTAATTGCGTTTGAGCATGATCCTATCCGAAAACCGGATTCCACTTTTCGGGATCATGCTCTGCTGCGAATGCGATGAACTTTGACGCGCGCGGCGGCGCGCTTCATCTTGGGCGCCGGCTTCTTCACGGCCTTCTTCCGGTTTTCCAGAATGATGTGGCCAACCGCGGTGTTCGAGGCCGGTACCGTGTAGAAGCGATAGACCTCGTCGACCTTGTCGTCGAGCGCGCCGCGCATGATGAGCCACATCACCATCTCGACGCCCTCGGCGCCGGCCTCACGCATCAATTCGAGGTGCGACAGCTTGGTGAGCTTCTTCGGGTTGCGGGTGAGGTTGTCGAGGAAGGCGTGGTCGAACTTTGAGTTGATCAGGCCGGCGCGCTGGCCGCTGATCTGGTGCGACATACCGCCGGTGCCAAACACCACGACCTTCAAATCTTTCGGATAGGACTCGACCGCCTTGCGGATCGCCTTGCCGAGATTGAAGCAGCGGTTGCCGGTCGGCGGCGGAAATTGGACGACGTTAACGGCAAGAGGAATGATCGGGCACGGCCATTCTTTCGGCGTGCCGAACATCAAGTTGAGCGGCACCGTGAGGCCGTGGTCGACCTCCATCTTGTTGCAAAGCGTGAGGTCGAACTCATCGAGGATGACGGACTGCGCGATGTGCGACGCGAGCTCCGGGTGACCCTTCACCAGCGGCACGGGGCGCGGACCCCAGCCCTCGTCGGCGATCGGAAACTCCGCCGCGGTGCCGAGCGCGAAGGTTGGGATCATCTCGACCGAGAACGCCGAGGCATGGTCGTTGTAGACGACGATGCAGACGTCGGGCTTGGTCTTCGCCATCCACTCCTTGGAGCGCTCGAAGCCGCGGAACACCCGCTGCCAGTACGGCTCCGACTCGCGATGGTTGTCGATCGCCGCGCCGATCGCCGGCACGTGCGAGGACGTCACTCCTGCGATGATCCTAGCCACGTTTTTTTCCTTTGCTGCGAGCTTTCGACTTCGCCTTCGATTGCGGCTTGTCCGCCTTGACGATACTCGATCCCGCTTTCGCGTACTTGCCGGACCTGCTGCGGTTGCCTTCGACGGCACGGCCGCCGCGCAGCATCAGGTCGGCGTAGTCCTTCTGGGTCGAGCCGGTCATCACGGCCGCGAGATGCTGGAACGGATGGCCGTCGGTCGCGCCGAGCTTGGCGGTGAAATAGATGTTGCCGCCCAGTTCCAGCATGCGGTTGTACTCGCGCTTGAGGATTGCCTGACGCTGATCCGGCGTGAGCTGCGGAAAATTCTTGGCGATATAGCCCGCCTCGTCGTCCTTAAAGGCTTTGCGGTTTTCTGCCTTCATCAGCGACATGCAGAACATGTTGAGGTAATAGCCATCGCGCGAACGGTCGGCGTCGAACACGTAGGTGCCCGGGATGTCGTCGTAGTCCTTCTGGGCTTTTTGTTTTGCGGGCGCCATGTGCTGCTCCATTGAGTCTGAGCCCCAAGAGGCTGATATATCGATGATATATCCAGCGTATGGGACCATTGCAACGGCGCGCGGCAGCGCCGTCTTGAAGCATTTACAACCCGGCGTCGCGCCAATTCGCCGCCGGCTGCTCGGGATGGCTCTTGAGCCCGGCCTTATGCACGCCGGTGATGGCGGCGTATTCGTCCTTGTCGGAGGCATCGCCGCTGATACCGACGGCGCCCACCACCTCGCCCTGAGCGTTCAGCGCCAGCACGCCGCCCGGCACCGGGATGAAGCGGCCGTCGGACGCTGCCGCCAGCGCGCCCTGGAACGCCGGTCGCTCCTTCAGCCGGTCGCGGATGGTGCGGCTCGAAATGCCCATGCCGAGTGCGCCCCACGCCTTGCCGATCGCGATGTCGGCGCGGAGGTTGCCGGAGCCGTCCTGGCGCTTGAGCACTACCAGATGGCCGCCGACGTCCAGCACCGCGACGGTAAGCGAAAGGAGATTTGCCTCGGCGCCGGCCTTGAGCGCCTCGTCCGCGATGACCTCTGCCGTCTTCAGCGGCATGCTGGTCTGCAAGCGGTGGACGGTGTGATCCGGCATCTCAGCTCCAGTAGAGCTTCATCGGGTTGTCGACCAGGAGCTTCTTCTCCAATTCGGCGGTCGGCGCAATTTTTGGAATCATGTCGACCAGCACGCCTTCGTCCGGCGCC
>JBEVIJ010000054.1:0-34098 GCA_040510745.1 Xanthobacteraceae bacterium
TCTCGTCCTATATCAACCTGAAGGACCGCGGCGTTCCGGCCGACGACATTACCGTGATGTTGATGGCCGATCACGGCGTCAATCTCTACGGCAATGCGATCATCGTGAATCCGAAATTCGCCGCCGAGAAGCCAGAAGTCGTCAAGAAATTCCTCAATGCCTTCCTGAAGGGCCTGAAGGAAACCGTGAAGTCGCCGGATACGGCGGTCGACTCGGTGATCAAGCGCAACGACGTGGCCAAGAAGCCGGTCGAGCTCGAGCGCCTGCAGATGGCGATCAAGGACAACATCCTCACCGACGAGGTGAAGAAGAACGGCTACGGCACCGTCGACATGGCGCGGCTCGACAAATCGATCGACCAGATCGCGCTCACCTACACGTTCAAGGGTGCGAAACCGAAGGCGGCCGACATCTTCGACCCGTCGTTCTTGCCGCCGGCCGCTCAGCGCAAGGCGAACTGAAGGAGAGGACGCGTTCGGGGGCTGACGTCGTGAGCGGGTTTATCTCCCTCGAGGACGTCAGCCACGCGTATGGCGGGGACACCACCGCGCCCGCCGTCGAAAGTCTGTCGATCTCTATTCAAGAAGGCGAATTTGCCGCGGTCGTCGGCCCGTCCGGCTGCGGCAAGTCCACCTTGATGAAGCTGGCCACCGGATTGCAGTTCCCGTTCAAGGGAACCGTGCGAGTCGCCGGCCAAATTGTCGACCGGCCGCTGAAAATCGCCGGCATGGCGTTCCAGGCGCCGACCCTGCTGCCGTGGCGGACCACGCTCGAGAACTTGCTGCTGCCGCTCGAAATAGTCCAGCCGCACCGCAGCGAGATGCGCCGTAAGCGTGCCGACTACGTTGCACGCGCGAAGAACCTGCTCACCTCGGTCGGGCTGCGCGATCAAGGCGAAAAATTCCCCTGGGAGCTGTCGGGCGGAATGCAGCAGCGCACGTCGCTCTGCCGCGCGCTGATCCACGAACCGCAGCTGCTGATGCTCGACGAGCCGTTCGGCGCGCTCGACGCCTTCACCCGCGAGGAACTGTGGTGCGTGATCCGCGACCTGCACGCCGCCCGCAAGATCACGGTTTGCCTGGTGACCCACGATCTACGCGAGGCCATCTTCCTGGCCGACCGCGTGTTCGTCATGTCCGCGCGCCCCGGCCGGGTGCTGGTCGAGAAGAAGATCGACTTTCCGAGACCGCGCGACCTTGACGTGACGTTCACGCCGGCGTTCCAGGAAATCGTGCATGAGCTGCGCAGCCATATCGTGAGGGCGCGGCAATGAAGGGGCGCTCGCTCTCGGTGACGCTGGCGCCCTGGCTTTATACGGCGGCGCTGTTCGTGATCTGGGAAGCCGCGGTTTGGATTTTCAAGATACCGGTGTTCTTTCTGCCGCCGCCGACCGCAGTCGCCTACGCAATCTACGAATACTGGCCGGCGATCTATCGCAACTCCGCGATCACGCTGTGGGCGACCATGATCGGCTTTGCCCTTGCGGTCGGCTTCGGCCTGCTGCTCGGGCTTGTGATCGGATGGTCGCGATCGATCTACGCGGGACTCTACCCGTTGATGATCGGATTCAACGCGATCCCGAAGGTCGCGGTGGTGCCGATCCTCGTGCTGTGGTTCGGCATCGGCTTCGTGCCGGCGGTGCTGACCGCGTTCCTGATCTCGTTTTTTCCGATCGTCGTGAACGTGGCGACCGGGCTTGCCACCATCGAGCCGGAGCTCGAGGACGTCCTCAAGGCGCTCGGAGCATCGAAGCTCGACATCATGCGCAAGGTTGGTATCCCGCGCACCCTGCCCTACTTCTTCGGGTCGTTGAAGGTCGCGATCACGCTCGCCTTTGTCGGGACGGTGATCTCCGAAAGCGTCGCCTCCAACAACGGCATCGGCAACCTGATGCTGCAGGCTCAGGCACAATTCCAGGTGCCGCTGATCTTCGCCGGCCTCGTTGCACTCGCGGTCGAGGGCATCGTGATGTACTGGCTGATGGCGGTGTTGGAAAACCGCATGACCGGCTGGGCGCAGCGCTCAGGCTTCGCGCAGAACTGAACTTTTTCGTTGGGTATGATCTATTCGGGAAACCGGCTTCCACTTTTCCGGGTCATGCCCTACCCGACCGTGACCTTGGCCGGTTCGATGTGCTGCAACCCGCCGTCGACGTGACCGCTCAACCTCAGCGCCGTCGCCAGCGTGTCGGCCAGTTGCTCGCGATCCTCGGCCTCGCCGCCGGGTCGCACATAGATCCCGCAAAAAAGCTCCGGAAGCTTCGGCAGCGGCGCATCCTCCCAGACCGCGACACCGGGCAGGTTGGCGCTGTTGCGCGGCAGTGCGCTGATGCCGATGCCCGACGCCACCGCCGCGCCGATACCGGCGACGCTCGATCCCATGAACACCAGTTCACTGTCGCGGCCGATGGAGTTGAGCGCCGCGACCATGCCGCGCGTGAACGGACATTCGTCGCCGTAGGACACCAGCGGGATCGGCGCAGCGTCGTCGAGCTTCATGGTCGCGCCGCGCACCCACACCAGTTCCTCGGTCCAGGAATGACGCGCTTCGAAGGAGGGGCCAGCCGGCGCCACACACACCATCACGTCGAGATTGCCGTCGCGCATCTCCCGCAGCACGTCGTCCATCAAGCCGCTTCCGACGATGAACCGCAGTTGCGGACGCCGCGCGCGGAAGCACGCCAGTCCATGCGAAATGTTGCCGGCGGTGAAATCGCCGGTGGCGGCGACGCGCAGCGTCTGCGACGCCGACCGCGGCGCGGCAAAATCGAGGATCTGATCGTTGATCGACAGGAGCCGCCGGGCGTAGTTCACCACCAGTTCGCCCGCCGATGTCAGGGTTACGCCGGGCGCGCTCTTGTCGAGGAGCTCGGTGCCCAAAAGACCCTGCAGCCGCTTGATTTGCGCGCTAACGGCCGGCTGGGTCACACCCAAGGACCGGGCGGCCTTGGTAAAGCTGCGCAACTCAACGACGGCAACCAGCGTCCGCAGCAATTCGGTGGGAATATTGGTCATCAGCGCCCGAACACAATTTAATGCTCGATCATATTCCATTATTCGCATTTCTCAAACCATCCGTGTCCAAACGGGGGCTGTCATTTCTGAGCAATATCCGTGCTCCAACGACATGGAACCGATGCGCCGAAACCATGTTACGATGATGCGCAACATGCTTTTTGTTGCGGCCGCCGGTCATTTGGTTGCGGCGCCATGTCGGATTTGATGCCGGTGCCATGAATCTCCTGCGCCTCTATATCCGCACGTTGCGGCTGCTCGGATCGGAAGCCCGGCTTGGCTGGGCCCTGGCGCTTGCCAACGTGCTCCTGGCGGCCGCCCAATTCGCCGAACCCGTGCTGTTCGGGCGCATCATCGATGCGTTGGCCGGCGCGCAGACGAAGAACGTGGCCCCCGACTGGGCCGACCTCGGCCCGCTGCTCGGAGCCTGGGTCGGCTTCGGGTTGTTCACAATCCTCGCCGGGGCCTGGATCGCGCTTAATGCCGACCGGCTTTCGCACCGGCGCCGTCACGCCGTGCTGACCAACTACTTCGAGCACGTCCTGCAATTGCCGCTGAGCTATCACGGCGGTACGCACTCTGGCCGGCTGACCAAGATCATGATCACTGGCACCGATTCGCTGTGGTGGCTGTGGCTTGGCTTCTTCCGCGAACATCTCGCCGCACTGGTGTCGCTGATCGTGCTGTTGCCGCTGTCGCTGTTCTTGAACTGGCGGCTCGCGGTACTGCTGATCATCCTTTGCGTCGTCTTCACCGCTCTGACGGCGCTGGTGGTGCACAAGGCACAATCCGGCCAGACCGCGGTCGAACGGCACTACTCCGACCTTGCAGAGCGCACTTCGGATGCACTCGGTAATGTCGCCCTGGTGCAGAGCTATTCGCGCATCGAGGACGAAGTGGTCGGCGTGCGCAACGTCGTCGCCAAGCTGCTCGGCGCGCAGATGCCGGTGCTGTCATGGTGGGCGCTGACCGCGGTGCTGACACGCGCCAGCACCACGTTGACCATGCTGGCGATCTTCATCGTCGGCATCGGGCTCTACATGAACGGCCTCACCACGATCGGCGAGATCGTCACGTTCACGAGCTTTGCCGGCCTGCTGGTGCAGCGGCTGGAGCAGGCGGTGGGCTTCGTCAACCGCATCTTCATGGATGCGCCGCGGCTCATCGAGTTCTTCGAAGTGCTCGACACGGTGCCCGCGGTGCGCGATCAGCCCTCCGCGATCGACCCGGGACGGGTGCGCGGCCTGGTCGAATTCAAGGATGTGTCGTTCTCCTATGACGGAAAGCGGCCGGCGGTCGCCGACATCAACTTTACGGCGCTGCCGGGCGAGACGATTGCGCTGGTCGGGCCGACCGGGGCGGGCAAGTCGACCGCGCTCGCCCTGTTGCACCGCGTGTTCGATCCGCAATCGGGCGGCATCAAGATCGACGGAATGGATATCCGCTCGATCAAGCTTGCAGCGCTCCGCCGCAACATCGGCGTGGTGTTTCAGGAGGTGCTGCTGCTGAACCGGTCGGTCAAGGAAAACCTCCTCGTCGGCAAGCCGAACGCAACCAACGAGGAAATCAAGCAGGCCATCACGCGCGCGCAGGCGCTCGACTTCATCGAGCGCAATCCCGAAGGCCTGCAGGCGACCGTCGGCGAGCGCGGCCGGATGCTGTCAGGCGGCGAGCGCCAGCGCGTGTCGATCGCCCGCGCATTGCTCAAGAATCCACCGATCCTCATTCTCGACGAGGCCACCAGCGCACTCGATGCCACGACTGAGGTGAAGGTTCAGGCCGCGCTCGACGAGGTGATGAAGGACCGCACCACGTTCGTCATCGCACACCGGCTTTCGACCGTGCGCAACGCCACCCGCATCCTGCTGTTCGAGGGCGGCCGCATCGTGGAGAGTGGCACATTCGATGAGCTGGTTCGGCAGGGCGGCTCATTCGCTGCACTGGCCAAGGCGCAATTCCTGGTCGATGACCGCGCGCCTCGCCCATTGCCGGCAGGCGACAACGTCGCCGCGACCGACGCCGCGGAATAATCTACTTGATCCGCTCGAGAATGCTGACGTAATTCGCGACCGCCGCGCCGCCCATATTGAAGATACCGGCAAGCCTGGCGTTCTTGACCTGGATATCGCCCGCGCTGCCGGTGAGCTGCATGGCGCACAGCGCGTGCATCGACACCCCGGTCGCGCCGATTGGATGCCCCTTGGACTTCAAGCCACCAGACGGATTCACCGGGAGCTTGCCGTCCTTCTGCGTCCAGCCTTCCTGGAGCGCGCGCGCACCCTGCCCTTCCGGAGTCAGCCCCATCGCTTCGTACTCGATCAACTCGGCGATGGTGAAACAGTCATGCGTCTCGACCAGGGACAAGTCGGCAAGCAAGATACCGGCGTCGGCGAGCGCCCGCTTCCATGCCTCGGCGCAGCCCTCGAATTTCAGAATGTCGCGCTTGCTCATCGGCAGGAAGTCCTGCACGTGCGCGGTCGAGCGGAACGCGATGGCCTTGCGCAAACGCAACGCGGTCTCGACGTCGGCCAGCACCAGCGCGGCCGCGCCGTCCGACACCAGCGAGCAGTCGGTGCGCTTCAGCGGCCCGGCCACGAACGGATTTTTCTCGCTGGCGTTGCGGCAGAAATCGTAACCGAGGTCCTTGCGCAATTGCGCATACGGATTGCCGACGCCGTTCTTGTGGTTTTTCGCCGCGATCATGGCCAGCGCGTCGGACTGGTCGCCCCAGCGCTGGAAATAGAGCCCCGCGATCTTTCCGAAAATTCCGGCAAAGCCGCCCTCGATGTCGGCTTCCTCGCGCACGTAAGAAGCTTTCAACAGGTTTTTTCCGATCTCCGGCCCCGGCGTCGTCGTCATCTGCTCGACGCCGACCACCAGGACGACACGGGCCGACTTCGCGGCGATCGCCCGCAGCCCCTGCTGGACCGCGGCGGAACCCGTGGCGCACGCGTTCTCGACCCGGGTGGCGCCCTTGAATCGGAGTTCCGGCGACGCCTGCAACACCAGCGACGCCGTGAAGTCCTGCGCCGAGAAGCCCGCGTTGAAATGGCCCAGCACGACCTCATCGACGTCGCCAGGACCGATCCCGGCGTCCGCAAGGGCCCCATTGGCCACCTGGACGATCAGACTTTCGACAGAAGCCCCATCCAGCCTGCCGAATGGCGTGTGGGCCCAGCCGACGATACAGCCGGTCATAGCGGCCTCCTCTGCCGAATTTTGGTCGCTTTCGTCTGCGATTTACCACGTCCGAGGGCTGGTAAACCATTAAAACACGTGGGTACGCACCGGCTTTGCGTTCCAGGCATTCTTCGGTTTAGATAGCCCCTCTTCCTGAGCGAAAATCAGTCGCTCCGAGGCCCGAAACCAACACGGACCGCGCCCAGTGCATTTTGCGTCCACGCTTCGCACCCCATCGATTTTCGCGGCGGTTGCCGCTTTAGCCCTGGCCATCTCGATCCCGACGCGCGCCTCCGCCGAGGCGATGCTGCTTATCGAGGCGGACACCGGCAAGGTTCTGCATGCCGAGAACGCGACCTATCCTTGGTACCCCGCGTCCGTCACCAAGGTGCTGACCGCCTATGTGACGCTGAGCGCGGTGAAGGAGCGCCGTCTCACGCTCGACAGCCTGCTTCTGGTTTCGGCCCGCGCCGCGGCGCAGGCGCCATCCAAGATGGGCTTCAAGCCCGGCACCAGCGTCACCGTCGACAACGCGCTCAAGATGCTGATGGTCAAGTCGGCGAACGACGTTGCCTATGTGCTCGCCGAGGGCGTCGGCGGCTCGGTCGAGCAATTCGCCGACCAGATGAACGCAACGTCACGCCGGCTCGGCATGACGCAGTCCAACTGGGTCAATCCCAACGGGCTGCCGGCGGAAAACCAGATCAGCTCGGCGCGCGACCTCGCGATCCTCGGCCGCGCCATGGTGCGGGATTACCCTGAGTATCTGCACTACTGGAACATCCCTGCGATCAAGTTCGGCAAGAAGGTGATGCGCAACACCAACTCGCTGATCGGCCGCTATCAGGGCGCCGATGGCGGCAAGACCGGATTTATCTGTGCCTCCGGCTTCAACGTTTTGGCGTCGGCGACGCGCAACGGCCGCAGACTGATCGCCGTCGTTCTGGGCTCGCCGTCATCGCCGGTGCGCGGCGCCAAGACCGCCGGCATGCTCGAACGCGGCTTCAACCGCAACGGCGTAAGCTGGCTCACGCCCTCGCTCGGCACCGTCGAAACGCTGCAGCCGATTGCCGCGGCGCCGCCCGATCTGCGGGAGCAAATGTGCGGCAAGCACCGCAAGCGGCCCGCCGCCGAGGATGCCGACGACGACAACTCGGTGTCCGCCGACAACTCGTCGGCCGATACGAATTCGCCGACCGCGTTCATGCTTTCGAATCTGGCGCCGTCGAACGTCAAGAACTCGCAGCTCGTCGCGCCGCCGGGACCCGTGAATCCGATTGTCGTCTATACCGGCCCCGGCAAGAAGTCGGCGGAGACGCAGATCGCCGCAGCTCGCGAGAAACAGGACAAAAAGAACCCCAAAGGCACCAAGCCGAAGCTCGCCTCGGCGGACACCACGGCCACCGCGACGGCAACGCCGGCCACCAACCAGACGATTTCCGCGGCGCAGCCCGGCGCATTCGGGCCGCCGACCGACCGCTTCGCCCCGCCGTCGCAACGCGCCATGCCTGCTGTCGCGGGCAGCAATTCGTTCATGAGCTTCACGGCTCCGGCGAGCGCCGGACCCGCGCCGCTCACGGCGATGCCCGCTGCGCCGCAACGCGCCGCCGCCGTGCCGATGCCCCGGCCGCGCCCGAAGGCAAAGACCGATTAGAGTCTACTCTCTTGTTTGAGCATGATCTTTTCCGAAAACCGGTTCCCACTTTTCGAAATCATGCTCTAGCATCAGCCCGGCCGCCGCTTCAGAAAACGCCCTGAGCGTCATCGCAACGCTTGTCACGCCGTTGCGACTCTTCGATGCTGGCGCCGAATCGCGGGGCGCGCGGCGGCATGGGTTTCCTGCAAAATATCCGGGACGATATCGTCTTCGTGCGCGGTGCCTTGCGCGCTCTCAGGATGACGACCCCCATCGCCAAGAACCCGACGCGCGTCTTTCCGCTTGTGATGGACGAACTGGCTGCAAAGTACGGCGAGGCACCGGCGCTGATCTCCGATCGCGAGCAGCTCAGCTATCGCGCGCTGGCGGCGCGTTCCAACCGCTACGCGCGCTGGGCGTTGCAGCAAGGCATCGCCAAGGGCGACACGGTTTGCCTGCTGATGCCGAACCGGCCGGAATACATGGCGATCTGGCTCGGCATCACCAGCGTCGGCGGCGTGGTCGGGCTGATAAACACCAACTTGGTCGGGCCCTCGCTGGCACATTGCATCGACATCGCCGCGCCGAAGCACATCATCGTGACGACCGAGCTGGCCGCGAGCTTCGCGACTGCGCGATCCATGATCAAGTCGCCGGCCATGATCTGGGCGCACGGCGAAAGCGCCGAATTTCCCCGTGTCGATCGCGAGATCGAGAGCATCGCGGATCACCGGCTGACCGCCGCCGAGCGGCCGGTGCTCACGATCGAGGATCGCGCCCTCTACATCTACACCTCGGGCACCACCGGGCTGCCCAAGGCGGCGAACATCAACCACTATCGCGTCATGCTGGCGAGCCACGCCTTCGCGGGCGTCATGGACACCAAGCCGACCGACCGGATGTACGATTGCCTGCCGATGTATCACACCGCCGGCGGGCTGGTGGCGACCGGCGCCACCTTGCTCAACGGCGGCTCCGTGGTGCTGCGCGAGAAATTCTCGGCGCGGGAATTCTGGGACGACGTGGTGCGCCACGAGTGCACGATGTTTCAATACATCGGCGAGCTGTGCCGTTATCTCGCGCACGCGCCGCCGAATCCCAACGAGACCAAGCACCGCATCCGTCTCTGCTGCGGCAACGGGCTGCGGCCGGACCTGTGGGACGATTTCAAGGCCCGCTTCCGCATCCCCTTGGTCCTGGAATTCTACGGCGCGACCGAAGGCAACGTGAACATCTTCAATTTCGAGGGCAAGCCGGGCGCGGTCGGCCGCGTGCCTTGGTTCGTCGCGCACCGCTTTCCGATCGCCGTCGTGCGCTACGACGTGGAAAAGCAGCAGCCGGAGCGAACCGCCGACGGCTTCTGCGTGCGCTGCGACCCGAATGAGCCCGGCGAGGTGATTGGCAAGATTATCAACGACGCCTCGAAGCCGGGAAACCGGTTCGAGGGTTATGCCGCGTCCGGGCAGAACGAGCACAAGATCCTGCGCGACGTGTTCAAGAAGGGCGATTCCTGGTTCCGCACCGGCGACCTGATGCGCAAGGACGAGCGCGGCTATTTCTACTTTGTCGACCGTGTCGGTGACACCTTCCGCTGGAAGGGCGAAAACGTTTCAACCAGCGAGGTTTCCGAAGCGATCAACAGTTTCCCGGGCATTGTCGATGCCAACGTCTATGGCGTGTCGATCGCCGGCCGCGAGGGCCGCGTCGGCATGGCGGCGATCGTGTACCAGGGCGGCTGCGACCTCAAGGCGTTGCATGCGCACCTTCGCACCCACCTGCCCGACTATGCGCGGCCGCTGTTCCTTCGCATCCAGGAGGAGATCGACGTGACCGGCACCTTCAAGCAGAAGAAGGTCAATCTCGTGAAGGACGGATTCGACCCCTCGAAGATCGGCGATGCGATCTATTTCAACGATCCGCAGTCCGCAACGTTCGTGCTGCTCGATCCCGCGCTTTATCAGCGGATCGAGAAGGGCGAAATTCGCCTGTGATCGAAACCCCGCAAGCGGTCCTCGCGTTCTGGCGCAAAGCCGGGCCGAAGAGGTGGTTCGCCAAGAGCGCCGCGTTCGACCGGCAAATCCGCGCGCAGTTTCTGCCAACCTACAGGGCCGCCGCCGCGCGAGCGCTTTCGCATTGGGAGCGCGAACCGGCCAGGACGCTCGCGCTCGCGATCGTGCTGGATCAGTTTCCGCGAAACATGTTCCGCCGGAGCGCCCGCGCTTTCGCGGCCGACCCGCTGGCGCGCCAGGTTGCCCGCCGCGCCATCGCCAAGGGTTTCGACCGCCGCGTGCCGCCGGGTGAGCGGCGGTTCCTCTATCTGCCGTTCGAGCATTCGGAATCGCTGGCCGACCAGCAGCGCTGCATTGCCTTGTTCCGCGCCACCGGCGACGCGGAATCGCTGAAGTGGGCCCAGTTGCACGCCGACATCATCCGCAGGTTCGGCCGCTTCCCACATCGCAATGCCGCGCTCGGCCGGGCCACGACTGCCAGAGAGCGGGCGTTCCTCGACGGCGGCGGCTTCACAGGTTGAGCCTCCCCTAGACGTTGACCCAAAACCGGCTCTTAATACCGCCCAATCATGGAGGAACACGCCATGTCTTTGTGGAGTCGGCCGAATTTGTGCGGCTTGCTGGTCGCCGCCGCGGCAACAGCCGCCACGCCCGCGGCCGCGCAGATGGAACTGAAAATCGTCGCGCCGGCCGCTCCCGGGGGTGGCTGGGACCAGACCGCGCGGTCGATGCAGCAGGCGATGGTCGCTTCCGGCGCGGCGAAGAGCGCACAGGTCACCAACATTCCCGGCGCCGGCGGCACCGTCGGCCTCGCGCAGTTCGTCAACACCGCCAAGGGCGACGGCAACACATTGATGGTGAACGGTTTTGTCATGGTCGGCGCCATCCTGACCAACAAGTCGCCGGTCAGCCTCGATCAGGTGACGCCGATCGCAAAACTCACCGAAGAAGTCCAGATCATCGTTGTGCCGACCAACTCGCCGATCAAAACAGCAAAGGATCTGGCGGAAGCGGTCAAGAAGGACGTTTCAAAGGTCACGTTCGCCGGCGGCTCGGCCGGCGGCGTCGACCACATCATGGCGGCGCTGTTCGTCGGCGCATCAGGCGCCGAAGCCGCCAAGGTCAACTACGTGCCATTCTCCGGAGGTGGTGAATCGCTGGCCGCCATCATCGGCGGCAAGGTGACCGCCGGCATTTCCGGCTACGCCGAGTACGAAGGCCAGATCAAATCCGGCCGGCTACGCGCGATCGGCATCACGTCGGCGGCGCGTATTCCGGGCATCGACGTGCCGACCTTCAAGGAGCAAAGCATCGACCTTGTCATTACCAACTGGAGATCGGTGGTAGCAGCACCTGGAATAACGGCAGCTCAAAAGAAAGCGCTGGAAGAAGCCGTCGAGAAGATGGTGAAGTCGCCGGCCTGGAAGGACGTCCTCAAGCAGAAGGGCTGGGACGACGCCTACGTTCCGGGCGATGCCTTCACCAAGTTTCTCAAGGAGGAGCAGGTGCGCGTGCGCAAGGTGCTGAGCGAGGTCGGGCTGGTGAAGTCGTAGCCGTCCGTCATGGCCGGGCTTGTCCTGGCCTTCTCGTTTAGGAGGGCACGGTGCTCACCTAAGCGGGATGCCCGCGACAAGCGCGGGCATGACGCCAGTGGGTGGGGCGCATGGAATCCGCAAATCCAACCATAGACCGCGCCGCTCTGGCGATCGCAGCCACGCTGCTCGCGATCGCGCTGGTGATCCTGTGGGACGCCATGTCGTTGCCCGCGCCGGTGTACGGCATCGGGCCGCGCGCCATGCCGATCATCGTCGCGGTTGGATTGATCTTGCTCGCCACCGGCAACGCGTACCTCGCCTGGCGCGGCGACTTTCCCGAACGTGAAGACTATGACGCCAAGGCCGTCGCCCTGATCATCGGCGGGCTCGCGGCGCTGATGGCCATCATCGGCCTCGATGGCGGCTTCATCCCGGCGACAACGATCCTGTTCGCCGCCACCGCGACCGCGTTCGGCCGCCGCGCCATCCTGACCGACCTCGCGATCGGTTTCGTGCTCTCGCTTGCGGTCTATCTGATGTTCACCAAGCTGCTGAGCCTGTCGCTGCCGGCGGGGCCGCTCGAGCGGTTGCTCTGATGGACGCGCTCGCCGCACTGGCCCAGGGCCTCACCGTCGCGCTGCAGCCGATGAACCTGCTGTTCGCGCTGATCGGCGTCATGCTGGGCACCGCGGTCGGCGTACTGCCCGGCATCGGCCCGGCGCTCACTGTCGCGCTGCTGCTGCCGATCACCTTCAAGCTCGATCCGGCCGGCTCGCTGATCATGTTCGCCGGCATCTACTACGGCGGCATGTACGGCGGCTCGACCACCGCGATCCTGATCAACACGCCCGGCGAGAGCGCGTCGCTCGCGACCGCCCTCGAAGGCAACAAGATGGCGAAGGCGGGCCGTGGCGGCCCGGCGCTCGCCACCGCCGCGATCGGCTCGTTCGTCGCCGGCACCATCGCCACCATGGGGATCGTGCTGCTGGCGCCGTGGCTGGTCGAGATCGCGCTGCAATTCGGCCCGGAGGACTATTTCGCGCTGATGTGCGTCGCTTTTGTAACCGTGTCGGCGACGTTCGGCTCGTCGCCGATCCGCGGCCTGACCAGCCTGGCGATCGGGCTGACGCTTGGGCTGATTGGGATCGACAAGCTCACCGGCCAGGCGCGTCTTTCGTTCGGGGTGCCGGAGTTGCTCGATGGCGTCGAGATCACGACGCTCGCGGTCGGCCTGTTTGCGGTCGGCGAGGCGCTCTACATCGCCTCGCGCCGGAACCGGGGCGAAGAGAAGATCGAGCCGGTGCGTGGCTCACTCTGGATGACCAAAGAGGACTGGCGGCGATCGTGGAAGCCATGGCTGCGCGGCACGGCGTTCGGCTTCCCGATCGGCGCGCTGCCGGCGGGCGGCGCGGAGATCCCGACGTTCCTGTCGTATTCGACCGAGAAGCGCCTGACCAAGCACCCCGAGGAATTCGGCAAGGGCGCGATCGAAGGCGTCGCCGGACCCGAAGCCGCCAACAACGCGTCCGCCGCCGGCACGCTGGTTCCGCTGCTCACGCTCGGCCTGCCGACCTCGGCCACCGCGGCGATGATGCTGGCCGGCTTCCAGCAATACGGCCTCAACCCCGGCCCGCTGCTGTTCGCCGAGCGGCCGGACTTGGTGTGGGGCCTGATCGCCAGCCTGTTCATCGCCAACGTGATGCTGATCGTGCTCAACCTGCCGCTGGTCGGGCTATGGGTGCGCCTGCTCGCGATCCCACAACCGTGGCTCTACGCCGGCATCCTGGTGTTCGCGACCATGGGCACCATCGCCGCCAAGCCTTCGGTGGTCGAGCTCGCCATGCTCGTCGTGTTCGGCCTGATGGGATTCCTGATGCGGCGGTTCGACTATCCAGTGGCGCCGGTGGTCGTCGGGCTCATCCTTGGGCCTATGGCGGAGCAGCAGTTGCGACGCGCGATGCAGATCAGCCTAGGCGATCCCCTGGTGCTGGTGCAGTCACCGATCTCGGCCACCCTGCTCGCCATTGCGCTGATCGCTTTGGTCGCGCCGTTCGCGATGAAGGGGCTGGCGAAGTTCAACAAGAGTGATGATTAGGCGTCGTCATGGCCGGGCTTGTCCCGGCCATCCCGCTTAGGCAAGCACATCGCCAAATGAATCGAGATCACCGGGACACGGCGCTCCGCGCCGGCCCGATGATGACGGAGAAAACGAAATGCCCCTCCACGGCGTCTTTCCCTATCTCGTCTCACCCATTGATCCGTCCGGCCGCATCAAGACCGACGTGCTCGGCAAGCTGTGCGACGACCTCATCAAGGCCGGCGTGCATGGGCTGACGCCGCTCGGCTCGACCGGCGAGTTCGCCTATCTCAACCGCGAACAACGCACCGCCGTGGTGCAGGCGTCGATCGAAGCCGCCAACAAGCGCGTGCCGGTGATCGCCGGTGTCGCGGCGACCGCGACTGCCGACGCCGTCGAGCAGGCCAAGCAATACCAGCGGCTTGGCGCCGACGGCATCCTCGCCATCCTCGAAGCGTATTTTCCGGTGAAGGACGCGCAGATCGAAAACTATTTCCGCGCCATCGCCGATGCGGTCGACATCCCGGTCGTGCTCTACACCAACCCGCAATTCCAGCGCAGCGACCTCTCGCTCGACGTGATCGCCAAACTTTCGTCGCATCCGCGCATCCGATACATCAAGGACGCCTCGACCAACACGGGACGGCTGCTCTCGATCATGAACCGCGCGCCGGAGATGCGCGTGTTCTCAGCCTCCGCCCACATTCCCGCCGCGGTGATGCTGATCGGCGGGGTCGGCTGGATGGCGGGGCCAGCCTGCGTCATCCCGCGCCAGAGCGTGCGGCTTTTTGACCTGTGCCGTGCCGGCCGCTGGGCGGAGGCGATGGAACTTCAGCGCAAGCTGTGGCGGATCAACGAGGCATTCGCCCGTTTCAACCTTGCGGCCTGCATCAAGGCCGGTTTGCAGGCCCAGGGCTACGCGGTCGGCGATCCGGTTCCGCCGCAGGCCGCCCTGACAGTCGACGAACGCAAGGCGGTCGAGGCTGTTTTGACCGAACTGGAAGCCTTGCCAAAGGCTTAAGGCCACCTTCGCCCAACCGAATGTTAACGCTTCCTTAGGTCTGCGGCGTGCGGGCCGGTCGCCCGACCGACGTGCCGTGCGGGGTGTGTAGTGGCGTTGATCGGTTCCGAAGCATCGGCTCGTCCGGCGCGTGGGAGTTTCGCGGGCCTGCTCGCCCGCGCGCAGGCGTGGCGCGCCGACGTCAGCCACAGCTCGATCGCGCAGAAGGTCGCCGGCTCTGCTTTCCTCATCCGGGTCGTCAGCGCCGCGCTGGTGTTCGGCTCGCAGATCCTGTTCGCGCGCTGGATGGGAAGCTTCGAGTTCGGGATCTATGTCTATGTCTGGGCGTGGGTGCTCGTGATCGGAGAGTTCGCCGACCTCGGTCTCGCCTCCGCCGCACAACGCTTCATCCCGGAATACTCCAACGCCAAGTCGATCGCGCTGCTGCGTGGCTTCATCGCCGGCAGCCGCTGGCTCACGGTCGCCGCTGCCTCCGCCATCGCGATCTGCGGCGCCTTGGCCATCAAGCTGCTCGAGCCGCTGCTGGCGGACTATGTCGTGCTGCCGCTTATGGTCGCCTGCGTAACGCTGCCTTTCTACGCGCTGATGCAGATGCAGGACGGGATCGCGCGCTCTTACAACTGGGTGCCGCTCGCGCTGATGCCGATGTACGTGATCCGCCACGTCGTCATGCTGGCGATGGTGGGCGCAGCCTATGCGTTTGACCTGCCGACCGACGCGGTGACCGTGGTCGGTGTGCTGGCCTTTTCGCTGGCGGTGACCGCAATCGGGCAGACCGTCGTGCTCAACCGTCGCATCGCCAGCGAGATCGGGCATGGCGGCAAGGCCAATGACACGCGAACGTGGTTCGCGGTGTCGCTGCCCATGCTGATGGTCGGCGGCTTCTACCTGATGCTGACGCACACCGACATCCTGGTGCTGCAGCAGTTCCGTCCCCCCGAGGACATCGCGATCTACTATGCCGCGTCCAAGACCATCGCGCTGGTGTCGTTCGTCTACTTTGCAGTCTCGGCGGCGGTCGCGCACCGCTTCACCGAATACCACGTCACCGGCGACCGCCAGCGGCTCGCGGAATTTCTCGCGGATTCAGTCCGCTGGACGTTCTGGCCGTCAGTTGCCGCAACCGCCGCCATCCTGCTCATGGGTAAGCCGCTGCTGACGCTGTTCGGCGCGCCGTTCGTGCAGGGCTACGGCGTGATGTTCATCCTCGCCGCGGGCCTTGTGGCGCGCGCCGCGATCGGCCCGGTCGAGCGGCTGCTCAGCATGGTCGGCGAGCAACGCATCTGCGCCATGGTCTATGCGTTCGCGTTCGGTGTGAACCTCGCGCTCTGCATCGTGCTGATCCCGCGCTACGGAATCGAAGGCGCGGCGGCTTCGACGGCGACCGCGCTGCTGGTCGAATCCGTGCTGCTGTTTTTCATCACCAGAAGCCGCCTCAAGCTGCACGCCTTCATCTGGGGACGCCCGAAGGGGCAATAGCCATGCACGCCCCGCTAAGTCCAACGCTTCGGGTCGAGTGGCGCGCGATCTCCGGCCTGGAATCCATCCTTGCAGAATGGCGCTCGCTGGCCGCCCGCGCGCTGGAGCCCAACGTGTTCTACGACCCGGCGTTCGCGCTGGCCGCCGCGCCGGTGTTCGGCAAAGGCTGCGGCGCTGTGCTGGTCTGGACCAAGGGCGGCACACTATTGGGGCTGTTCCCGGCCCGCCTGACGGGCTTGCGCCAAGGCGCGCTGCCAACGCTTGCCGGCTGGACACATCCCTATGCCCCGCTCGGCGTTCCGCTGGTCGATCGCGATGAGGCACCGGCAGTGATCGCCGCATGGCTCGAGCATCTCGCTCACGACCCCGCGACGCCGGCCTTGCTGCTGCTGCCGATGGTGCCGGAAACCGGTGCCTTCGCACGCGCGCTCGAAACCGTGCTGTCGTACCACGATTTGCCGCACGCGGCGTTCGGTCAGCACCGCCGCGCGATGCTCAAGCGCGGCAACAACCAGGACGATCAGACCGTGTCGCCGCGCCGGCGCAAGGAGTTGCAGCGGCAGCGCCGCCGGCTTGAGGAATTCGCGCCGGTGACGTTCAGCAGCGTGAGCGCGCCGCAGCCGGTCGCGTCGGCGCTGGAAGATTTTCTGGTGCTGGAGGCGAGTGGCTGGAAAGGCCTCGCCCAGACCGCGGCGGCCAACGACCCCGCCGTGCGCAGATTTGTAGAAATCGCGGTGACTTCGCTGGCGGCGCAGGGGCAGGCGCGGATCGACCGCATGCAGCTCGGCGGGCAGGCCGTCGCCGTGGCGATCACGCTCAAGTCCGGCGAGACCGGATGGTTCTGGAAGATCGCCTACAACGAAGGCGTCGCGCGTTTCTCTCCAGGCGTTCAACTGGTGCACGAGCTGACGCCAGAACTGGCGGCGCAGCCGGGGATGGCGCAGGTGGATTCCTGCGCCACAGCGGGTCACCCGATGATGGACCACATGTGGCATGGGCGGCTGGCACTCGCCGACCGGCTGATCGCGGTGAAGCGCACGGCGCTGCCGTTCGGGCTGATTGGCCGGCTTGAGACGCTGCGCCGCGCGGCGCTCTCCGCAGCCAAGGCGTTGCGCGGGCGGCTGCGCGGCGGGCGGGCTGAAACCCCGTCAGGCCCTGGCGCGCAGCAGCCGGCGAATCACTTTTCCGGTCGTGGTCATCGGCATCTCCGCGATAAAGGCGACCTCGCGCGGATACTCGTGGGCGGACAGCCGGGTGCGCACGAAGCCCTGGATGTCGGCGGCAAGCGCGTCTGACGCGGCGACGCCGGATTTTAAGACAACGAACGCCTTGACGATCTCGGTGCGCATCGGATCGGGCTTGCCGACCACCGCGGCTAGCGCCACCGCTGGATGCTTGATCAGGCAGTCCTCGATCTCGCCGGGTCCGATGCGGTAGCCCGCCGAGGTAATGACGTCGTCGTCGCGGCCGACGAACGAGAAGTAGCCGTCGTCGTCCATGACGCCCTGATCGCCGGTCGTCATCCAGTCGCCGATGAATTTCTCGCGCGTGGCCTCCGGCTTGTCCCAGTATTCGAGGAACATCACGGGATCGGGACGCCTGACCGCGATCTGGCCCGGCTCACCGGGCGGCGCCAAAGTGCCATCGGGGCGGATCACCGCGACCTGATGGCCCGGCACCGGCTTGCCGATCGCGCCCGGCCGCGACACGCCGATCATGGCGCCCGACGACAGCACCAGATTGCATTCGGTCTGGCCGTAGAACTCGTTGATCGCGACGCCGAGCGCCGCCTTGCCCCATTCAAAGGTCTGCGCGCCCAGCGCCTCGCCGCCGGAGCCCACCGTGCGCAGCCTGAGGTCGTAGCGGCCGCGCGGATCCGCCGCCGAGCGCATCATGCGCAGCGCGGTGGGTGGGATGAACGCGTTGCGCACGCCGTGGCGCGCCATCACGGCATAGGCTTCGTCGGGATCGAACTTGTCGAAGCGGCGCGCCACCACCGGCACGCCGCAGTAGAGGCTCGGCAGCAAGCAATCGAGCAGGCCGCCGGCCCAGGCCCAGTCTGCCGGCGTCCAGAACCGATCGCCCGGCTGCGGGAAGAAATCGTGCGGCATCTCGATCCCTGGCATATGGCCGAGCAGCACGCGGTGGGCATGTAGCGCGCCCTTGGGCGGGCCGGTGGTGCCGGACGTGTAGATCATCATGGCGGGATCGTCGGCCGAGGTTTTGCGCGGCGTAAGATCGGCGGAGGCGCGCTCCAGCGTCTGGTGAAGGCCGAGCGCGCCGTCGCCCGGCCCATCGACCGACAGCATCAATTGCAGGTCCGGCAATTCACCCCGCACGACCTTGGCGAGCCCCTGCGCGTTGGTGATCAGCGCCTTCGCGCCCGAGTTCTGCAGCCGGTAGGAGATCGCCTCGGTGCCGAACAGCATGGCGAGCGGCAGCGCGATGGCGCCGACCTTGTAGATCGCGATGTGGATCGCCGCGACCTCGGGCGCCTGTGGCAGCAAGATCGCGACCCGGTCGCCGGGCGCGATGCCATTGGCCGCGAGCGCGTTGGCGAGCTTGTTCGAAGTGTCGCGCAGCCAGCCGTAGCTGACGTCGTGCGCCTTGCCGTCTGCGCCGACCGCAACAATGGCCAGCTTGCCGGGTTCGCGATCGGCCCAGCGGTCGCACACCTCGACACCGATGTTGAATTCCGCCGGAATCTGCCAGCGGAACGCACGGTGAATCTCGTCGTAGTCGGGGCCCGGCGGCAGCATGCCGGGGAAGCTAGAGAGGTCCCGCCATGAGGTCTAGAGCGTGAACGGACGGTGGCGCTGCAAAAAAATGCTATGGCGGGAATGCGGCGCCAATCATCAGGCGCGATCTGCATTTTCGTCATGCCGGACGCCGACTTCGCAGCAACGATCTGCATTTGCGAACGACCGGCATGCGACTCGTCAGACAAAATCTGCATTCGCGAAATGCCAGGCCCGCACCGCAGGATGCCGCCACAATTCGCGGCATTGATTCGATTAACCGGAACGGGCTAGCCTTGGCCCCGCCGCCTTGTATAGGCAACGTGGTTCTTGTCTTGCGTAGCGTGAGTGCGTGCTGTGATCGAAGTCGACGTCGTGCTTGTGAACATGGATGAGCAAACCGCGTATTGCTCCGATGGCATCACGCGCGAAATCTACGAAATGTACGACGCCGAGGCGCAGCCGACCAAGGATCCGGACGAGGCGATCGCCGCCGTCGTGAAGGTCGGCGAGGACCAGTACATCGTGCTCAACCTGGCAGAAGAGAATTCCGCGCCACTGAACTAGATGCGGTCCCGCAAAAGCATAACACCCGGCCGCGAGGCCGGGTGTTTGCATTTCAGCGAAGCGTCGAGCCTAGACAGCTTCCTTGAGCTCCTTGGCGGCGCGGAAGGCAACCTTCTTGCTCGCCTTGATCTGGATCGGCTCGCCGGTCGCGGGATTGCGGCCCATACGCGCGGCGCGCTTGCGGACGACGAGGATGCCAAGCCCGTTGAGGCGGATGCGGTCGCCCTTCTTGAGGTGCTTGGTCAGGAGGCCGATCAGATCACCCAGAAGGGCCTCGGCCTGCTTCTTCGGCATTTCATGGTCGCCGGCCAAAGTGGCGGCGAGCTGCTTGGTGCTAATGGTGGTTACCTTCGGCTTGGTACCGGTACCGGGCTGAGTGGCCATGATTCGCGACTCCCTTGGAAAGAATGACGCCCTGAATACACGGAAATAGGCGCTTCGCAATCCGATAACTGCGAGATTCGCCAATAAATATGGGGTTATTTTGATGGTCGGCGGGCCTGCCATCTGCGGCAGGATTGCGGCAATTGCTGAAAAATTTCCGGATTCAGCCCCTCCGGTCGTCCGGCGCGGCCATGATAAGCGTCCAGAAAACCTTGTATTTTGAGCCCGGGGCGTAAATTGCTGCGATGCCCATGCGATCCGCCCCTTGCAGCAGCATATTGGCCCGATGCGGCGGCGAATCCCGCCAGCCGGAAAAGGCCTCCGCCAGCGTGTGGTACCCGGCCGAGACGTTCTCAGCCGCGACCTTGGCGTCGTAACCGGACCGCCGCAGCCGCTCGATGAAGGCGGCGCCGCCCGTGTTGTGGCTGATCCTGTCGCGCTCCACCATGGCGCGCGCCTGCGCCTCGGCAAGGCTCATCAGCGCGGGATCGAGCGTCACCGGCGGCAGCCCATTGTTGGCGCGGTAGCCGGAGATCATCGAGGCCGCGGCGCTGGCATCGAGCTGCGCGCCCGCGCTCGCCATGCTGCGATAGAAGGTGGGCTCGCCCGGCTTCTGGCCCTCGGCGCAACCGGCCAGGGCCGCAGCCACAACGCTCAGCGCAAGCGCCCAGATCGGTTTCGAAAGCATGCCGAATCCCCGCGACGAGGGGGAATATGCCCGACAAAGAATGGCTGAAGCGTGAACAAACGGCGTCGGAGTGGGGGTTCGCAAGCTACTTGATGCTCATGTTCAACAACTTCTCGGCGTTGCCGGCCATGATCTTGTGCCGCACGTCCGGGCCAAGCTTCAGTTCGTTGAGCACCTGATCGAGCACGTTGACGTGCACCGGAATCGGCGCGAGCGGCGCGTCGGACGCGAACACCACCTTGTCGGCCCCGAAGAAATCGATCCCGCACGGCAGACCATATTTTCCTCCGAACATTGCGGTGTCGGCATAGAACTCCTTGAAGTAGTCGAGATGCGGCCGCTTCAGCGAGGACAGCACCTTGGTGTGGTCCTCATCGACGGTGCGGGCGCCGAGGACGTCCATGCCAGGCCCGATACGGCCGTCGAAGAAAGGGATCATGCCGCCGCCGAGATGGTGCGTGATGATCTTCAGCTTCGGGTGCCGGTCGTAGATGCCGTCGAACACCAGCCGCGCCATCGCGATCGTGGTTTCGTATGGCCAGCCGAAGCACCACCACATCTCGAAGCGCGAACGCCGCTCGGACGCATAGTCCGGCATGCTGGAGGTCCGCGCCGGGTGCAGCCAGACCGGCAGGTCGTGCGCGGCCATCGCTTCGAAGAACGGCCGGAACCGCGGCTCGTCAAGCGGATGCCCGGCGATGTTGGTAAAGGTCTGGACGCCCTTAGCACCCATCTTGATGGCGCGGGCCGCTTCTTCGATGGAAAAGTCGACGTCGTGCATCGACACCGCCGCGGCGAACGCCGGGAAGCGGTCCGGGTGCTTGGCGCACAGCTCGGCCATGGAATCGTTGGCGACGCGAGCCAGCGTCTTCGCCACCTCGCCTTCCGCGATGTCCTCGATCGGCGGGTTCGGCAGCGAGATGATCTGGCGGTATTCGCCGATCTCGTCCATGTCGCGGAACCGCGCGTCGAGATCGAACAGCTTGCGCACCGAGCGCAGCCGCTTGCCCATGTTGCCGAGCTTCGGCGACCCGCGCTCCAATTCCTGGAAAAAGCGGTCCGGGAAGATGTGGGTGTAGATGTCGACGATCAATGAGGCCTCCCGTCATTTTGTGTTTGTTACGCGAGTATACGTCCCTCCATTCGCCCCGAGATAGCCGCTACAATGCCAGGACACTCGACCCGGGATTTTGACCTCTTGCCGACCGACTCCATCAAGCGACACCTCGCCGCGATCGTCGCCGCAGACGTGGTGGGCTACTCGCGCCTGATGGGCGTGAACGAGAAAGGCACGTTGCTGGGGCTGCGGCGGCATCGTGCCGAACTGATCGATGCGCTGATCGCCGCCTACAAGGGAACCATCGTCAAGACCACGGGCGACGGCCTGCTGCTGACGTTCCCATCCATCGTCGAAGCCGTTTCGTGCGCCGTGGCGTGGCAACACGGCATGGCGAAGCGTAACCAGGATATTTCCCTCGACCGCCGCATCGAGTTTCGCATTGGTGTGAACATCGGCGACGTCATCGTCGAGAAGGGCGACGTGTTCGGCGATGGCGTCAACATCGCGGCGCGGCTCGAACAGATCGCGCCGGCCGGCGGCATCTGCCTATCGGAGGATGCATACCGGCAGGTGCGGGGCAAGATCGAAATCCCGATCGCGGACGCCGGCGAGCAAAGCCTGAAAAACATCGCCAATCCCATCAGGGTCTATCGCATCGAGGGCATCGATCGCGGCCACATTCGATGCACCGCCGCCGCCCGCCGAGAGCCCACGCTGGTCGGCGAAGGCAATCGCCGCGGTAGCAATCTCCGCGGCAATCGGCCTCGGCGCGATCCTGTGGCTGACATTGCCCCGGGATCGCACCCCCGTCGTGCAAAACACCGCCCCATCGAAGCCGGTCGCCGCCAGTGCCATGCCGGTCATTGCCGTGCTGCCGTTCGCCAACCAAACCGGCGATAGTAGCCAGGAGTATTTCGCCGACGGCGTCACCGAGGAGGTCATCAATGCGCTCGGTCGCTTCAACACAGTCCGGGTGATCGGCCGCAATGCGGTGCTGCGCTACAAGAAGCAGCCACCGACCCAGGATGAGGTCACTTCCGAACTCGGTGCAAGCTATCTGGTCGTGGGAAGCGTCCGCCGTTCGGGTCAGCAGGTGCGCATCACGGCACAATTGACGCAAGCCCGCGACGGCACGGTGATGTGGAGCGACCGCTACGACGGCGAGATGACCGACATCTTCGACTTCCAGGACACCATCGCACACCGCATCGCAGGAACACTTGCAGCCAACATCACGCATGTGGAAGCGCGGCGGCAACTGGACCAGCCACCCCGGCCCAATGCCAGCGCGTTCGACCTCGTGTTGCGCGCCCGGGCGATCGGCTATTCGGGTTCACGCATGGCCAATCGCCAATTCCGGGAGCTGGTCGCCCGGGCGATCGAGATGGACCCGAATTATGCTGCCGCTTGGGCGCTGCAATCCGACGCATTTCGTTCGCTGGCCATCCTCGGCTGGACCGAATTTCCCGACCGCAATCTTTCGCGCGCCGCTGCGGATGCGCAAAAGGCGATCGCGCTCGCCCCCAGCGAGCCCGACGGATATCGCGCGCTCGGCCGCGTCCTGACGGTGCGCGCCGAATACGAGCAATCGAAGGACGCGCTCAAACGAGCGGTCGAAATCAATCCGAGCGATGCGAACGCGCTCGCGGCATGGGGATCGGCCCAGGCGTTTGCCGGAGAGATCGGCGGAGCGATCGAATCGCTCCAGCTGGCGCTAAAGCTCGATCCCACACTGGAGCCGACCTACCTGTTCGATCTGGAGATGGCCTACTATCTCGCGGGCCGGTACGATGACGTGCTGCGCATCGCGGACCTTGGCCTCGCGCGCTATCCGGATTTCCCGGTCTTCAACACACTGGCCGCGGCCGCCGCCGCACAGTCAGGGCGGAAGGACCAAGCAGCGCAGTATGCCGAAGCCGTGCGGCAGAAGCTGCCAACACTCGACCTGGAATCGATGGGCTCGCGGTTCAAGAATCCCGCTCACGCCGCTTCGTTGCGCGAAGGACTGAAACTCGCCGGCTTCTGATCGCTATTGCGGCGGGTTTGGCAGCCGGGACACGGCCGAAAAGTTCTTGTCCGCCACGCTCTTCATGGATGCGTCACCGCGCATCAAGGCAGGACCTTGTGGTCCTCCGAATAGATAAAGCCGGCCATCGTGCACCAGCCAGTATTCCGGCTGACCCTGCACCTTTACACCCTTCGCGACCGAGGCGGCGCACAGGTTGCTGTACTGCGGCAGGTAGCGATCCGGATCGGCTTTGAAAAGTTCGAGGTGCTTAGTGGAGGCAAACCGGTAGGTCGAGCCGTCCCAATTGTACTGGTGCTGGGCATCGCCGAGCATGGCGCGCTTCTCGGTGAAGTAAGCGACCGGATCGTAACCCTTGAGCGCGAGGCGCTGTTCCGCCAACGCAAGGACGCCGGAGCCGAGAAAGATCGCTGCGATCAAGCTCAAAATTTTCAATGAATCCCTGAGAAGCCTCATCGAAGGGTTCCTGGTCATAAGCAGCGGGGATCTCGGCCCAGATTAGCAGCCAGGCACCGATCTGTACAGCGTGACGGCGGCGCTGCCGTGTGTTGTATGATGCGCCTCGTTTTGCGGAGTGGCACCGAATGCCTGAAATCTTTGTCGCAAGAGCATCTGAGTTCCCCGACGGCGACCGCCGGATCATCCAGCACGGCGCGCACGACATCGGCGTGTTCCACTGGGAGGGCCAGTTCTACGCCTACGCCAACCTGTGCCTGCACCAGGGCGGGCCGGCCTGCGAAGGGCTGATCATGCACCAGGTCGAGAACGTGCTGGCGCCCGACAAGACCCTGGTGGGCCAGCAATTCTCCGATACGCAGGTGAACTTCGTCTGCCCGTGGCACGGCTATGAATACGATATCAAGACCGGCGAGTGCGCGGCCGACCGGCGGCTGCGGCTCAGGAAATACAACGTTGTTCGTCGCGGCGAAGATATCTACGTCGCGATCTGACGAAAAGGATAACGAACATGGTCGAACTTCCGCTCAGCAATGATCGCCGCATGAAGGTCGACGAGTTCGACTCCGGCAAGATGCTGTCGCACGCGGCGCGGCAGGCGAAGCAGCGCGGCTACGACAAGTTCCCGATCGTCGATGTCGACTCGCACCACTATGAGCTGGAGTCGTTCAACGAAATCCTCGAGTACATGCCAGACCCGGTGCTCAAGCAGCTTGCGCTGATGGCGAACTCGGGCAACTCCAAGGGCGCAGGCTTCATGCCGGGCTCGGTCGGCTATCAGGACATCGGCGGCCGCGCCACGCGCTATCCGCTGCGCCAGATCGAGAAGCCTGATCCTGGCGTGCAACGCGACGTTTCGCTGACGCGGCGCTGGATGAACGCGATGGGCGTCGATATCGCCGTGCTGTTCCCCTCGCCGATGCTGCAGCTCGGTCTGCATCCGCAGGTCGAGGCCGAGGTCGCGCTGGCCTTTGCCTACAACAAATGGCTCTACGAGCGCGTGCTGTGTGAGGAGCCGCGCATCCGCTCGATGATCTATCTGCCGTTCAACGACCCGGAAGCCAGCTACCGGATGGTGAAGGAATACGCCGGCAAGAAAGGCGTGTCGGGCTTCATGATCACATCGGTGCGTTTCCAGCCGGTGCATCACAACCAGTACATGAAGGTCTATTCGGCGATCGAGGAGCTCGGCCTGCCACTGGCGTTCCACGCCGGCTACAACTGGGGCGAACAGTCGATGGGGATGATGAACAAGTTCATCTCCGTCCATGCGCTCGGGTTCGTCTGGTACAACATGGTGCACATGACGAACTGGGTGCTCAACGCGCTGCCGGAGCGTTTCCCCAAGCTCAAGGTGCTCTGGATCGAGAGCGGGCTCGCCTGGCTCCCCTTCATGATCCAGCGGCTCGACAACGAGTACATGATGCGCTCGTCCGAATGCCCCGGCCTGAAGAAGCTGCCGGGCGAGTACATCACCGACATGTTCTACGCGTCGCAGCCGATGGAAATGCCCCGCGACATGAGCCTGCTCGAAGCGACGTTCAAGTGCATCAAAGCGGAGAGCCAGTTGCTCTACTCATCGGACTATCCGCACTGGGACTTCGACCTGCCGTCGACGATCTACGACCTGCCGTTCCTCAAGGAAAAGGCGAAACGCGACATTCTCGGCGGCAACGCGGTGAAGCTGTTCAAGATCGAGACGAACGGCGAGAAGCTGGCGAAGGTGGCGTAGGATGATTGTCGTCCCCGCTTTCGCGGGGACGACAGTTGAGAGATTACCGCTGCGGCGCTGCCGGCTCCGGCTTGGTGACGCCCATCAGCTTGGCGACCTCGCCCTGCCGGACGATTTCTTCCTTGATATACGTTTCGTATTTTTCCGGCGTGTTGTCGGAGGCAGCCGGCACGGACATGCCGAGTTCACTCATGCGCTTCTTGAACAGATCGGTTTGCACCACCGCGTTGAGCTGCTTGTTGAGGTACTCGATGACCGGCTTCGGCGTCTTGGCCGGCGCGGCCATTCCGACAAACCCGCGGAAGTCGATCTTGTAGTCAAGCTCCAGGAAGGTCGGCACGTCGGGCCAGTCTGGGAGTCTTTTCGGGCTCGCAACCGCGAGCGCGCGCAGCTTGCCGTCATCGGTGAGCGGCTTCGCCTGCGAGTAGAACGTGAACACGCCCTGGATCTGGCCGCCGGTCACCGCGCGCGCGGCTTCTCCGGAGCCTCGGTAGGGCACGCCGACAATGTCGATCTTGGCGGCGGCGTTGAGCAGCGCCAGCGCCATCGCCGGACCCGAAGCCGGGCCGGAGGTGCCAAAGCTGAGCTTCTGCGGGTTCGCCCGCGCATCGGCGACCATGTCCGCCAGCGTCTTATACGGCAGCGCGCCGTTGACGACGAGCACCATCGGCGGACCGTCCACGATCCAGCCCACCTGCGAGAAATCGTCGATCGGGTGGTACGGCACCGTCACGAAATGAAGGTTCTGCGCATCGGCAACCGAATTGGCGAGCAGCGTGTAACCGTCGGGCGCGGAGCGCGACACATAGGCGACACCGATCGTTCCGGTGCCGCCGGTCTTGTTCTCGACCACAACGTTCTGTCCGATCTTCTCCTGAAACATGGCGCCGAACACCCGCGCGGGCACGTCGGTCAGGCCGCCGGCCGCGAACGGCACGACCAGATTGATCGCCCGGTTCGGATAGCTCTGCGCGTACGCGGCAGGCATCGCGCCGAACAGCAGCGCACCGAACAGCGCCAGCCAAAGTTGCAGTCGGATTGTCATGGAGCGGCTCCTCTTCCAACACACGGGAGTGTAGCGAATGCGCGGCAGATCATGCATGCGACATGCCAGCCCGGACCGCATGTCTCTGCGCATTGAACGCCTGATGGAAAGGCATGGCTAGGCCCATCCGGCGCAGCTTCCCAAACCGCAGGTCCAGGTGCGACAGTTGCCGACCTTGCAGTCAAACGGGGGCGTCAATGACCGATAACAAAGCATCCGCGGTTGAGCCGCTGCTCCCCGTCGAGCTTGGATCGGGCAAGGTCAAGTTCGCGCGCGGCATCAAGGCCGGGCGATGGGTGTTCGCCACCGGGCTGATGGCGCAGGATTTCACGACCGGGATCGCGCCGGACGTGCTGGCAGAGCGCTTGCCGCATGGCGGGCGCCCCAAGCGCGAGAAGGAGGCGAAGCGCATCTTCGAGAACCTCGATGCGGTGCTGAAAGCCGCCGGCACCGACCACGACAACCTGGTTCGCACCGACCAGTACTACACGACCGTGAAGGCGGTGCCGCCCTATCAGCTGGTGCGGCGCGAGCACCTCAACGGCCGCATCCCGCCGTCGACCTCGATCGCGCAGCAGGGCCTGCTGCTGCCGGGCTCCGACATGAACATCCAGGCAATGGGCGTCGTGCCGGGACCCGGCTTCGAGGTCACGCATCTCAAGCACAAGCAGCTCGAGGGCCGTCCGACGTCGGGCTATTCGCCGGCGCTCACCGTCGGCGACTTTATCTTCATCCCGGGCATCACCTCGTTGGCGGTCGGCGACGAGCCGCGCCGGAACGGCGTCGCGAGCGCCGCGCTGATGACCGAGGGGACGCAATGGGCTGGCCAGCCGATCAAGCTGGAGACCGAGTTCATCATCACGCAGCGCATGGTGAAGTCGCTGGCGCTGGCCGGCGCTAAGCTCGAGGACGTGATCCACGCCCAGGTCTATCTCACCGACCGGGACGACTACTCCGCCTTCAACGAGACGTGGTCGAAGCATTTCGGTGCGTCGAAGCCGACACTGTCGATCATCCCCTGTATCGATCACGGCCTCGCGCCCTATGACGGCAAGATCGAGATCAATGTCATTGCGGTGAAGCCCGGCAGCGCTTCAGCGAAGCGCCACATCGACGCCGGCGTCACAACCGCATTCCTCGATCAGCCGCAGGCGGTGAAGGCGGGCGACCTGCTGTTCATGTCAGGACTCATGGCGATCGACCGCGACGGCCTCGTTACCGGCGCGGCAAGCGATCCGCGCCAGCCGCAGTTCTCCTCGCCGGCCGAGGCGCAGGCCGGGCGCATCATCGACGACGTCAGCAAGCTTTGCGAGGCGGCGGGCACTTCGCTCAGAAATGCGGTGCGCGTGCTGATGTTCTTCACCGACATCCGCGATTTCTATCCGGTCTATAAGGTGTGGGAGCGCCGCATGGGCGGACGGCCGCTGCCGTTCTCCGCGGTCGAGGTGCCCTCGCCGCTTCCGGTGCCGGGCGCGACGCTGCAGATCGAGGTCTGGGCTTACGCACCGTAGCCGGCCTGAAAGTGCTTGGCCGGCCGCCAACCCCGTCGCAAGATATAGCCCGTCGGTAGCCTTGGACTGCATAGGGAGCGGGACGAATGTCATTCAACGCTGGCTCGAAATTCACGCGGCGCAAATTCATCAAGACCACGAGCGCCGTTGCCGCAGGCATTGCCGCGCCATCGATATTGAGTGTCCATTCCGCCCTCGCCGCCTTTCCGGACCGGCCGATCAAGATCGTCGTGGCAAACACCCCCGGCGGCCCCTCCGATCTCGTGGGACGCATGATCACGGGGGCGATCCAGCAAGCGACAGGCAAGGCCATGGTCATCGAAAACATCGGCGGCGGCGGCGGCAACATCGGCATGGCCAACGTCGCGCGGGCCGAACCGGATGGCTACACGCTCCTGCTTTGCACTAACGTCGTCTCGGTCAATCCCGCCCTCTACAACAAAGTGCCGTACGATCTGCACAAGGATTTTGTCGGTGTGTGCGAACTGGCGACGTCGCCGAGCACCTGGGCGATCAGGTCTGAGCTGCTGGTCAAGACAATGAAAGAGTTCGTCGCCTATGCGCGCGCCAACCCCGACAAGGTCAACATCTCAAGCCCGCCGATTGGAACCGTTTCGTTCATCGCCACCGAACTGCTGAAGCTGCGCGAGAACCTGCCGAAACTGCAGAACGTCGTATTCAAGGGCGGCGGCGACGCTCTGCAAGCGCTCCTGAGCGGCACGGTGCAGATGTGCTCGGGCTCGCTGCCGCCCGCAGCGGCTCACATCAAGGCCGGCACACTGCGCTGCCTTGCCGTCACCGGCGAGAATCGCTGGCCTGACCTGCCGGATGTCCCGACTATGGCCGAGGCCGGCTACAAGGACTTTGTGTTGTCGGTGGACACCGCCCTGCTCGCTCCGGCAAAAACGCCGCCCGAAGCCATCAAATGGATCGAGACGGAGACGCTCAAGATTCTCCGCGAGCCCGCGACCAAGGAGAAGCTGTTCAACGCCGGCTTTGAGGTGAGACCGACGGGCGCAGCAGCGGCCTGGGAGCGCGTCACCAAAGAGATGAACATGTTCAAGACCATCCTTGAGCAGGCCGGCATCCCGAAGCTGTAGCGAGCCTACCCTCGCTTCACGCCGATCGCGGAGTCCGTCAGCAGCCCGCCGTCGATCGTGATCGCGCTGCCGCTGATGTAAGAGGCGAGATCCGAGCAGAGGAACGCCACCATCCCCGACACCTCGTCGGTGGTGGCGGCGCGCTTCATCGGCAGGCCGGACATCACGTCGCGCCAGCGGTTCTCGTCGCCGAACTTCTCCTTGGCCAGCCGCTTGGTATCGTTGACGTGCTTCTCCGTCTCGACCGGGCCGGGATTGACCGCCAGCACGCGCACGCCGTGCCGGATGCTGTCGCCGCCGAGCGAACGCGAGAACATGATCATCGCCGCGTTGGCGCAGCTTCCCGCGATATAGTAGGCGTCGGGCCGCTCGCCGGCGAGGCCGGCGATGTTGATGACGACGCCCTTGCCGCGCTTGCACATCGGCCCATAAATCTCGCGCGTCAGGTTGATGGCGCCGAACAGCTTGAGGCCCCAGGCCTTGCGCCAGCGCTCCTCGTCGATGTCGAGCAATGTGCCGCGCGGGATGGCGCCGGCACTGTTGACCAGGATGTCGAGTTCGCCTGCCGCCGCCGCGACCTTCTTCACTGCCGCGCTGTCGCTCAGGTCGGCGGAATGGCCCTCGGCCTCGACGCCGTAATCTGCCGTAATCTGCGCCGTCACCTTGTCCAGCTCGGATTGCGTGCGCGCCACGAGCTGGACGTGGACGCCTTCGGCGGCCAGCGTGCGCGCGATGGCCAGGCCGATGCCCTTCGACGATCCGGTGATGAGCGCGCGGCGGCCGCGCAGATTAAGGTCCATGATGCCTCCCTGAAGGGCCGCGACTATATCGCCAAATCGACAGAACCCAAGTTGTTCGCATACAGTGTCCGCTCAACGCGCGGCCAACGCGCGGAATGGAATGGGAGGATGACGATGCGTGGATGGTTCGTCGGGCTGCTGACCCTTTTGCTGCTGCCGACGCCATCGAGCGCGCAGGACTATCCCAACCGCCCGATCAAGGTTGTGGTCGGATTCCCGCCGGGCGGCGGGACCGACGTCGCGGCGCGCATCGTCGCCGCCGAGATGTCCAAGGGACTCGGCCAATCGCTGCTGATCGAGAACAAGCCGGGCGCAGCCGGCACGCTCGGCGCCGCCGAGGCCGCGCGCAGCGCGCCGGACGGCTACACGCTGCTGGTGACGCCCGGCGGCCACGCGATCTTCGGCGCCATGTTCAAGTCGCTGCCGTTCCACACCGTGAACAGCTTCGACTGGATCTCCAACATCGTCACCATTCCCTTCTTCATCGTGGTGCCGGCGAATTCCGAGTTCAAAACGCTCGCCGACGTCGTCGCCAAGGCGAAGGCGGCGCCAGGCACGCTCACCTTCGGCAGCACCGGACCGGGCTCGACCCACCATCTCGGCATCGAGCTGGTCGGCAGCCGCACCGGCGCGAAGTTCCTGCACGTGCCCTACCGTGGCGACGCGCCGATCATCACAGCGCTGCTGGCGAACGAGATCCAGTTCTCGATCGTGACACCGACGCAGGCGATCGAGAACGTCAAGGCCGGCAAGTTCCGCGCGCTCGCCACCACCGCCAATACACGCGACGACAGGATGCCGGAGGTGCCGACCGTCGATCAGGCGCTCAACACTACAGGCTTCGACGTGCGGAGCTGGTTCGCGATGGCGGCGCCCGCCGGAACGCCCAAGCCGGTCGTCGACCGCCTGAACGCCGAGGTGCGAAAGGCCGTGGATTTGCCGGAGGTGAAGTCGCGGCTCGCCGGCATGGGCGGATCGCCGGCCGCCGGCTCACCGCAGGAGATGCGCAACCGCGTGGCGCGCGAGCTGGCGACCTGGACCAAGACGGTGGACGAGGCTGGCGTTCAGAAGCAGTGATTGTCTCCGGGCAAAGAAGGAACGCGGTCATGCAGCGGATCATGAAGATGCGAACGGCGGCATTTCTTGCCGCGGCATTCGCAGCCACGCTCGGCCCAATCGCCAACGCGACGGCGCAGAGCTACCCGTCACGCCCCATCAGCATCATTGTGCCCTTTCCGCCCGGCGGTCAGGTCGACACGCTGGCGCGCATCTTGCTCGACCGGATGCGTGCGGCGCTCGGCCAGACGATCATCATCGAGAACGTCGGCGGCGCATCCGGCGGCATCGGAGTCACACGGGTGGTCCGGTCGGCGCCGGACGGCTACACGCTGAGCATGGGCAATTGGACCAGCCATGTCGGCGGTCCCGCGATCTATCCGGTGCAGTTCGACATCCTGAAGGATCTGGAGCCGATTGCGATGCTGCCGGCCGCGCCGACCATCATCGTCGCGCGGCAGAACATGCCTGCGAACAACCTCAGGGAACTGGTTGCCTGGCTGAAGGCCAACCCTGACAAGGCGACCGCGGCCACCGTCGGCGCCGGCAGCCCCGGCCACGTCAGCGGGCTCCATTTCCAGAGCGAGACCGGCACCCGCATGCAGTTCGTGCCCTACCGCGGCGGCGGCCCGGCGAACCAGGATCTGCTGGCGGGGCAGGTCGACATGCGGATCGGCGCCGAGGCATCGCAGATGCTGCCGCACGTGCGCGGCGGCCGGGTCAAGGCCTACGCGGTGATGGCGAAGAACCGCTGGGCGGCGGCGCCGGACATTCCGACCATCGACGAGGCGGGCGTGCCGGGCGTGCACATTTCGGTGTGGACCGGCATCTGGGCGCCCAAGGGCACTCCAAAAGACGTCCTTGCCCGGCTCAACGCGGCCATGGTCGAGATCCTGGCCGACGAGGTCGTGCGCAAACGCGTCGCCGAGATCGGCTCGGAAATCCCGCCGCTCGGGCAACAGACGCCGGAAGCGCTCGCCGCCTTCCACAAGGCCGAGACCGACAAGTGGTGGCCGATCATCAAGGCGGCGAACATCAAGGCCGAGCAATAAAGGCGCGTGGATTGTGCGGAGAAGATGAATGGGACAACTCGTCGACGGGAAATGGAGCGCCGAGAATGTGCTCGTCCAACACGACGACAAAGGGCTCTACTTCAAGCGCGATTCTGTTTTCCGCGATCGTATCGGCAACGAAGCCCGCTCCGAGTTTCCCGCTGAGCCTGGCCGCTATCATCTTTACTGTGCCGTCGCTTGCCCGTGGGCTCATCGCGCCACGCTGATGCGCACGCTCAAAAGGCTCGAGCCTTTCGTGACGCTGACCAACACGTTTCAGGAGCCCGGCGGCCAGGGATGGTCATTCGGGGAACAGGGCCACATCGTGCCCGGGACCGACCGGCGCGTCCGGTGGCTTCATGAACTCTACACGATCGCCGATCCGGCCTGCACCACGCGCGTGACGGTCCCAACGCTTTGGGACGCCAAGGCGCGCCGCGTCGTCAACAACGAGTCTTCCGAAATCATCCGGATGTTCAACACGGCATTTGCCGGCGTCGCGCAGCCGTCGCCGGACTACTATCCCGAAACCCTGCGCCCCGAAATCGACGCAACCAATGCGCTGGTCCTCAAAGGTGTGAACAATGCCGTCAACGGCTGCGGCTACTCAATCTCACAGGAGGCCTACGACAGTTCCATCAAACTCCTGTTCGGGACGCTGGACGGGCTGGAAGAACGGCTTTCGAAGCAACGCTACTTGTGCGGCGACGCCGAGACCGAGGCGGACTGGCGGCTGTTTCCGAGCCTGGTGCGCTTCGATCCCTGCTATTACGTCGGGTACAAGTGCAATCTGCGCCGTCTCGATGAATACCGAAATCTTTCGAACTACCTTCGCGAGCTGTACCAGACGCCCGGCATAGTGGACGTCTGCGACGTCGCCGGCATGAAGCGCGGAGTATTCAGCAAGGCCGGCCCCGTAGGCTCGAACGGCATCGTCCCCATCGGACCTAGCGTGGACTACTCAAGGCCGCACGATCGCGATCGTCTGGCTCGGCGCAATTTGACAACCGCGGCGGCTACTACGCTTCGCGCATGAAGCCGAGCTTCTGCATCACCGGCTCGTCGGTGGAGCGGAACAGCACCGCGCCATCGGTGCTGTGATGCATGTGCTGCTGCCAGGACGGAACTACGAGCACGTCCCCGCGCTTCCAGTGCAGCGTTTCGCCGTCCACGGTCGTCGTGCCCTCACCCTGCACCACGCCAAACACGTTGTTGGCCATCGCCTTGCGCGCCGGCGTCGCGGCGCCGGCTTTGAGCCTGATCATCGACAGCGCCATGGTGTCGAGCGCCGGATCGCCCAGCGCGATCTCGACGTGGCTTGAACCGTTCGCCTTCGCCTCGGCGTCCTTGAGCCGGCGTTCCGTATCCGCCCACGCGAAATGCATCGGCGACGAATTGGGCACGGTGATCTCGGTCTCGAACTCGTCGGGATGCGGCTCGAAGAACATCGGGTCGAGCAACTGCACCAGCGGCACGTCGAGCACGTCGAGCCAGTAGGCGCAGGCGCGGCCTTCGTTGCCGTGGCCGTGCCAGCACCAGTTCGGCGTCAGCACCACGTCGCCGGGCATCATCGCGAGCCGCTCGCCGTTCACCACCGTATAGGCGCCGGGCTCCGCGTCGATGATGAGCCGCAGCGCGTTCGGCGTATGGCGGTGCGAGCGCGCTTTTTCGCCCGGCATGATCATCTGGTAGGCGGCGACGATGGTGCGCGAGGTGGCGTAGCCGGTCGCCGGATTTTGCAGGATCAGATTGCGGCGCTCGGCGAGCTCGGTGTTGATCAGCCGGCCGGCGGCATCGAGCGCGCCCTTGGCCTGGTCGTAGTGCCACACGTGCGGCTGGAACGTCTTCTTCGGCTCCGCCCACAGCGACGGCGTTTTCTTCGCCCAGCCCGCGCCGACGCTGATCGCGCCAAGCTGGCCGTAGAGCTCCTCC
>JBEVIJ010000055.1:0-6968 GCA_040510745.1 Xanthobacteraceae bacterium
CGGGCCCTGAATCAGGTATGAAAATCAACGCGAGATTCGCTCCCGGATCCGCCGTGAAATGCGCGCACCGGGCGGCCCTGCAGGCCGCTCCCAGTTCGTTCACCGACCATCAGGAATTCGCACTTGGCTGACCTCGAAAATCCGCCGCCCGGAGGGAATCCGCCCACCGACCACCGCCCCATTTCCATCGTCGACGAGATGAAACGCTCGTACCTCGATTACGCCATGAGCGTGATCGTGTCGCGTGCGCTGCCGGACGTGCGTGACGGCCTCAAGCCGGTGCACCGGCGTATCCTCTACTCGATGCACGAGCAGGGCCACACGCCCGACAAAAAGTACGTGAAGTCGGCGCGCGTGGTCGGCGACGTGATGGGCAAGTATCACCCGCACGGCGACAGTGCGATCTACGATGCGCTGGTGCGCATGGCGCAGGATTTCTCCATGCGCCTGATGCTGATCGACGGGCAGGGCAACTTCGGCTCGGTCGACGGCGATCCCGCGGCGGCGATGCGGTACACGGAGTGCCGGCTGGGCAAGCCCGCGATGGCGCTGCTCACCGACATCGCCGAAGACACCGTCAATTTCCAGGCGAACTACGACGGCAACGAGCACGAGCCGGTCGTTCTCCCGGCGCGCTTTCCCAATCTGCTGGTCAACGGCGCCGGCGGCATCGCCGTCGGCATGGCGACCAACATCCCGCCGCACAATCTCGGCGAGGTGGTCGACGCCTGCGTGGCGCTGATCAACGATCCGGCGCTGAGCGTCGACGATCTCGTCAACATCATTCCGGGGCCCGATTTCCCGACCGGCGGCATCATCCTCGGCCGCGCGGGCATCCGTTCCGCCTATCATACCGGCCGCGGCTCGATCGTGATGCGCGGCAAGGTCGCGATCGAGGAGATCCGCAAGGAGCGCGAGGCGATCATCATCACCGAGATTCCGTATCAGGTGAACAAGGCGACGATGATCGAGCGCATGGCCGAGCTGGTGCGCGAGAAGAAGATCGACGGCATCGCCGAGCTGCGCGACGAATCCGACCGCGACGGCTATCGCGTCGTGATCGAACTCAAGCGCGACGCCATGGCGGACGTGGTGCTCAACCAGCTCTACCGCTTCACCCCGCTGCAATCGACCTTCGGCGCCAACATGGTGGCGCTCGACGGCGGCCGCCCGCTGGTGATGACGGTGCGCGACATGCTGGTGTCCTTCATCGCCTTCCGCGAAGACGTGGTGTCGCGGCGCACCAAGCACCGGCTCGGCAAGGCGCGCGACCGCGCCCACGTCCTGGTGGGCCTGGCGATCGCGGTGGCCAACATCGACGAGGTCATCAAGCTGATCCGCGGCTCGAAGGATGCCAACGAGGCGCGCGAGAAGTTGATGGAGCGCGAATGGCCGGCAACCACCGCCGCCGACCTGATCGCACTGATCGACGACCCTCGCCATCGGGTTTCGTCGGCTGGCACGGC
This sequence comes from Xanthobacteraceae bacterium, assembly GCA_040510745.1. Lineage (GTDB taxonomy): Bacteria > Pseudomonadota > Alphaproteobacteria > Rhizobiales > Xanthobacteraceae > Z2-YC6860. Next base: position 1,467 of record JBEVIJ010000055.1, read on the forward strand.
CAAGCTGACGCTCGAGCAGACCAAGGCGATCCTCGACCTGCGCCTGCAGCGCCTGACCGCGCTCGGCCGCGACGAGATCAAGGGCGAGCTCGACAAGCTCGCCGCCGAGATCACGGATTATCTCGACATCCTGCGCTCGCGCGCCCGCATCCAGTCGATCGTCAAGGACGAGCTGACCGCGGTCAGGGACGAGTTCGCCACGCCGCGCCGCACCCTCATCGCGGAGGAAATGGACGAAGTCGACGAAGAGGATCTGATCCATCGCGAGGACATGGTCGTCACCGTCTCGCACGTCGGCTACGTCAAGCGCGTGCCGTTGTCGACCTATCGGGCGCAGCGTCGCGGCGGCAAGGGCCGCTCCGGCATGCAGACCCGCGACGAGGATTTCGTGTCGCGGCTGTTCGTGGCGTCCACGCATACGCCGGTGCTGTTCTTCACCTCGCTCGGGCGTGTCTACAAGGAGAAGGTCTGGCGGATGCCGATCGCGGCGCCGCAGGCGCGCGGCAAGCCGCTGATCAACATCCTGCCGATCGAGCAGGGCGAGCTGATGACCTCGATCCTGCCGCTGCCGGAGGACGAGAGCACGTGGGGCAATCTCGACGTGATGTTCGCCACCACCAAGGGCACGGTCCGGCGCAACAAGCTCAGCGACTTCGTCGACGTGCGGCGCTCCGGCATCATCGCGATGAAGCTCGCCGAGGGCGAGGGCATCGTCGACGTGCAGATCTGCACCGAGAAGGACGACGTGCTGCTCACCGCGGCCGGCGGCCAGTGCATCCGTTTCCCGGTCACCGACGTGCGCGTCTTCCAGGGCCGCACCTCGATGGGCGTGCGCGGCATCGCGCTCGATGAGGGCGACAAGGTGATCTCGATGTCGATCCTCGGCCACATCGACGCCGATTCCGAGGAGCGTGCGGCCTATCTCAAGCGCGCCAACGCAGTGCGGCGCGGCTCCGGCGACGAGCCGGAAGAGATGGCGGCGGACGCCGAGGATACGGCGGCGAGCACGATTGAGCTCGGCGAGAAGCGCTACGTCGAGATGTCGGCGGCCGAACAGTTCGTGCTGACGCTGTCGGAGCGCGGCTACGGCAAGCGCTCGTCGTCGTACGAGTACCGGATCACCGGCCGCGGCGGCAAAGGCATCGTCGCGATGGCGATCTGGGAAGGCAAGAAGGGCGCCGAGACGATCAAGGACAAGATCGGACGCCTGGTCGCCTCGTTCCCGGTCGAGGAGGCCGACCAGATCATGCTGGTGACCGACGGCGGGCAACTAATCCGCTGTCCGGTGAACGGCATCCGCATCGCGGGCCGCTCGACGCAGGGCGTGATCGTGTTCAACACCGCCGACGACGAGAAGGTCGTGTCGGTCGAACGGATCGGCGAAGAGGGCGAGGAGAACGGTTCGTAAGGCGAGCGCAAGCCCGCCTTACGTCGTCGTCAGGCCCTTACCACCAGCCGCCGTAGAACGGCCTGAAGCCGCCGTAGAACACGGGGCGAAAGTACGGCCGCCACGGACGGTAGCCGTAGCCGTAGTACGCGGGGCGATAGTACGGCCGGTAGTAGCCGTAATACGCCGGCCGGTAGCCGTAGTACACGGGCCGATAGTACGGCCGCCAAGGCCGGTAGTAGCCGCCGTAGTAGGCCGGCCGCCAAGGGCGGTAGTACCGATAGCCGTAATAGACGTTTTGCGGCGCGACGCTCACTTCGTCGGCTGCCGCAACCATTCCGGCAACGGACGGCAGCGCGAGCGCATTCGCGGGTTTAGACGTGAGCGGCGTTGCCGCGAGACAGGCAGCAGCGAGTATACCGAACAGGGCTGTACGCATCTTACCCTCCATCGTCCCAGTCGATGCCGCCAGTTTCCTACCGCGCGCAACCGCCGGCGCAATGGGCCTTCGCAACTTTGCGTGCGCTAGTCGAATTTGATGTTGGCTTCGCGAATTACGCGGTCCCATTTTTGGACATCTGCCCGGATGATGCCGGCGAATCGGCCGGCGAGCCCGGCAACGGCTGGAACATGTACGGATCGAGGGAGCGCTCGCGAAACGTGGCGTCGGCCAGGACACGCTGCACTTCGGCGTTCATCTTTGCCACAATCTCGGGCGGCGTGCCGCGCGGCGCAAACAGCCCGAACCAGAACGTCGCTTCGAACGCCGGCCAGCCGCCTTCGGCGATGGTCGGCACGTCGGGCAGTTGCGGCACGCGCCTCGACGCGGTCACCGCCAGCAGCCTGACCTTGCCGGCGCGCGCCAGCGGTGCCACGATCCCGACGCTCGCCACGATCATCGGCACATGGCCGGCGATCACGTCGTTCATCGCCGGCCCCGAGCCGCGATACGGCACGCCGACGAACTTGGCGCCGGTGACGCCCGACAGCAGCGCCATGTTGAGCTGCCCGCCGGCGCCGAAGTTGGCGTAGCTCAAGCCCTCCGGCTTCGACTTGGCGAGCGCGACCAGTTCGCTGACGTTGTTCACGGGCAGGGCGGGCGTGACGACCACGCCCTGGTTGATGGTGATGAGGCCGCCGACTGGAACGAGATCCGTTTCCGGATCGTAGGGCAGGCTCCTGTACAGGTTCGGGATCAGCGCGGTGCCTTCGGTCAGCAGCAGGGTGTGGCCGTCGGGCGCGGACTTGGCGACTGCCGCTGCGCCGATGGTGTGCGCCGCGCCGCCGCGGTTCTCGATCGCCACCTGCTGGCCCAGCGCGGGCGAAAGCCGCGACGCAAGCGCGCGGGCGAGCGTGTCGGAGACGCCGCCCGGCGCCACCGGCACCACGATGGTGATGGCGCGAGAGGGATAGGTTTGGGCCTGAGCGGGAAGTGCAAAGCCAAGCGCGACAGCGACGCGTGCAGGATGCTAGCGCGCACCGGCCGCCTCCAGGATGCGCGCCATATTGACATAACCGCGCCGCCGCGCGTGCTGCAGCGGCGTTGTGCCCTGCCGGTCGGCGATATTGACGTCGGCGCCGGCGTCGACCAGCGCCTTCAGCGTGTCGGTGTGGTTCCTGCCGCCGTTGCCGAGCACGATCGATTCCATCAGCGCGGTCCAGCCCAGGTTGTTGACGTGGTTGAGCGGCGCCCTGGCGGCGATCAGCATCTGCACCACCTCGGCGTGGCCGAGATGCGCCGCCGCGATCAACGCGGTGCCGTCGTAGCGGCTGGTGATGTTGCGGGCGCTGGCGCCGCCGTCGAGCGCCAGCTTGAGCATCTCGAGGTCGTTCGCCACCGCAGCGATGGTAACGATGTCGTAGCGGTCGATCTCCAGCGCGTTGGCGTTGGCGCCGAGTTTCAGGAGGAGTCGCGCGGCGTCGTGCTTCTTCATATAGACGGCGACGTGCAGCGGCGTGCGGCTCCGCGAATCCTGGATGTTGATCCGCTCGCCTTCCTTGACCAGCTTCTCGATCTCGGCGGCGTCTCCCTTGGCGGCGGCCTCGTGCAGTCCGGCGTAGACGCGGATTTCGTCGGCTGACGGCGCGGTCTGGGGGTGCGCCGGGGCGACGGTGACCAGCAATAGAAAGAGTGTGAGCAGGACTCGCATGGCCGCGCAACTCTCGGTGTCATCGTCCGCGAAAGCGGATGATCCGGTCATCACCAGCCTTGAGTTTTTCTTCGCGACCATCGAGGTTACCGGAGCCCGCTTTCGTGGGTATGACAATCCTGCCGAGGCCCGCCAAGACACGCGCGGGCATGACAATTGTGGACTGGCGGCATGGCGGACAACAAGAGCGTTGCAATCGTCGGCGCGGGCATCGGCGGGTTGACCGCGGCGCTCGCGTTGATCCGCCACGGCATCGCAGTCGACGTCTACGAGCAGGCGCCGGAGCTGAAAGAGCTCGGCGCCGGCGTGCAGATTTCATCGAACGGCACCCGCGTGCTCTACGCGCTCGGCCTTGGCGAGGCGATCGAGAAGGTCGGCGTGGTGGTCGCCGGCAAGGAAATCCGGCTGTGGAGCACCGGGCAGACCTGGAAGCTGTTCGACCTCGGCGCGATCTCGGTCGAGCGCTACGGCTTCCCCTACATGATGTTTCACCGCGGCGACCTGCATGCCGTGCTGCTCGATGCGATCCGCTGCGAGCGGCCGGACGCGATCCATCTCAACCGCAAATGCACCGGCATCACGCAGGACGATGATGGCGTCACGATCCAGTTCGAGAACGGCGAAGCGGCACGCGCGGCGATTGTCATCGGCGCGGACGGCGTGCAGTCGCGCGTGCGGTTTTCGGTGTTCGGCGCCGACCAGCCGGAGTTCACCGGCATCGTCGCCTGGCGCGGGCTCATTCCGAGGGATCAGGTGCCGTCCGGCATCAAGCTCGACGTCGGCACCAACTGGGTCGGGCCCGGCGGTCACGTGGTGCACTATCCGGTGCGCGGCGGCGCGCTGCTCAATTTCGTCGGCCTCCTGGAGCGCGACGACTGGCGGGTCGAAAGCTGGACGGTGCAGGGCAGCAAGGACGAATTTTCCAACGATTTCAAAAATTGGAATCCGCTGATCCACGAATGCATCCGCCGTGTCGATGTCCCGTATAAATGGGCGCTGTTCGCACGTCCCCCGATGCCGGCGTGGACCAAGGGGCGCGTCACGCTGCTCGGCGACGCCTGCCACTCCATGCTGCCGATGCTGGCGCAGGGGGCGGTGATGGCGCTGGAGGACGGGCTTGTGCTCGCGCGCAGCATCGCCAGGCACGGCATCGCGCCGGAGGCGCTGCACTCTTACGAAGCAGCGCGCCGCGAGCGCGCCAACCGGGCGGTCAGCGGCTCCGCCGACAACGCCAAGCGCTTCCACAATCCCGACATGGCGCACGCCGCCGGCGCGGAGGCCTATGTCTCTCGCGAATGGCAGGAAGATAAGGTGAAGCAGCGCTACGAATGGCTGTTCACCTACGACGCCACCAGCGTTCCGGTGTGATCCGCAGCAGGCTTACTCAAACCTTTCCGCCGTCATGCCCGGCCTTGTGCCGGGCATCCCGCTTAGGTGGGCAGGGTGCGTCCCTAAGCGATATGGCCGGGACAAGCCCGGCCATGACGCGTTAACGGATGAGCAAGCGTCTCGCGCAACGCATTCGCAACTCTGTTTCTCAACACAACGCACATCCTGTTTCTCAACGGGACTGAAATCCGAAAGCGAGATCATCCGCCCGATCAGAGCGTCTTCAAGACGCCGGACGGGATACGGGGATGGTCGGCAAACTCACGCGCTGCCTGTTGGCAGCGGCGCTCAGCATGCTTGCGCCGGTTGCGGCGGCGGAAACCGATGTGACCGGCTCGATTCATCGCGAGCCCGTCGACGTCGCGGTCTATCCGTGGTCGGCGATCGGCAAATTGTTCAACGAGGCGGGCGGCTCGTGCACCGGCGCGATTATCTCGCGCGAAAAGATCCTCACCGCCGCGCACTGCGTGACCAACTCGCGCACCGGCCGGTTGCTGCCGGCTTCCGCGCTGCACTTCATGGTTGGCTATCGCAGCGGCCAGGCGACGGTGCACGCCCGCGTCGCGTCATACGAGA
>JBEVIJ010000056.1:0-7642 GCA_040510745.1 Xanthobacteraceae bacterium
CACATGGGCGGCGAGGGAGCCAACTGGATCGGCGAGGCGCCGTTCTCGACGCGGCCGCACGTGTTCCAGAATCTTGGCGACGGCACCTATAACCATTCAGGCTACATGGCGATCCGCGCCGCGATCGCGTCGGGCGTCAACATCACCTACAAGATTTTGTTTAACGATGCGGTCGCCATGACCGGGGGCCAGATGCACGACGGCGGCCTCACCGTGTGGCAAATCGCGGCACAGGTGGCGGCGGAGGGTGCCAAGCGCGTTGTCGTCGTTAGCGACGAGCCGAAGAAATACCCGCCGGGCATCGAATGGCCGAAGGGCATAACCTTCCATCATCGTGACGATCTGCAGGCGGTGCAGAAGGTACTAGCGGAAATTCCCGGCTGCACGGTTCTCATCTACGACCAGACCTGCGCGGCCGAGAAGCGCCGCCGCCGCAAGCGCGGCACGTTTCCCGATCCGGACAAGCGGGTCATCATCAACGAACTGGTCTGCGAAGGCTGCGGCGATTGCGGCGTGCAGTCGAACTGCGTCTCGGTGCAGCCGTTGGAAACCGAGTTCGGACGCAAGCGCCTGATCGACCAATCGTCCTGCAACAAGGACTATTCCTGCGTCAAAGGTTTCTGCCCGTCGTTCGTGACGGTGCACGGCGCCAAGCTCAAGAAGGGCACCAGCGCCAACCTCGACGCGCCCATGCCTGCGCTGCCCGTGCCCGTGCTGCCGAAGATCGACCAGACCTACAACATCATCGTCACCGGCGTTGGCGGTACGGGCGTCGTCACCATCGGCGGCATCCTCGGCATGGCGGCGCATCTCGAAGGCAAGGGCATCGGTGTCATCGACATGGCGGGCCTCGCGCAGAAGGGCGGCGCGGTCTACAGCCACATGCGCATCGCCGAGCATCCGGACGACATCCACGCCATTCGCGTGTCGGCTGGTGGCGCCGATCTGGTGCTGGGCGGCGACATCGTGGTGGCCGGCAACAAGAAGGTGCTGGCGTCGGTGCAGCCGGGCAAGACCGCGATGGTGGTCAACCTCGCCGAATTCCTGCCCGGCGATTTCACTCGCAACGCCGACTTCTCGTTGCCGACCGAGCGGCTCAAGCGCGCGATCTCCAACGCGGCCGGCGCCGAGGGCACGCATTTCATCGATGCCAACCGAATCGCCAGCGCGCTGTTCGGCTCGACGCTCGCCAGCAACGTGTTCCTGGTCGGCTATGCCTACCAGCTCGGCGCGATTCCGCTGAGCGGTGACGCGATCGAGCAGGCCATCGCGCTCAACGGCGAAGCGGTGAACGTGAATCTCGCGGCGTTCCGCTACGGCCGCCGTGCCGCAATCGATCCAGCCGGCGTGGAAGCACTGGCGAAGCCCGTGCAGGTCGATGACAACCAGAGGCTGTCGCAGTCGTTCGACGAGACGGTCGAGCGCCGCGTTGAATTTCTCACCGCCTATCAGAGTTCAGGTTATGCGGCGCGCTACCATGCGCTGGTTGAAAAGGTCAAAGCGGCGGAAGCAGCCAAGGCGCCCGGTGCTTGCGGGTTCGCGGAAGCGGTTGCGCGCTATCTGTTCAAGCTGATGGCCTACAAGGACGAGTATGAGGTGGCGCGGCTTTACACCGACGGCAACTTCCTCAAGCAGGTCGCGTCCACGTTCGACGGCAAGGATCTGCGTTTCGAGTTCCATCTCGCGCCTCCGCTCCTGGCCAAGCCCGATTCCACGACCGGAGTGCCGCGCAAGATGTCGTTTGGCCCCTGGATGATGTCGGCGTTCGGCGTTCTGGCGAAGCTCAGGTTCCTGCGTGGCACGCCGTTGGACGTCTTCGGCTATTCGCAGGAGCGCCGCACCGAGCGCAAGTTGATCGCGGACTATGAAGCCATGCTGCGCGAGGTGATGGACAAGCTCACCTCCACCAATCACCCGTTGGCGGTGGCGCTTGCTGCGATCCCGGAGAAGATTCGTGGCTACGGCCACGTCAAGGCGCGGCACCTCACGTCTGCCAAAGCCGACGAAGCGGCGCTGTTGCAGCAGTTCCGCTCCGGCATGCCGCCGTTGCTTAAGGCCGCGGAATAGTCGCCTCCTTATCCCGCGGACCGGTTTGGCAGTTTCGCTCACCGGTTTATGATCGAATCGGGGTTGGCAATATTCGGCCGGTCTGGCCGGGGGATTGAACATGGATTGGATCAGAAACGTCGAGTGGCCGATGTGGTTCGGCTACGCGGCCGTGCTGGCGAGCGTCGTCACATGCGCGATGAAAACCATGATCCCGCTGCGGATCGTGAGCATGGTCTGCAATTCGCTGTTCATCATCTACGGCATCTTCGGCCACATCTATCCTACCCTCATCCTCAACTGCATCCTGCTGCCGCTGAACGGCCTGCGGCTGTTCCAGATGCGCAGGCTGATCGCGGACGTGGAGCGCGCCGCCGCCTCCGACCAGTCGTCGATCGACTGGCTGATGCCCTATATGTCCGGCCGGCATATGAAGAAAGGCGATATCGTGTTCCGCAAGGGCGATGTCGCCGACGCAATGTACTACAGCGTGAGCGGGCGTTACCGCCTGGTCGAGTCGGGGATCGAAATTCCACTCGGGCAGGTGTTCGGCGAGCTCGGCCTGATCTCGCCGGGCAACACGCGGACTCAGACCATCGAATGCGTCGAAGACGGCCAGGTGCTTGCCGCCAGCTACCAGATGGTCAAGGAGCTCTACTTCCAGAACCCGGAGTTCGGGTTCTTTTTCCTGCGGCTTACCAGCGAGCGGCTGTTCCAGAACATCGGCCGCCTGGAGGAAGAGCTCGCGCGCAAGAACGCGCAGCTCGCGGCGCTTACCCCGAAGCCGGCTTAGATCGGCGAGGCGATCAATTTGCCTGGATGTTGTTGGCGCGAATCACGTCGCCCCACCGCTTGATCTCGCTCTTGAGCATCGCGGTCGCTGCCTCCGGCGTCTGTTCGGAAGCCGGATAGGCTTCCATGCCGTTCTTGACGAAAGCATCCTGCACCTTGGCATTGGCGAACGATGTACGCAGCGCCGCATTGAGCTTGTTGATCACCGGGCGCGGCGTGCCCGCTGGCACGAACAGCGCGTGCCAGAATTGCAGATCGAGATTCGGGTAGCCGGCCTCAAGGGTGGTGCCGGTATCCGGCAGCCCAGGGAAGCGTTTCTTCCCGAGGATGCCGAAGCCCTTGAGCTTGCCGGTCTTGATCAGTTCCGCCGCGATCGCCGCCGACAGGCACGAGATGTCGGCGTGGCCGGCGACAGTGTCGTTGAGCGCCGGACCGCCGCCGCGATAAGGGATCTGGTCCGCCTTGGCGCCGACCTCCTGGACGAACAGAACGCCGCACAGATGCCCGAACGCGCCGACGCCGGCATGCGCCATCTTGGCGTTGCGGCCGGGCTCCTTCATCCACGCCACCAGTTCCTTGATGTTGTTGGCGGGAACTTTTGCGCTGCCGGCGATGGTTGATGCAGAGGTGTTGATCAGGCCGACGCCGGTGAAGTCCTTTTCCGCGTTGTAGGAGAGGTTCGGATAAAGCGTCTGCGCGGCGGCGAGCCCCGGCTGGTGCAGCAGGAGGGTGTAGCCGTCGGCCACGGCGCGTGCGGCGCGGGCTGCACCGACGCTGCCGCCAGCGCCGCCGACATTCTCGATCACGATCTGTTGGCCGAGCGATTGCGACAGATTCTCGCCGAGGATGCGCGCGATGGCGTCGGTGGTGCCGCCTGCCGCGAACGGCACGACCATCGTGATCGGGCGGCTGGGATAGGTCTGCGCCGACGCGGATGCCATCGCGGAAACCAGAAAACCTGCAACCAACGTCAACGTCGCGATCGGCCGTGAATCCCTCATGGCTTCCTCCCCAGACGCGCGCGTCCGCGCACCCATTGTTTTCTTGATGCGATCTTGGCAATTTTGCCGGGCGGTGAACAGGGCGGATTGCGTAGCGTGCGGGCGGCAGCGCATGGTTGAGGCTGCGCCGGGTTCATAAAAATGCCACGCCCAGAGCCGCATTGAGCGGGGAACGAGGGAAGATGAAGATTCAAACCGCGTTGAAGGCACTGCCTGTCCTGCTGGCGCTCGCGGGCTGCGGGTCGCTTGGGACCCCGGAAACCAACGCGACCACGCTTAACGGATTCCGCGCCGCCAACGGCCGCCCGGCGCTTCGATTGGATGGCTCGCTGACCTCGATGGCAAGTTCGCACGCCGCCGACATGGCGCGGCGGGACCGGCTCGACCACGCGGGCTTCATGCAGCACCGCGGTCCGGGGGGTGCCCGCGCGGAGAACGTCGCATATGGCTGCAAGATTACGGGGTGCGTGATAAACCAGTGGGCCAACTCGTCGGGCCATCGCCGCAACATGCTGATCCCAAGCCTGACGCGTTATGGGCTGGCGTCCGCGACGTCTTCGTCAGGCAAGAAATATTGGGCGCTGATGCTGGGGGAGTAGGTTCAGGCTTCCTGCAGGAACCCGATCGGCGCCGTCTGGACCTCGTCGAACACTGCCGCCGTCAGCGGCCCGCCGAGCACCGCGGCCGTGTCAACGTTCACGCGGTTCACCCGCAGGTCGGGCTGGCCGCCCTTGATCGGGGTATGGCCGTGCACGATGAAGCGGCCATAGTCGCGCGGATCGGAGAGAAACGGCTCCCGCATCCAGAGCAAATCGTGCCGGTTCTGCCTGTCGAGCGGTCGGGCGGGATTGATACCAGCATGGACGAAAAACCGGCGGCCATCGTCGTGGTGCGTCACTAGCGCGCGCAGCCACGCGACATGATCGGCGGGGACCTCCGAGGGGTGCGTCGCGCCGTAGCTGCGTAGCGCCTTGTCGCCGCCGTTGTGGACCACCCACTGGTCGATCTGGCTGGCGTCGTCGATCGCATTGAGCGCAAGGTCTTCGTGGTTTCCGCAAAGACAAACGACCTGGCTTGGCATGCGACGCTGCAGGTCGATCACGAACTCAAGCACGCCGCGGCTGTCTGGTCCGCGGTCGATGTAGTCGCCGAGGAACACGAACTTAGCGGAATGTCCTCCGTTCACACGGCACCGCTCGACCAGCGCCACGAGCTTATCGAGGCAGCCATGAATGTCGCTGAGGGCGTAGGTCCGCATTCCGTGCTGCCGGTTTGTTCACCCCTTCCCAGTCCCGATCGCGCGCCACACCACCTCCGGCGTCGCCGGCATGGCGATGTGCTTGACGCCGAACTCGGCGAGCGCATCGACCAGCGCATTCGCCACCGCCGGCATGGCGCCGACGCAGCCCGCTTCGCCCGCGCCCTTGACGCCGAGCGGATTGGTCTTGGTCGGCACCGGGTTGGCCTTCACCTCGATCGCTGGGAAGTCGTGGGCGCGCGGCATGGCGTAGTCCATGAACGAGCCAGTGGTAAGCTGGCCTTCGCTGTCGAAGTGGATGTTCTCTTTCAGGATTTGCCCCACGCCCATCGCCACGCCGCCGACGATCTGGCCCTTCAGCAGCAGCGGGTTCATCACCGTGCCGACGTCGTCGACCACGTTGTAGCGCACGATCTCGCTCTTGCCGGTGTCCGGATCGACCTCGATCTCGCAGACATGGACGCCGTTCGGGAAATTCTCGACGTCGGCCTTGTAGACCGCAGTGGCATAGAGGCCGGCTTCCATGTCGTTCGGAATCTTGGCGGGATTGAACGACGCCAGCGCCACGTCCTTGATGGTCATGGTCTGGTTGGACTTGGTGCTCGAGAAGATGCCTTCGTTGAAGTTCACGTCGGCGGCGTCGACCTTCATGTTGTGCGCGGCGATCGCCTTGGCTTTGACGATGACCTTCTCGCCCGCGTTGTGGAAAGCGGCGCCCGACATCGTCGCGGAGCGCGATCCGCCGGTGCCTTCGCCGAAGAACACCTTGTCGGTGTCGCCCTGGATGTACTCGATGTCGTTCGGGTGGATGCCGAGCTTGTCGGCCACCACCTGCTTGAACGTGGTCTCGTGGCCCTGGCCCTGGTTGATGGAGCCGGAGAAGATCGACACCGTGCCGCCGCGGTCGAAACGGATTTCGGCGCCTTCGAAGCTCGGCGCAGCGGCGCGCTCGATCGTGTTGGACATGCCGAGTCCGCGCAGCTTGCCGCGCTTCTTCGATTCCGCCCTACGCTTGGCGAAACCCGCGACGTCGGCCATCTTCAGCGCCATGTCCATGCCTTTCTCGAACTCGCCCGAGTCGTAGGTGAAGGTGAGCGAGGTCTTGAACGGCATCGACTCCGGCGGGATGTAGTTTTTCCTGCGCAGCTCCGCCGAATCCATCTTCAGTTGCTTGGCCGCGACGTCGACCATGCGCTCGATCACGTAGGCCGCCTCGGGGCGTCCGTTGCCGCGGTAGGGGCGGCACGGCTGGGTGTGGGTGAACACCGCGGTCGATTCGACGTACATCGCCGGCGTGCGATAGACGCCGGCGAGCGTGCCGAGATTACCCGTGTAGGCCTGAAAGCCTGATTGCAGATAGGCGCCGGCGTTGACGAACGAGTTGACGCGGAAGGCGAGGAACGTGCCGTCCTTGTCGAGGGCAAGCTCGGCGTCGGTAACGTTGTCGCGCGCCATCGCGTCGGACAGGAACGCCTCCGAGCGCGTACTCATCCATTTCACCGGGCGTCCGGTGACCTTGGAGCCGAGCAAGCACAGCGGGACTTCGTTGTAGATCGCCGACTTCATGCCGAAGCTGCCGCCGATGTCGGGCGCGATTACGCGCACTTTGTGCTCCGGCACCTTGAGCACGAGCTTGGCGAGCTCGGCGCGGTAGGGATGGGCGCGTTGCAGCGTGGTGTAGATCGTGTAGTGATCGGTGATGGCGTTGTAGTCGCCGACCGATCCGCGCGGCTCCATCGAGGCGGTGGTGACACGGTTGATCACCAGATGTTGCTTGACGATGTGCGCGGCCTTGGCGAAGGCAGCCTCGGTTTTTGCCTTGTCGCCATGGATCGCGGTGAAGCAGATGTTGTCCTTGCAGTTTTCCCAGACGAGCGGCGCGCCCGACTTGGCGGCGTCGCCGGTGCCGAGCGCCGCGGGGAGCGACGCGTAATCGACCTCGACCAACTCGGCAGCATCCATCGCCTGGTTTTTGGTTTCGGCGACGACGAACGCCACATAGTCACCGATGAAGCGGACCCGGTCCTTGACCAGTGCCGGGTAGGGCGGCCGGAAGTTCGGCGAGCCGTCGCGCTGCTTGTGGGTGGCTGGCACCGGCATGTCGCCCCAGCCGGACTTGATCCAGTCCTCGCCGGTCAGCACCGCCAGCACGCCCGGCGCGGCCTTAGCCGCGGCGGTGTCGATCTTGCGGATTTTGGCGTGAGCGTGGGGCGAGCGCAGCACGTGGCCGAACGCCATCCGCGGCAGCACGATGTCGTCTACGTATGGCCCCCCGCCGCGCAACAGCCGCGGGTCTTCAAAGCGCGGCACCGACTGACCGATGGCAAATTCACCCATCACAAACCTCAAAAACTGAACGCGCTGTCCTTGGTCTTTAGCATAAGGCCCCCTGGTTTTGTCTGGCCATTCCAACAACGCCACCACGCCAAGGCTTGACCCTTCGCCGACGGTCAATTCTTATCGAAGATGAACTCGCTGGGGGACGGCGGGCAGGGGAGCAGGCCGCACGACCAGGGCGGCCAACGGAGGACGCGGTGGCAGCCGA
>JBEVIJ010000057.1:0-17131 GCA_040510745.1 Xanthobacteraceae bacterium
TTTTGAGAACCAGTCCACCCATGCTGTGCGCATAAAAAAGGATTGGACGCTTCTTCAGTTCTGGGCTGAGCTTGCACAAAAACTCCGTGAGCTCCTTTGCACTTGTCCTATTCGATTGTCGCCAATCGTAGGAAAACGCCCAGGCGTTCGATCCCTTGAGAGCAGCGGCGGCGCTGATGCCTGCGAAGGTCGTTCCGTAGATATTTTTCAGCGCCATCAACCAAGCCGAAAAACGCTCCAGCAACCGGACGTCGAGCTTGATGCCCTCATCGTAGGCAATATCTTCATCAAGACCCCGTGGAATTCCCAAATCGCCCCAAAGGCTCTTTGAACCTTTACGTAATTCTGATCCCAAAATTCCAGGCAAAAAAATCACCACCGGTATCGTTTCAGCGCGAGCTTGCGCCCTGATCGCCGCAACGTCCGCAGCGGCGCTCGCGCCTTGCGCCACCCCGTCACACATTTGTGAGACAAGCAGCGCCGATGCTGCGAAGACCAATCGAAGTCGCGAGCCCATTTCTATCTCCTTGGTCCCCATAGGCGCGCTTGAATGGAGGGGCAACTCCGTTGCCAAAGCTTAGGCATTGTTACTCCATCGGCAATCCCACGTAGTTCTCGGCGAGCGACTTCGCGGCCGCTTCCGAGCTTGTGACGTAGTCGAGCTCGGCGACCTGGCGACGCCGGTCGAACGGCGTCTCCTCCGGGAACAGGTGCATCAGCCGCGTCATCCACCACGAAAAGCGTTGCGCCTTCCAGACGCGGCGCAGGCAAGTCTCGGAATAGCCGTCGAGCAGGTTTGTCGAGCCGTTCTTGTAGAACGCGCCAATCGCACCTGAGAGCACGCGCACGTCCGCAAACGCAAGGTTCATGCCCTTGGCGCCGGTCGGCGGCACGATGTGGGCGCTGTCGCCGGCGAGGAACATCCGCCCGTATTGCATCGGCTCGGCGACGAACGAGCGCATCTGCGCGACGATCTTTTCCACCAGCGGTCCCCGCTTGAGCGGACGCGTGCCGCCGAGCCTCGTTTCAAGCTCGTCCCAGATCCGCGTGTCCGGCCATTGACCGAGGTCTTCGTTCGGCGCGCATTGCAGGTAGTAGCGCACCAGCGTCGGCGTGCGCATGCTGAACAGCGCGAAGCCGCGCGGGTGATAGGCATAGATCAGCTCATCGGCGACTGGCGGCGCCTCGGCGAGAATACCGAGCCAGCCGAACGGATATTCCCGGTCGTAGATGCTGATCGATTTGGCCGGGATGCTGGGCCGGCAGACGCCGTGGAAGCCGTCGCAGCCGCCGATGAAGTCGCAATCGACTTCCTTCGTTTCTCCGTTGTGGCGAAACCGGATTTGCGGCGCTTTGCCTTCGAAGCCGCGGACGCTCGCGTCGGAGCACTCAAACAGAATCTGCCCGCCATCGGCGATCCGTTTGGCGATCAGGTCCTTTACCACCTCCTGCTGGCCGTAGATGGTCACGCGCTTGCCGACCAGCTTGTGGAAGTTGATGTTGTGCAGCTTGCCGTTGAAGCAGAGATTGATGCCGTCGTGCACCACGCTCTCGCGCTTCATGCGCGTGCCGAGGCCGGTCTCGACCAGCATGTCGGCGGCCCATTGCTCGATCAGCCCGGCGCGGATGCGCGCTTCGCAATAGGCGCGGCTTCTCGCTTCGACGATGACGCTGGAAATGCCGGCGCGGTGCAGGAGATGCGACAGCATCAGTCCCGCGGGGCCGGCGCCGACGATGCCGACCTGGGTGCGCATCGCTCCTCCTCCAGCGCGCGATCAGCGTCCGGTCCGCGCGCGACGTTATGGCGTTGCGATTGTGCCCGCGCCGCGCGGCCTTGCAAGGGGACGGCTGCCGGAATCGATGGCACATTCGCATCAGTCCTCAAAAAAACTCATGCCCCGAACACCGGGGCATGAGCGTATCGGTGCAAACCCAAGAAATTAGTTGTCGAACTTCAGGTTCGCCGCCTTGATGATCTTTTCGTAGCCCTGGATGTCCTGGTCAATCATCGCGCGGAACTGCGCAGCCGTTGTGCCGCCGCCGGGCGAAACCGCCATGCCCTTGAGCTTGTCGCTCACACCGGGGTCGGCGATCGCCTTGCGCAGCGCATCCTCAAGCTTCGCCGTGATCGCCGCCGGGACGTTGACCGGAGCGAAAAAGCCGCTCCATAGCGCCGTATTGACGCCCGGAAAGCCGGCTTCCGCCATGCTCGGAACATCCGGCAATTCCCCGGAGCGCTTCGAGCCGGTCACCGCCAGCGCCTTGACCTTGTTGCCCTTGATCATCGGCATCGCGGGCGGGCCGTCCGAGATCGCCAGCAGCGTCTGACCCTGCATGACGCTCAGGATCATCTCGTTGCTGCTCTTGTAGGGGATCATCGTGCCCGGCATCCCGCTCTCGAGCTTCAACAGCTCGCTTGCGATGATGAAGGCGGGAGAGGTTGCGGCGTAGTTCGACTTGTCCGGGTTCTGCTTCGCCCACTCGACCATTTCCTTCACATTCTTCGCGGGATGATCCTGCGCCACGACGAGGATCAGCGGGAAATCCGCGATCATCGCCAGCGGAACGAACGTCTTGGTGGGATGATAAGGCAGATTCGGAAACGCGGCCGCGGCGATAGACATCACGCCGCTGGCGCCGACGAACAGCGTGTAGCCGTCGCGCGGCTGGTTCATGACGTATTCGGCCGCGATGCGGCCGCCTGCGCCCGGCTTGTTCTCGATGACGAAGGTCTGGCCGAGAATCTCACCGGCCTTCTGCCCGACCAGCCGCGCGAAAATGTCGTTGCCGCCGCCGGCGGCGAACGGAACGACGACGCGGATCGGCTTGTTGGGAAAACTCGCCGTGTCCTGCGCCGACGCCGGAGCGGCGATTGCGGCGGCGCATAGCGCCAGACCGCCCAGCAGCGTGCGGCCGAAGTTGTTGATTTTCATTCTTATCCTCCCTATCGCGCAAATCTTGTTGATTGCCGCCAGCCTAGAGCATGATCGCGAAATGTGGATACCGGTTTTCGGAAAAGATCGTGCTCAAACAAGAGAGTAGCGACGAGTCTGATTCAGCGAAGCTGAATCAGACTCTAGCGGAAATCCGGTGAAAGTCGAATGCCGCCTTGCCGCAGCGGCCTACAGCACGGCGAGCGCCTGCTCGAGATCCGCGATCAGATCGCCGGCGTCCTCGATACCCACCGAGAGCCGCACCAGCGTGTCGCCGATGCCGAGCTCGGCACGCACGGCCTCCGGCACGGAGCCGTGGGTCATCAGCGCGGGATGCTCGATCAAGCTCTCGACGCCGCCCAAGCTTTCCGCCAGGGCGAAAAGCTGCGTCCGTTCGAGGAAGCGTTTGGAGCCTTCGAGATCGGAGTTCAGCTCGACCGAGATCATGCCGCCGAACGCCTTCATCTGCTTGCGCGCGAGCGCATGCTGCGGGTGGCTTTTGAGGCCCGGGTAGAACACGCGCTTCACCTTCGGGTGCGCTTCGAGCCGCTCCGCGATCTTCTGCCCCGAAGCACAATGGCGCTCCATGCGCAGCGCCAGCGTCTTCAAGCCGCGCAGCGCCAGGAACGAATCGAACGGCCCCTGGATGGCGCCGAGCGCGTTCTGCAGAAAACCGACCCGCTCGCCGAGCTCCTTGTTGTCGCCGACCACCGCGACGCCGCCGACCATGTCGGAATGACCGTTGAGGTACTTGGTGGTCGAATGCACCACCACGTCGAAACCATGCTCGAGCGGACGCTGCACGTAGGGACTGGTGAAGGTGTTGTCGGCGGCAGCGACGATGCCGCGGTTTCGCGCGATCGCGGCGACACGTTCGAGGTCGGTGAGCTTGAGCAGCGGATTGGTCGGCGTCTCGATCCAGATCAGTTTGGTCTCCGGCCGGATCGCGGCTTCCAGCTTTGCAATGTCCGACAGATCGACATAGGTGACATCGATCCCCATGGTGCGGCGCTTGACGCGCTCGAACAGGCGCCGCGTGCCGCCGTAAAGGTCGTCCGACGCGACGACGTGCGCGCCGCCGTCGAAACATTCCAGCACGGTCGCGATCGCGGCGAGCCCCGAAGCGAACGCGCAGGCATGGGTGCCGCCTTCGAGGTCCGCGATGCAGCGCTCGAAGGCCATCCGCGTCGGGTTCTTGGTGCGCGCGTAGTCGAAGCCTTTGTGCACGCCGGGGGACTGCTGCACGAAGGTCGAGGTGGCGTAGATCGGCATCATCACCGCGCCGGTGGCCGGATCGGGCTCCTGGCCGGCATGGATGCAGCGCGTCGCAAAGTCCAGGCGATTTGATTTCGTCATTGCGTGCCCACTCGGAAGTGATTGATCAGATCGATGCGGGTGACGAGGCCGAGGAAGCGGCCCTGGTCCATCACGATGGCAACATAGTCCTTGCGGAACAGCGGACGGAGATCGCGGATCGGCGCATCGGCCGAGATCGTCTCAAGCCGCGTCACCATCACGTCCTTCACCTGCTGGTTGAAGCCATGGCCCTGGTCGTCGGTATCGGTGAGCAGCGCGGCGAGCAGATCGCTTTCGTCGACCAGGCCGATGATCTTGTCGCCCTCGATCACGGGAAGCTGCGACACGTCGGCAGCGCGCATCCGCGCAAACACAGTGCGCAGCGTGTCCTGCGGCCGCACTTCGACGGCTCCGCCTTCCTCGTGGCGGTTGATGACGAGATCGCGCACCGTTCCCGAACGCGTGCGCTCGATCCATCCCTCCTGCGCCAGGAACGAATCGTTGAACACCTTGGAGAGGTACTTGGCACCGGAATCGCACACCAGGCTGACCACGCGCTTGGGCTTACTCTGAAGCTTGCAGTAACGCAGCGCCGCCGCGAGCAGCGTGCCCGACGATGAGCCGGCGAAGATGCCCTCCTTGCGCAGCAGATTGCGCGCCGCGGCGTAGCTTTCCTGGTCGGTGACCGAGTAGGCCGCTTTCACCAACGAAAGATCGCAATTCGGCGGAACGAAATCCTCGCCGATGCCCTCGACGGTCCAGCTTCCGGCCTCGATCATCGCGCCGGAGTTGACCAAGGGCGCGAGCACCGAGCCGATCGGATCGGCCAGGATCATCTCGGTCTTGGGCGAGATGCGCTTCATGAACCGCCCGATGCCGGTCAGTGTGCCGCCCGATCCGACGCCGACGACGATCGCGTCGATGTCGCCCTCCATCTGCTTGTGCAACTCCGGCGCGGTGGTCGCCTCGTGCGACGCCGGATTGGCGGGATTCTCGAACTGATTGATGAAGATGGCGCCTTGGGTGCGCGACGTGATGGCCTGCGCGAGGTCCTGATAATAGTCGGGGTGACCTTTGCCCACATCGGAGCGCGTGATGTGGACCTGCGCACCGAGCGCGCGCGCGTGCAGGATCTTCTCGCGCGACATCTTGTCGGGCACCACGAGGACGGTGCGGTAGTTCTTCTGACCGCCCACCAGTGCCAGACCGAGGCCGGTATTTCCCGCGGTCGCCTCGACGATGGTGCCACCGGGCTTGAGGCGGCCTGCCGCCTCCGCCGCTTCGATCATTGCGCGCGCAGGCCGGTCCTTGATGGAACCCGACGGATTGGCGCTTTCGAGCTTGAGGAACAGCCGGCACGGCCCGCTGTCGAGCTTGGTGACTTCCACCAGCGGCGTGTTGCCTATGAGATCGAGCAGCCTTGCCATGACCT
Source organism: Xanthobacteraceae bacterium (assembly GCA_040510745.1). GTDB lineage: Bacteria > Pseudomonadota > Alphaproteobacteria > Rhizobiales > Xanthobacteraceae > Z2-YC6860. The sequence goes on from JBEVIJ010000057.1 coordinate 5,662, forward strand.
TATACCTGGTAAGCCTTGGCTTATCACGGTCGCAACGCCATGAAAGCAAAAGAACAATCGTCATTTGCGACGATCCCGCGGTAGCCGATATCGTTTGCTGACCGACGTTTTGCGGGCCGACCATTCCCTTCGACCGGCACCTGGGATTGCGCACCTTCGCGCCATTCGGTTGCACATGGCGCGACCCTGCAAAGCCAAAAAGCGAAGCCGTTAAGTTAACTTAGGAGGCACTGCAGCATTGACTTTCAGCCCTTCGACCCTATGTTCCGGGCGCACGGTACGAATTAGATTCGACCGCTCCTCCCGCGCATCACCGTTTCGTACTTGTCCGGCGCGGTCCCGGCGGTCCCGACCAGAGGTTTTATGTCCTTTTCCGAACTCGGCTTGTCCGACAAAGTTATCTCCGCCGTTTCCGCGGCCGGCTACACCACCCCCACCCCGATCCAGCAACAGGCCATCCCCCACGTGCTCGCGCGGCGCGACGTGCTCGGCATCGCGCAGACCGGCACCGGCAAGACCGCTGCCTTCGTGCTGCCGATGCTCACCATGCTGGAGAAGGGCCGCGCTCGCGCGCGAATGCCCCGAACGCTGATCCTGGAGCCGACGCGCGAACTCGCCGCGCAGGTCGAAGAAAGCTTCATCAAGTACGGTAGCCAACACAAGCTCAACGTTGCCCTCATCATCGGGGGCGTTTCTTTTGACAACCAGGACAGCAAGCTCACTCGCGGCGTCGATGTGCTGATCGCAACGCCGGGCCGCCTGCTCGATCATTCCGAGCGCGGACGGCTGCTGATGTCCGGCGTTGAGCTCCTTGTCATCGACGAAGCCGACCGGATGCTCGACATGGGCTTCATCCCGGACATCGAGCGCATCTGCAAGCTGGTGCCGTTCACCCGGCAGACGCTGTTCTTCACCGCGACCATGCCGCCTGAAATCCGGCGCATCACCGAGCAGTTTCTGCACAACCCGGTGAAGGTCGAGGTCTCGCGCCCCGCCACCACGGTCGACGCGATCAAACAACAGCTCGTCAAGACCGGCCGCGACGACCACGAGAAGCGCGACACGCTGCGGCGCATGTTGCGTTCGGCCGACAACTTCAAGAACGCGATCATATTCTGCAACCGCAAGCGCGAGGTCGCGCAGTTGCACCGTTCGCTGGTGCGCCACGGGTTCAACGCGGCGGCGCTGCACGGCGACATGGATCAGTCCGCGCGCACAGCAGCTTTGGATGGCTTCCGCAAGGGCGACACCGCGCTCTTGATCGCGTCCGACGTCGCTGCCCGCGGGCTGGACATCCCGGACGTCAGTCACGTTTTCAACTTCGACGTTCCGCACCACGCCGACGATTACGTGCATCGGATTGGCCGCACCGGGCGCGCCGGCAAGACCGGCACTGCGATTACCATTGTCGCGCCGGCCGACACCAAATCTTTGGCCGCGATCGAGAAGCTGATCGGTCAGAGCATTAGCTGGGCCGATGGCCCGCCCCCGGCTGCAGCCGATGCCAGCCCCGGCGACCGCGAAGAGCGCGGCGCCAGGCGCGGCAGCCGCAGCCCGCGGCAGCGCGCGCCGCGCGAAGACCGTCCACGGCGCGACAGCCACCGCGGACCTTCCCCTGAACAACAGCCGGAGCAACCGGTCGAGCGCACGCCGAGCGTGGCCCGCATCGAAGAAGACGCGCCCCGCCCGGCGCCCAAGCGTCATCGCGAGCCGGCTGCTGCCGAGCCATCCGATGGCTCACACCTCCCGGCATTCCTGCTTCGCCCGGTGCGCGCCAGGGTTTAGCCTGACGCGCAATGCCTGCCCCGCTAACCCCCCATTTACCAGTCGTTCACCCCCTTGGAATACGGTCAGTGACCTATTCTGGGGCACTACACCGCCCCGACAGCGATAGCGAATCGGGGTAGGCCGACGGCAGTTGCCCTCGGAGCAGGGAACACCAAATGGCCGAAGGTGCTGCGGAGCACGAACGCACGCTTGCATTCGCCGAGATTGCATTGAGCCAGATCAAGGCTCTGCGTCAGCCGGCGATCCCGCGCAACTACGAGGTCTGGTACGCCTACGCGACCGGCTACAATCCTTCGCTGAATCAGACGATCAACGAAACGCTGCAGAAGAACGGCAACCTGACCGATGCCGATCTCGAGAGCGTCTACACGACCTATCTCTCGCCGGCACGCCTCACCGACAAGCTCGACATGGTCGGCAACCGCGTGATGGACGAGATCAACCAGGTCATGGCGATGGTCGACAGCGCGGTCGGTTCCGCATCGACCTACCACGAGAGCCTCGCGGTCATGAGCGACAAGCTCGGCGACGCCAAGGACCGCGAAGGCATCCGCGCCATCGTTGAGAGCCTGGTGCAGACCGCCAACGAGATGCAGAAGAACAACAATACGCTCGAGGCGCGGCTCAACGCCTCGCGGCAGGAAATCAGCCAGCTCCAGCAAAACCTGGAAACGGTCCGCCACGAAAGCCTGACCGATCCGCTGACCAGCCTGTCGAATCGCAAGCACTTCGATCACGCGATCGCCAAGGCGTTGCATGAAGGCGTCGAGCGCAACGAGCCGATGTCGCTCATCCTGACGGACATCGACCATTTCAAGTCGTTCAACGACACCTGGGGCCACCTCACCGGCGATCAGGTGCTGCGCCTCGTCGCGATGTCGATGAAGCAGAACGTGAAGGGCCAGGATATTGCCGCGCGCTACGGCGGCGAGGAATTCGCCGTCGTGCTCCCGAACACCCCGCTGCGGTCGGCCGTGACCGTTGGCGATCACATCCGCCGGGCCGTCATGTCGAAGGAATTGATGAAGCGCTCGACCGGCCAGAACCTCGGCCGGGTCACGATCTCGGTCGGCGTGGCGACGGCGCGCAACGGCGACACCGTGCAATCCATCATCACGCGCGCGGACGGCTGCCTCTACGCAGCCAAGCGCAGCGGCCGCAACCGCGTGATCAGCGAGACCGATCCCGAATTCGCTTCAAGCGGGGAAGCCCAGGTCGCCTGAACCGCTAGCGCTTTCGCCTGCCTCCCGCCGCCCTGCCCTTCGGATTGGTTCCGATTTTTGCCGCCTTGCCACGGGCCACGGCAAGCGCCTGCGCCGCCCAGCGCGCCAATTCATCCGGATCGTCGTAGAGCCGCTCCGGCATTCTCCAATACGACATCACCGCGCGTTTGCGGGTTTTGGCGGTGTATGTGAAGGGCTTCAGACCCTCCCGCTCGAATTGCGGGATCGTGCTGTCATCGGCTTTCAAATAGATCGCACCCTTGCTGACCAGCGCGATCATCAGTCCATCGGCAAAGATACCGGCGCCACCGAACATGCGCCGCACCGCAACCGGCCCGAAGGCGGCGAACAATTCCGCGATGTGATCGGGGTCTTGATCTTGGGCGGCGCGCAAAACAGCCAGCCGGACGCTAGTGGGCCTCGGCGCCGTCGTGGTTGGGCGTCAGCAGAACCGACTCGCCGCAGCCGCAGGCCGAGGTCTGGTTCGGATTGTTGAACACGAACTGCGAGGAGAGCTTGTCGGTCTTGTAGTCCATCTCGGTGCCGAGCAGGAACAGCACGGCCTTGGGATCGATCAGAATCTTGACGCCCTTGTCCTCGACGACCTCATCGGTCGGACCGACCGCATCGGCATATTCCATGGTGTATTCCATGCCGGCGCAGCCGCCGTTCTTGACGCCGACGCGCAGGCCCGCGACCGGGCGATCCATCCTGGCCATAAGCTCCTTGATACGGCTCGCCGCCGCATCCGAGAGCCGCATCGCCTGTGGTCTTGGCCGCGCCGTGGCCATGTCAGTCTCCAGTTTCGTGGCCCGATGGCCACCGTGTGCCCGTGAGATAGTCACTTCCCTGCCCGATTGCCAAGGGTTCGGCGAGGCATTGCAGGTATTCTAGCGTGGGCGGCGATAAAAACCGGTAAAATACACGCCGGCGCCCCCGCAATACCCCGAATCGCTGACACCAGCAGATCGTGAACAAGCGCGCAAACGTGAACGCGCAGCCCCGGCCTTGTTGCGCTTGCGCCGGCGCACCACGGCACCATATCACCACATGTTGAGAACGAGCCGCGCCTCGTCGGTCATCCGGCTCTGGTCCCAGGGCGGGTCCCAGACCACCGCGACGTCGACCTTTCCGACTCCGGCCACGCTCGACACCGCATTCTCGACCATCTGCGGCAGTTCCTGCGCGGACGGGCAGTTCGGCGTGGTCAGCGTCATATCGACCTTCACCGAACGGTCGTCGGCAATGTCGATCTTGTAGATCAGTCCCAGCTCATAGATGTCGGCCGGGATTTCCGGGTCATAGACGGTCTTGAGCGCCGTCACGATCTCGTCGGTGAGGCGCGTGATCTCGGCCTCCGGCAGCGCGGACGCGGTTTCCGGCTTTGGCGCGTCGCTGTTGGTTTCGTCGGTCATGAGAACAGATCCTGCGCTTTGACCAAAGCTTGCGCGAGGTGGTCGACTTCCTCGCGGGTATTGTACATGGCAAAAGACGCCCGGCAGGTGGCGGTCACGCCATAGCGGGCCAGCAGCGGCATTACGCAATGGGTTCCGGCGCGCAGCGCAACGCCGGAGCGGTCGATCACCGTCGCCACGTCATGGGGATGCGCGCCCTTCATCTCAAACGACACGATCGGCCCCTTGTCTCTGGTGGTGCCGAAGATACGGATCGAGTTGATCTCGCGCAGCCGCTCGTGGGCGTATGTCACCAGGGCGGTCTCGTGCGTGCGGATGCGCGGCTTGCCGACCGAGTTGACGTAGTCGATCGCGGCGCCGAGCCCGATCGCCTGCACGATCGGCGGCGTGCCGGCCTCGAAGCGGTGCGGCGGCTCGCCATAGGTGATGCGATCCTCGGCAACCTCGCGGATCATCTCGCCGCCGCCGTTGAACGGCGGCATCTCGGCGAGCAGGTCGTACTTGCCCCACAGCACGCCAATGCCAGTCGGCCCGTACAGCTTGTGGCCGGTGAAAACGTAGAAATCGCAGCCGATGTCCTGCACGTCGACGTCGAGGTGCACGGCCGCCTGGCTGCCGTCCACCAGCACCGGAATGTTGCGGGCGTGCGCGCGCTTCACCACCTCTTTGACCTGAACATGCGTGCCGGTCATGTTCGACATGTGGGTGACCGCCACCATCTTGGTGCGCGGCGTCAGCAGCTTCTCGAATTCGTCGATCAGGAAGTTGCCCTCTTCGTCGACCGGCGCCCACTTGATTACGGCACCAAAGCGCTCGCGCAGGAAATGCCATGGCACGATGTTTGAGTGGTGCTCCAGGATCGACAGCACGATCTCGTCGCCGGGCTTGATGCGCTCGCGGCCGAACGTGTAGGCGACGGCGTTGATGGCTTCGGTCGCGTTGCGGGTGAAGATGACCTCTTCGAGCCGCGGCGCATTCAGAAATGCCCGCACCTTCTCGCGCGCGCCCTCATAGCCCTCGGTCGCGGCGTTGGCGAGGTAGTGCAGCCCGCGATGCACGTTGGCGTATTCGGAGGTATAGGCCTGCTGGATGCGGTCGAGCACCGACTGCGGCTTCTGCGCCGAGGCAGCGTTGTCGAGATAGACGAGCGGCTTGCCGTACACCTGCATCGACAGGATCGGGAAATCCTGCCGGATGCGGCCGACGTCGTAGGAACCGTTGGTGACCGCGGAATGCATCAGTTTCCCCGCGCCCTGAGCCAGGACACCACGTCCTCCATCAGCGCGTCGCGCAGGCCGGCGTGCTCGATCCCTTCGACCGCGTCGCCGACGAACGCCCGCACCAGCAGCGTCTCGGCTTCCACCTCGGGAATGCCGCGCGCCATCAGATAGAACTTCAGGTTCTCGTCGAGCGCGCCCGAGGTCGCGCCGTGACCGCACTGCACGTCGTCGGCGAAAATTTCCAGCTCCGGCTTCTGGTTGGCCTCGGCCTCGTCGGACAGCAGCAGCGAATTGGTCATCATCTTGGCGTCGGTCTTCTGCGAGCCCTGACGCACGATGATCTTGCCCTGGAACACGCTGCGGCTCTTGTCGTCCAGCACCGCCTTGAACACCTCGCGGCACTGGCAGCCGCCGGCCACGTGATCGGCCACCAGCGTCACGTCGGCGTGCTGGTTGCCCTTGAGCAGCGTGGCGCCCCGGATGTTGGCGAGCGTGCCCTCGCCGTCGAAGCGCACGAACAACTGGTTGCGCACCACCGCGCCGCCGGTCGTGTAGCTGAAATCGTTGAACCGCGCGTTCGCGCCGATCGCCGCCATCAGCGACGAGACATGAACCACGCCGCCCGTGCCACCAGTGATCTTGACATGGTCGGCGTGCGCCTTTTCGCCGACGATCAGCTCGAGCGCCGTGTTGATGTGATGCTCGGCCGTGCCCTCATGGCTTTCGACCAGCATGACGCGGGCGCCCTTCTCGATCACCACCAGCGAGCGCGTGAAGATCGAGGCCGGCTTGTCGCCGGTCGCGGCGAAAACCAGATGGATCGGCCGCTCTACCGTCGCGCCTGCCGCAACGCGGATCACCGCGCCATCGCTCATCAGCGCGGCGTTGAGCGCCAACGCGCTTTCGCCGTCCGCCGGCACGACCTTGCCGAGATGCGCCGCGACCAGCGGATCGCCCGCTGCCAGCGCCTGAGCAAGCGTGCGCACTTCGAGACCCGTTTCCAGCTTGGCCAGATCGGACAGCTCCGGCACGAACGCGCCGTCGACGAACACCAGCCGGCGCGCATCCATGTCGCCGATCAAGCCCCCGACCGACTTGGCTCGCTCCTTCGCGGCCGCGTCGGGCGGCCCGGCCAAAGGCTTGGCGTCGCGCAGCAGCGCGCGCAGATCGGTGTATTTCCACTGCTCGATCCGCCGGTGCGGCAAGCCCTGCGCTTCGAACCGCTTGAAGGCGGCGTCGCGCAGCGCCACGACCTTGCCGTCTCCCGGCAGGTTGGGCTTCGCCGACGCGTAGCTCTCCGCGAGCGCCAGCTCGGCGTCAGTCTTTACCGTGCGCAGTTCGGCTTTCATGATTAGGCCGCGTTATCCTGGAATTGCGCGTAGCCGGAGGCTTCGAGCTCGTGGGCTAGTTCCTTGCCGCCGGTCTTGACGATGCGGCCCTTCGAGAGCACGTGCACCACGTCGGGCACGATATGGTCGAGCAGCCGCTGGTAGTGGGTAATCACCACCATGGCGCGGTCAGGCCCACGCAGCCGGTTGACGCCATCGGACACGACCTTCAGCGCGTCGATGTCGAGGCCGGAATCGGTTTCGTCCAGCACGCAGAGCCGCGGCTGCAGCAGCGCCATCTGCAGGATTTCGTTGCGCTTCTTTTCGCCGCCGGAGAACCCGACGTTTACGCCACGGCGCAGCATATCCATGTTGATCTCAAGCTTGCCGGCGGCGTCCCGCACCAGCTTCAAGAATTCGGGGGTCGACAGCTCTGCTTCGCCGCGCTTCTTGCGCTGCGCGTTGAGCGCGGTGCGCAGGAACGTCATGGTGGCGACGCCAGGAATTTCGAGCGGATACTGGAACGCCAGGAACAGGCCCTTGGCCGCGCGCTCGTCCGGCTGCATCTCCAGAACGTTCTCGCCGTCGAGCAGGATCTTGCCTTCGGTCGCCTCGTAGCCGGCTTTGCCGGCCATCACATAGGCGAGCGTCGACTTGCCCGAGCCGTTCGGGCCCATAATGGCGTGCACCTCACCCTTGTTCACGGTGAGGTCGAGACCGTTGAGGATTTGCTTGCCATCGACCGTGACGTGCAAATTCTTGATTTCAAGCATTGGCACTTCGATACATCCTTCTTTTTTGCCATCGTCACCGCCGAGCTTGTCCCGGCGATCTCGCTTAGGATGGCACCCTGCCAACCTTGTCGGGATCACCGGGACTCGCGCCCCGCGCGGCCCGGTGATGACGACGAATTACAAGCTGAAATGCGAAATGATCTCGCCAATCAGCTCCTTTTTCTTTGCGTCCTTGTCGGGACCGGTAACGGGCCCGAGCGAACGCCCGCTTACGTCGATCTCGCCCTGCTCGCCGACCACGATCATCATGGCTTCCGCGTAGACGCCTTCTTCCGGCTTCCGCAGCAGGATACGAGTGCCGTCGAAGGCCGCCTGCACCCCGCTGCCCCTGAGCTTGTTCGACGTCGCGATATCGGCGTCGAAGAACTCCTTCAAGAACGAACTCGCCGCCTCATGGCGCGCCCGCCTCTCGGTCTCCTCCCTGGTGCGCTTGGCGTCGAGTTCCGCGACTGCCTTATCCAGCGCCGACATGCCCCCGTCCCGCGCTTCTAACTTCTGCTCGTGAGCATGACCTGATCCGAAAACCGGCTTTCACTTTCCGGGGTCATGCTCTAGCCGACCGAGCCTTCGAGGCTGATCGAAATGAGCTTCTGCGCCTCGACGGCGAACTCCATCGGAAGCTGCTGCAGCACGTCCTTGACGAAGCCGTTGACGACCAGCGCCACCGCCTCCTCGGCGGAAAGACCGCGCTGGCGGCAGTAGAACAGCATCTCCTCGGAGATCTTCGAGGTCGTCGCCTCGTGCTCGAACACCGCGGAGGAATTCTTCGCTTCGATGTAGGGCACCGTGTGCGCCCCGCAGTGGTCGCCGATCAGCAGCGAGTCGCAGTTGGTGAAGTTGCGCGCGCCGGTCGCTTTGCGATGCGCCGTCACCAGGCCGCGATAGGTGTTGTCGGAACGGCCGGCCGCGATGCCCTTGGAGATGATGCGGCTCTTGGTGTTCTTGCCAAGATGCAGCATCTTGGTGCCGCTGTCGACCTGCTGGCGGCCGTTGGAGATGGCGATCGAATAGAATTCACCCGTGGAATTATCGCCGCGCAGGATGCAGCTCGGATATTTCCAGGTGATCGCCGAGCCGGTTTCGACCTGGGTCCAGGAAATCTTCGAGCGCGCGCCGCGGCAGTCGCCGCGCTTGGTGACGAAGTTGTAGATGCCGCCCTTGCCGTCGGCGTCGCCGGGGTACCAGTTCTGCACCGTCGAATACTTGATCTCGGCGTCGTCGAGCGCGACCAACTCGACCACCGCGGCGTGGAGCTGGTTCTCGTCGCGCATCGGCGCGGTGCAACCTTCGAGATAGCTCACGTACGAGCCCTTATCGGCGATGATCAGCGTGCGCTCGAACTGGCCGGTATTCTTCTCGTTGATGCGGAAATAGGTCGAGAGCTCCATCGGGCAGCGCACGCCCGGCGGCACATAAACGAACGAGCCGTCGGAGAACACCGCCGAATTGAGCGTGGCGAAGAAATTGTCGGACACCGGCACCACCGTGCCGAGATACTTCTTCACCAGGTCGGGATACTCGCGCAGTGCCTCGGAGATCGGCATGAAGATCACGCCGACCTTCATTAACTCGTCCTTGAACGTCGTGGCGACCGAAACCGAATCGAACACCGCGTCGACCGCGACGCGCGAGCGGGGGGCGTCGCCCTCCTCGCCGTCCGCAGTTGGGCGCACGACGCCCGCGAGGATTTCCTGCTCGCGCAACGGAATGCCGAGCTTCTCGTAGGTCTTCAGGATTTCGGGATCGACCTCATCGAGCGAGGTCAACGTGCTCTTCTTGGGCGCCGAGTAATAGTAATAATCCTGGTAGTCGATCTTGGGATAGCTGACGCGCGCCCAGGTCGGCTCGCGCATCGTCAGCCAGCGCCGATAGGCCTCGAGCCGCCACGCCAGCATCCACTCAGGCTCGGACTTCTTGGCCGAGATGAAGCGGACAGTGTCCTCGGACAAGCCCTTCGGAGCCTTGTCGGACTCGATGTCGGTAACAAACCCGTACTTGTATTGGTCGACGTCGATGCGGCGGACCCGCTCGATCGTCTCTTGCACGGCCGGCATTCACTCTCCTCCACTACGGCTTCAAGGGCCGTGGGTTGGATTTCGGTCGGTATGGCCGGTTCGCTTCCCGGTTGGGGTACCCCTTCAGGCGGCGATATCCTGCTGTTTTCCCGACTTATATAGGCTCTCGGCAAGCTTAGCCCAAGCCTTTAGAAATGCGTCGATCTCGGCTTCCGTGGACGAATAGCCCAGGCTGAGGCGGATAGCGCCCCGGGTCAGGCCGGACGGCACGCCCATGGCGGCCAGCACATGGGACGGCGTCACCTTGCCAGACGAGCAGGCGGCGCCCGAGGACACCGCGACGCCTTCGAGGTCGAGGGCAATCACGGCGGTCTCCGCCTTCACGCCGAGGATGGCAAACAGCGTCGTATTGGGCAGCCGGCTGCCGCCTTCGCCAAAAATGACCACTTGGGGTGCGATTGCCCTGAGCCCGGATTCGAGCCGGTCGCGCAGCGACGCCATCCGGGCAGCCTCGTCTCGCCAGGCGCCGCTGACGGCCGCAGCGGCCGCGCCGAAGCCGGCGATACCGGGCACGTTCTCGGTGCCGGCGCGCGCGCCGCGCTCCTGGCCACCACCCTTCAGTTGAGTGTCCAGATCGACTGCATCGCGCTTGATCAGGGCTCCAACGCCCTGCGGCCCGCCAATCTTGTGCGCGGAGAGCGTCATCAGGTCGGCGCCGAGCGCCTTGAAATCGCAGACAATACGGCCGGGCCCCTGCACGGCATCGACGTGGAGCAGACCGCCAGCGGCGTGCACCATCTCGGCCGCCGGCGCGATTGGCAGCACGACGCCGGTTTCGTTGTTGGCGAGCATGATCGAGACGAGCGGCCGAGAAACACCGGCAAGGCGCTGCTGCAGGGCCTCCAGATCGACCACGCCATCGGCCGTGACCGGGATTTCCTCCACCGCCGCGAACCGGCCGCCGGCGCGAACCGAAGGATGCTCGGTCGCCGAAACCAGCAGAGCATCCCCGAGCATTGGCGCGAGCGCCAGAACATTGGCCTCGGTGCCGCCGGAGGTGAAGACGACTTGCCGCGGCTGCACTCCGACCAGAGCGGCCACCTGTTCGCGAGCCTGCTCGACCAGCCGGCGCGCGCTGCGTCCGGCGCCATGCACCGAGGACGGGTTCCCGCCGGTCTCCAGAGCCGCCAGCACCGCCTCACGCGCCTCCGGCCGCAATTTGGCGGTCGCATTCCAATCGAGATACGCCTGTTCGGTCATCTTATTCCTGGGCAGGCCCCGGTTAAGCATCGGAACTCTTACCCGCTCATTTTACTTGCTTTTGAACCCGGTCATCATGATAGAAAACGCCGCTGTTCCGGCCGAGCCAACGCCAAATGCGGGGTTTGCGTCGCGAAGGCTCCCGTAAATTAGAATAGTTCTAAATCGTTACGTGCGCCTGCCGGTTCCGTCAAGCGCGCTCCGCTCAACCGCCACGCCGGGCTTCCGGTTCGGCCGCCGGTCCAAGGTTTTGAAAGCCCATGCCTGAAGTCATCTTCACCGGTCCCGCCGGCCGGATCGAAGGGCGCTACCACCCAGCGCCACAGAAAAACGCCCCGATCGCCATCGTGCTGCATCCGCACCCGCAGTTCGGTGGCACGATGAATCATCAGATCATCTATCAGATCTACTACGCGTTCGTGCATCG
>JBEVIJ010000058.1:0-10527 GCA_040510745.1 Xanthobacteraceae bacterium
CCAAGCTCACCGGCCGCCACGGCGGCCGGTGAGGTGGCGCACTACGCCGAGTAGTACATCTCGAACTCGACCGGATGAGGGATGTGCTCGAAGCGGATAACCTCCGTCATCTTCAGCTCGATGTAGCTGTCGATGAAGTCGTCATCGAACACGCCGCCGACCTTGAGGAACTCGCGATCCTTGTCGAGATTGGCGAGCGCCTCACGCAGGCTGCCGCATACGGTCGGGATCTTCTTGAGTTCCTTCGGCGGCAGGTCGTAGAGATCCTTGTCCATCGCATCGCCGGGATTGAGCTTGTTCTTCACACCATCGAGCCCGGCCATCAGCATCGCGGCGAACCCGAGATACGGATTGCAGAGCGGGTCAGGGAAACGGACCTCGACGCGCTTGGCCTTCGGATTGGTCGTGAACGGGATGCGGCAGGACGCCGAACGATTGCGCGCCGAGTAGGCAAGCAGCACCGGCGCCTCGTAGCCTGGAACTAGGCGCTTGTAGGAATTGGTCGTCGGGTTGGTGAACGCGTTGATCGCCTTGGCGTGCTTGATGATGCCGGCGATGTAGGAAAGGCAGGTGTCCGACAGGTCGGCGTACTTGTTGCCCGCGAACACCGGTTTTCCGCTCTTCCAGATCGACTGGTGGCAATGCATGCCCGAGCCGTTGTCGCCATAGATCGGCTTCGGCATGAAGGTCGCGGTCTTGCCGTAGATGTTGGCCACCTGATGGATGCAGTACTTGTAGATCTGCATGCGGTCGGCCATCACCGTCAGCGGCGAGAACTTCAGGCCGAGTTCGTGCTGGGCCGAGGCGACCTCGTGATGATGCTTCTCGACGACACAGCCCATGCGCGCCATGGCGGCGAGCATTTCCGAGCGCATGTCCTGGATCGAGTCCTGCGGCGGCACCGGGAAATAGCCCTTCTTGGTGCCGACGTGGTGGCCGAGGTTGCCGCCTTCGTATTCGCGATCGGAGTTGGTGGGGAATTCGGCGGAGTCCAGCTTGAAGCCGGTGTTATAAGGGTTCGCAGCGTACTTGACGTCATCGAACACGAAGAACTCAGCCTCCGGGCCGAAGAAGACGGTGTCACCGACGCCCATCGACTTTACCATGCCCTCCGCCTTCTTGGCTATGCCGCGTGGGTCGCGGTTGTAGGGCTCGCCGGTGGTCGGCTCGAGCACGTCGCAGACCAGGACCATTGTGGTTTCGGCGAAGAACGGATCGATCGTCGCCGACGCCGGATCGGGCATCAGGCACATGTCGGACTCGTTGATCGCCTTCCAGCCGGCGATCGAGGAGCCGTCGAACATCTGGCCTTCGGCGACCGTGTCCTCTTCGATCATCGTGACGTCAAACGTGACGTGCTGCCACTTTCCGCGTGGGTCCGTGAAGCGGAAGTCGACGTACTTCACGTCGTTGTCCTTAATCATCTTCATGACATTCTTGGCGGTCGTCAGGGATTATTTTCCCTTTCGTAAGGCGGGCGTGAGCTAAAAAGCGGATGGACCGGTGCCTAAATGGCGTCCAATCCGGATTCCCCCGTTCTAATCCGGATCGCTTCTTCGATATTCGAGACGAAGATTTTTCCGTCGCCAATGCGGCCAGTTTGAGCGGCCCGACGGATTGCCTCGACAGCTTTTTCGACCAGATCATCACCCAGCACAATCTCGATCTTCACCTTGGGAAGAAAATCAACGACGTACTCGGCGCCGCGGTAGAGTTCCGTGTGCCCCTTCTGGCGGCCGAAGCCCTTGGCCTCGGTTACCGTTATGCCCTGCAGGCCGACCTCCTGAAGGGCCTCCTTCACCTCGTCGAGTTTGAAAGGCTTGATGATCGCCTCGATCTTCTTCATCGCGTTTCTTCTCCCGGGCCGGCCGGAGATATGTTCGGGCGAGCCGCGTTATCCGGTAGCAGGGTCCATGCCAAGGGCGTAACTGGCCTAAAGTGCGGGACTTTCATGCAGTTAACCGGGTAATGCCGCAGTTTGCACGATCTGGCGGCAAGGTGACTGCCCGGAGTTTAGGCTGATTGCCCAACAAGCGGTCAAGAGCGTTCACCGCGTGGCGTTGTGACTGCGCCGCCGGTAGGCTGCGCGCTTCCATGATCGAACTATTGACACCAGCGGAAATGGCCGAGGCCGACCGCCTCGCGATTGACGCTGGAATATCCGGCATCGAGCTTATGGAGAATGCGGGACACGCCGTGGCCGATGCGGCGGCGCGGCTTTATCCGCATGGCGCACCGCAGGTGCGGGTGGTGGCCGGTCCGGGCAACAACGGCGGCGATGGCTTTGTCGCGGCGCGGGTCCTCGCGGACCGCGGGTTTCCGGTGCGCGTTCTGCTGCTCGGAGATCGTGCGAAGCTCAGGGGCGATGCGGCCGCCGCCGCCGCCGGCCGCTGGCAAGGGCCGACCGATCCGGCGACGCCACACGGGTTGGAAGGGGCAGGTCTCGTCGTCGATGCACTGTTCGGCGCGGGCCTCTACCGGCCCGTTGAAGGCGAGGCGAGGGCGATGATCGAGGCGATGAATGCCTCGGGCGCGCCGATCCTGGCCGTGGACCTGCCAAGTGGAATTCACGGAAGTAGCGGCGAGGTGCTGGCAATAGCAGTCCGAGCAACGCGAACAACGACCTTCTTCCGCAGAAAACCGGGCCATTTGCTGCTGCCGGGACGGCTTTTTTGCGGGCCGGTCGAGGTCGCCGACATCGGCATCCCGGACAGCGTTTTGGATTCGGTCAAGCCGCGCATTTTTGCCAATGACCCAAGCCTTTGGAGCGGCGTTTTCCCGGTTCCCAGGATCGACTGGCACAAATACAAGCGCGGTCATGCCGTGGTTGTGTCGGGCGGATTGGCTTCAACCGGGGCGGCGCGGCTCGCCGCTCGGGGAGCTTTGAGAGCCGGGGCGGGTTTGGTGACGATCGCCATCCCGGCGGAGGCGCTAGCCGTCAACGCGGCAGCGAGCCTGTCCATCATGGTGCGCCAAGTCGATGATCCAGCGGGGCTTTCGGTGCTGCTCGGCGACCGCAGGCTCAACGCAATCGTGCTTGGGCCGGGCGGCGGGATGGGGCCGCCGCTACGCGAAATGGTTCTGGCGGCGCTGGAATCGGAATGCGCCGTGGCGCTGGATGCGGACGCTCTGACGAGTTTTGCGGATAGCCCTGAAACGCTGTTTTCTGCAATTAAACGAAGGCGATCAGAGTCAATCCTCACACCGCATGACGGAGAATTCATTCGACTATTTAAATATAAAGCTGAACTATCTGATAAATCATCAAAACATGAGCTTGTTGGCCGGGCTTCCGCACTCTCTGGCGCCACCGTCCTGCTGAAAGGCGCCGATAGCGTCGTGGCGGCACCGGACGGGCGGGTGTCCATTGCGGAAAATGCGCCGCCCTGGCTTGCGACCGGCGGATCCGGCGACGTGTTGGCCGGCATCGCAGCGGGGCTGCTGGCGCAAGGAATGCCGGCCTTTGAAGCGGTTTCGGCCGCGGTTTGGCTGCACGGTGAAGCGGGAAACGCGGTGGGGCCGGGACTGATTGCCGAGGACCTGCCGGATGCTCTGCGAGGCGTCTATCGGCAGTTGTTCGTCGATCTTGGCGCCTGAGGTGGCTCTTCTGACGATCTGCGCGGTTGTTCCTGGGCCCGTCTTCCGCGCTTGTTTGCCTGTTCTTGGCGCGGCCTCCAAAGAACGCCGAAGCGCGCCGATGAAACACCTGCCGAAAGCCTATTTTCGGGGCCTATTTTGTTGCTGCGAAGCGGCCCCGTGATATAACCCGCGCCGCTTGCCGAGCGTGTGCCGCGCAAAGCCCGCGGGCGTGGCGGAATTGGTAGACGCGCGGGATTTAGGTTCCCGTGACGAAAGTCGTGGGGGTTCGAGTCCCTCCGCCCGCACCACGTTGGGCGCACACCGGCAGCTCGCACCCGCACCGAAACGGGTACCTTCGAAGGCGCCGCGCTCCGCGGCCCAGAACAAAGATTGTGTGATGCAGGTAACCGAAACTCTTGCCGAAGGCCTCAAGCGCGAATTCGCCGTTGTGGTCCCCGCCGCCGACTTGTTGGCCAAAGCCGACGAGCGGCTCGACACGCTCAAGGGGCAGGTCCGTCTCAACGGCTTCCGTCCGGGCAAGGTGCCGGTCGCCCATCTCAAGCGCCTGTACGGCCGCTCGGTGATGGCCGAGGCGATCGAGAACGCGGTGCGCGAGGCCAACGCCAAGATCGTCACCGACCGCGGCTTGAAGCTGGTCCGCGAACCCCAAGTCACGCTGCCGACCGACGAGAAGGCGGTCGAGCAAATGATCGAAGGCAAGTCCGATCTCGCCTACACGATGGCGATCGAGATCATGCCGCCGATCGAGATCGCCGACTTCAAAGGCGTCAAACTCGAAAAGCCCATCGCTGACGTGACCGACGCCGAGGTCGACGAAGCGATCAACAAGATCGCCGAGCAGAACCGGCCGTTTGCTGCCAAGCCCGAGGGCGCCAAGGCCGAGAGCGGCGACCGCGCCGTGATCGATTTCACCGGCAAGGTCGACGGCGTCCCGTTCGAAGGCGGCACCGGCGGTGACGTCACCGTGCAGATCGGCTCCGGCACGTTCATTCCGGGCTTCGAGGAGCAGCTCATCGGCATCGCGCCGGGCGAGACGCGCACGGTGAACGTGACGTTCCCGGACGCCTACCCAGCGCAGCAGCTTGCCGGCAAGAAGGCCGAGTTCGAGGTCGTTGCCAAATCGCTCGAAGCGCCGACCAATGTCACCGTCGATGACGAATTCGCCAAGACGCTTGGTCTCGAATCGCTCGCCACGCTCAAGGACATCGTCAAGGAGCGCATCTCACGCGAGCACGGTCTGATGACGCGCCAGCGTCTAAAGCGCCAACTGCTGGATGAACTCGACAAGCTCCACAAGTTCGATCCTCCGCCGTCGCTGGTGGAGGATGAGTTCAACAACGTCTGGCGGACCATCGACGAGGATCTGAAGGCGCGCAACCGCTCCTTCGAGGACGAGGGCACCACGGAGGAGAAGGCGAAGGCGGACTATCGCGCCATTGCCGAGCGCCGCGTGCGGCTCGGCCTCGTGATCGCCGAGCTTGGAGAGCGCAACAAGATCCAGGTGTCGGAGGAAGAGCTGACCCGCGCCGTCACCGAGCGCGCCCGCCAGGTGCCGGGGCGCGAGCAGGAGGTGTGGGACTACTTCCGCAAGAATCCCGCCGCCGTCGCGAGCCTGCGCGCGCCGATCTTCGAGGACAAGGTGATCGACTACATCCTCGAACTCGCCACTGTCAGCGAGAAGAAGGTTTCGCGCGAGGATCTCTACAAGGAAGACGAGGAAGCCTGAGTCGGTTGCCAGCGCCGTTAACCGGTTCGCGGGCGGCCATTGCGCAGGCCGTGTCTCGTATTAGCTAGTCGTTCGAGTGTGCGTGACTTGAGTACCGGGGCGGCGACCTGTGTGCATTGCGCCCCTCGTCGTCTCGCCGTGTGGCGAAACTATATAGTCTTGGCGGGTCGCCGCGATTCGGCTGACTGTCGATGTTTGAGGAGGGGTAATTGAGAGATCCCGTCGCAACCTACATGAACCTCGTTCCCATGGTGGTCGAGCAGACCAACCGCGGCGAGCGGGCATACGACATTTTCTCGCGGCTGCTGAAGGAGCGCATCATCTTCATCACCGGCGGGATCGAAGACGGGATGGCGACCCTGGTGGTCGCGCAGCTCTTGTTCCTGGAAGCGGAGAATCCGAAGAAGGAAATCTCCATGTACATCAACTCGCCGGGCGGCCACGTCACGGCCGGGCTGGCGATCTACGACACCATGCAGTTCATCCGTCCGCCGGTCTCGACGCTGTGCTGCGGGCAGGCGGCTTCGATGGGCTCGCTGCTGCTCACCGCCGGCGCCAAGGACATGCGGTTCGCGCTGCCCAATTCGCGCATTATGGTTCACCAGCCGTCGGGCGGGTTCCAGGGCCAGGTGACCGACATCATGCTGCACGCCCAGGAAATCATGAACCTGAAGAAGCGGCTCAATGAAATCTACGTGAAACACACCGGACAACCACTGAAGAAGATCGAAGACGCGCTGGAGCGCGACACCTTCCTGACCGGTGAGATGGCAAAGGACTTTGGCCTGATCGACAAGGTGATCGAGAAGCGCCCGGAAGGGGAACCCGCCAAGGCCTAGAATTGATGCAATAGCCCTCAAAAAGCCTTTGGTGACGAGCCAGTTATCGTTAATCAAATCTTGATTGTTCCTCGGCTAGCGTGCTTCGCTAGTATTCGGAGGGCTCGGTTCGAGAAAAATCAGTGTTCTGCGCTACGGTTTTTTAGCGCGAACGGCGTAACGAAAAGAGTCTAACCCGCGCACTTCGCGGGCACGGAGATCGGAATGAGCAAAGTCGGCGGTGGCGATTCGAAGAACACGCTCTACTGCTCCTTCTGCGGCAAGAGCCAGCACGAGGTGCGTAAGCTCATCGCCGGCCCGACCGTCTTCATCTGCGACGAGTGCGTCGAACTCTGCATGGACATCATTCGCGAGGAAAACAAATCCTCGCTGGTGAAGTCGCGTGACGGCATCCCGACACCCAAGGAAATCCGCAAGGTTCTAGACGACTACGTGATCGGTCAGGATCACGCCAAGAAGGTGCTCGCGGTCGCCGTCCATAACCACTACAAGCGGCTCAACCACCAGACCAAGCACAACGACGTCGAACTCGCGAAGTCGAACATCCTGCTGATCGGGCCGACCGGCTCGGGCAAGACGCTGCTGGCGCAGACGCTGGCGCGCATCCTGGACGTTCCATTCACGATGGCGGACGCCACGACGCTCACGGAAGCCGGCTACGTCGGCGAGGACGTCGAGAACATCATCCTCAAGCTGCTGCAGGCCGCCGACTACAACGTCGAGCGCGCGCAACGCGGCATCGTCTACATCGACGAGATCGACAAAATTTCACGCAAGTCCGACAACCCCTCGATCACCCGCGACGTGTCGGGTGAGGGCGTGCAGCAGGCGCTGCTCAAGATCATGGAGGGCACCGTCGCCTCCGTGCCGCCGCAGGGCGGCCGCAAGCATCCGCAGCAGGAGTTCCTGCAGGTCGACACGACGAACATTCTGTTCGTCTGCGGCGGCGCATTCGGCGGCCTGGAGCGCATCATCTCCGCGCGCGGCAAGTCCACCTCGATCGGCTTCGGCGCCAAGGTGACGGCGCCGGAAGATCGCCGTATGGGCGAAATCTTCCGCGAGGTCGAGCCGGAGGATCTGCTCAAGTACGGCCTGATCCCGGAGTTCGTCGGCCGGTTGCCGGTCGTCGCCACGCTGGAAGATCTCGACGAGGCGTCGCTCAAGACGATCCTGACGCAGCCCAAGAACGCCCTGGTGAAGCAATACCAGCGGCTGTTCGAGATGGAATCGATCGATCTGACGCTCGCCGAGGAAGCGCTCGGCGCGATCGCCCGCAAAGCCATCGAGCGCAAAACCGGCGCGCGCGGCCTGCGCTCGATCATGGAAGGCATCCTGCTCGACACCATGTTCGACCTGCCGAGCCTGGAAGGCGTCGAGGAGGTCGTGATCTCCAAGGAAGTGGTCGAGGGCACCGCCCGGCCGCTCTACATCTACGCCGACCGCGCCGGCGACCAGGGCGCGACCAACGCGGCCTCCTGAGGCGCTGCCCACGGCGCCGTTTCACGTGCTGGTGCGCCGTCATACTTGGTTGAATCTACAGGCTTACTTGACACTCTGGCCTGCGGTATCCACCTAATAGCGTTCGTAGGAACGAAGTTGGGTAGATTCGCTTCGGCTTGCGGTAACCAGGCACTCCATCGCGGCTGCGCCATGCGGGCCACGGAGGAGGGGCACAACAACAAGGACTTCCCGTCATGACACTCGCGAAACCACGTCCGCCACTGACCCCAGGCGAAACCCGGGCGTATCCGGTGCTGCCGCTGCGCGACATCGTGGTGTTCCCGCACATGATCGTGCCGCTGTTCGTCGGCCGCGAGAAGTCGATCAAGGCGCTCGAAGAGGTGATGCGCTCGGACACGTTCATCCTGCTCGCCACGCAGAGGAACGCCTCCGACGACGATCCGGCCACCGACTCCATTTACGAGACCGGCACGCTCGCCAGCGTGCTGCAGCTGCTGAAGCTGCCCGACGGCACCGTCAAGGTGCTGGTCGAAGGCGCGCAGCGCGGCAAGGTTCTCAAGTACACCGACCGCAGCGACTATTTCGAAGCTGACGCCGTCGTTCTGCCGGACGTCACCGGCGAGCGCGTCGAGCTCGAGGCGCTGGCGCGTTCGGTCATCACCGAGTTCGAGAACTACGTGAAGCTCAACAAGAAGGTGTCGCCGGAAGTTGTCGGCGTGGTCCAACAGATTGAGGACTACGCCAAGCTCGCTGACACCGTCGCCTCGCATCTTGCCGTCAAGATCCCGGACAAGCAGGCGATCCTGGAGAACATCTCGGTCGCCGAGCGGCTCGAGAAGGTGCTCGGCCTGATGGAGAGCGAGATCTCGGTGCTGCAGGTGGAAAAGCGCATCCGGACCCGCGTCAAGCGGCAGATGGAGAAGACGCAGCGCGAGTACTACCTCAACGAGCAGATGAAGGCGATCCAGAAGGAGCTGGGCGACGAGGAGGGCAAGGACGAGCTTGCCGAACTCGAAGACAAGATCAAGAAGACCAAGCTCTCCAAGGAAGCCCGTGAGAAGGCGACCCACGAGCTCAAAAAGCTGCGGCAGATGTCTCCGATGTCGGCCGAGGCCACGGTGGTGCGCAATTATCTCGACTGGCTGCTCTCGATCCCGTGGAACAAAAAGTCGCGGGTCAAGAAGGACCTCAAGGCCGCGCAGGACGTGCTCGACGCCGATCACTTCGGCCTGGAGAAGGTCAAGGAGCGCATCGTCGAGTATCTCGCCGTGCAGCAGCGCGCCAACAAGCTGACCGGGCCGATCCTGTGCCTGGTCGGCCCTCCGGGCGTCGGAAAGACCTCGCTCGGCAAGTCGATCGCGAAGGCGACCGGCCGTGACTTCGTGCGCGTGTCGCTTGGCGGCGTGCGCGATGAAGCGGAGATCCGCGGTCACCGGCGCACCTACATCGGCTCGATGCCCGGCAAGGTCATCCAGTCGATGCGCAAGGCCAAGTCGTCGAACCCACTGTTCCTGCTCGACGAGATCGACAAGATGGGCGCGGACTTCCGCGGCGATCCGTCGTCGGCCTTGCTCGAGGTGCTCGACCCCGAGCAGAACCACACGTTCAACGACCACTATCTCGAGGTCGACTACGATCTGTCGAACGTGATGTTCATCACGACGGCGAATACGCTCAACATCCCTGCGCCCTTGATGGACCGCATGGAGATCATCCGCATCGCCGGCTACACCGAGGATGAGAAGGTCGAGATCGCGCGCAAGCATCTGATCCCGGCCGCGATCACCAAGCACGGCCTGATCACCAAGGAATGGTCGATCGACGACGAAGCACTACTGCTGTTGATCCGCCGTTACACGCGGGAAGCAGGCGTGCGCAATCTTGAGCGCGAGCTGTCCACGCTGATCCGAAAGGCGGTGAAGGATCTCACGCTAAAGAAAAAGACTTCGATCAAGGTCGATGCGAAGGCGGTCGGCGAGTATCTCGGCGTGCCGAAGTACCGGTTCGGCGAGATCGAGGAGAACGACCTGATCGGCGTCGTGACGGGGCTAGCCTGGACCGACGTTGGCGGCGAGCTTCTCACCATCGAAGGCGCGATGATGCCGGGCAAGGGTAAGATGACCGTGACCGGCAACCTTCGCGACGTGATGAAGGAGTCGATCTCGGCGGCGGCGTCCTATGTGCGCTCGCGCGCGGTCGCGTTCGGCATCGAGCCTCCGCTGTTCGACCGGCGCGATATCCACGTGCACGTGCCGGAAGGCGCGACACCCAAGGATGGACCGTCGGCCGGCGTCGCCATGGTCACCTCGATCGTTTCGGTGATGACCGGGATTCCGGTGCGCCGCGATATCGCCATGACCGGTGAGATTACGCTGCGCGGCCGTATCTTGCCGATCGGCGGGCTCAAGGAGAAGCTGCTGGCGGCTCAGCGCGGCGGCATCAAGACCGTGCTGATCCCGGAAGAGAATGCCAAGGACCTGGTCGAGATCAACGAGTCGATCAAGAAAGGCATGGAAATCTTTCCGGTGTCCCGCATGGACGAGGTTCTGGCCCGCGCCCTGGTGCGCGAGCTCAA
This sequence comes from Xanthobacteraceae bacterium, assembly GCA_040510745.1. GTDB lineage: Bacteria > Pseudomonadota > Alphaproteobacteria > Rhizobiales > Xanthobacteraceae > Z2-YC6860. The sequence continues at coordinate 10,202 of JBEVIJ010000058.1, forward strand.
GCCGATCGAGTGGGACGAGGCGGCCAAGCCCGTGGTCTCTTCGCCGGACGGCGTGGTCGAAGAGGATGCTTCTGGCCTGACCGCGCACTGACCGGCGCGATAGCGAATAAAGGCGGCGGCGCTGCAAGGCGCCGCCGTTTTGTTTATGGCGAGCGGTGGCTGCGGCACCAAGCCAGCGCGGCACGTCCCGCAGCCGCGCCGGTCGAGAACGACGCCTGCAGCAGGTAGCCGCCGGTCGGCGCCTCCCAGTCCAGCATCTCGCCGGCGACGAACACGCCGGGGCGGCGCCACAGCATGAAATTGTCGTCGATCTCGCTGAAGGCGAC
>JBEVIJ010000059.1:0-16973 GCA_040510745.1 Xanthobacteraceae bacterium
TCCCCGGTTTTGGGCTGCGCCTACAAGACACCTCCCAAAACTCGGATGGCTGCCCGGTGCGCGATGAACGTGACACCGGTGAACTTAGCAAGGAGACTAAAATGGCTACTGGTACCGTGAAGTTCTTCAACACCCAAAAGGGCTTCGGATTCATCCAGCCGGACGACGGCTCGAAGGATGTGTTCGTGCACATCAGCGCCGTGCAAAAAGCCGGCATGGACTCGCTCAACGAGGGTCAGAAGGTCAGCTTCGACGTGTTGACCGAGCGCGGCAAGCCCGCTGCCGGCAATATCAGGTCCGCCTGAACTGAATTACATCGCAGAATAGTGAGCGCCCGGCGGTTTTGCCGGGCGCTTCGTTTCAGCGCTGGCTGCCGAGCCACAGCGCCGCGCTGAGCACGAACGTCACCGCCGTGCTGATCAGCATGCTGGTCATCAGCGGGACGTAGATGTTGAAGCGCTTGCGCTCGACCACCACGTCGCCGGGCAGGCGGCCAAGCCCAAGCCTGCTCAGGTACGGCCAGAACAGCCCCGTGATCAGCAGCACGCAGGCAAAGATCAGGGCGAAACGGACGATCATTGCGAACCTCGATGCGGAACTTGGCGCGCGGGCACTTCGTTATCCCAGCACAAAAATGGAGGATGACATGCTCAATACCAGCCAGATCCGCGAGCACATGGAAGTCATCGGAGCCGACGGCGTGCACATCGGCACGGTCGACCACATGGAAGGCACCGGCAAGATCAAGTTGACCAAGAGCGATCCAATCTCGGAAGGCACGCACCATTACGTGCCGGTGGACTGGGTCGACCACGTCGACAGCCACGTGCATCTCAACAAGGAAAGCAGCGAACTGCTGGCGTACTGGAAGGCCGTTTGACGCGCGGTAATCGTCGGGATGTGCGCAGGCCGGGCTCATCCGGCCTGCGCTTGTTATGCGGTTAGTCGACCGCCTTATAGAGCCGCTCGTCGTAGAGCGCGCCGGTCATGCTGACTAGCTTATCGCGGAAGGCCTTGGTTTCCTTCGCGTCGACGTGGGCGTCGAATGCCTTGCGGTCCTTCCAGCATTCCACAACGGTGAAGTGGTTCGGCCGGTTGGTCTGCACGAAGACGTCGAATCGGATGTTGCCCGCGTGCTTGCGGCTGTCCTCGGCGAGTTGCTTGACCGCGGCGGTGCCGTTCTCGCGCTGCGGCGGGATGACGTCGACGTGGGTGACCGCGCAGACGCCGGCCTTGCCGCTTTGCGCGGCCGCGAACGACAGCGCGGTGTGCTGGCGGGTGTCGTTCGGCGCGGCGACATGCGCCTTGATCTTCTCGTTCATCTCCTTGCTGTGCGCGGCGACGACGTGATTGTCGAACGCCTTCTGGTCTTGCCACGCCCCGACCACGACGAACCAGGCCGGCCGGTGAATGCCCTTGACCAGCTCAAAGCTGACGTTGCCGTCGTCCTTCTTGCCTGCCGCGACATAGCTCTTGAGCAGGGCGGTGGCCTGCCGGGTGTCCTTCGGCGACGCCTCGACATAGGTCACGGTGTAAAACGCCGCCTGCGCCTGCGCGGCCGAAGCGCCGAGCGCGGTCATTGCCAGTCCCAAAACCAATCCAAATATACGCATAACAATCCTCCCCGGTTCTTTGTCATCGTCATGTTGTCAGCTCATCGAAACCACCACGTTGCCCAATGCTTTGCCTTGTTCGACGGCTTCGTGCGCGGCGACGATGTCCTTGAGCGGCAGCGTGAGCGCCACGTTGTTGAGCAGCGTCTTGTTTTCCAGCATGCGATTGATGCCGGACACCGCGGCGTCCCGCTCGGCCGGCGTCAGCTCGTAGACAAAGATATAGCGGATGGTGATGACGTTCTGCAGGAAGAATTGCGAGGGGACGGTCGCCTCGGCGCTGGAGTTGCCATAAACCACCACGGTGCTGCGCGGGTGCAGTACGGACGGCATCAGCTTGGCGTTACCGGAGAAGTCCATCTCGATCACCGCGTCGACGCGCGCCTTGCCGGTGATCGCCATCACCCGCTCGCCGACGTTCTCGCGCTTGTAGTCGATGGTGTGGTCGGCGCCGGCGTCGCGCGCGATCTTGGCCTTGGCATCCGAGCTGACGGTTGTGATGACAGTCGCGCCGCGCGCCTTGGCGAATTGGATGGCGTAGTGGCCGACGCCGCCCGCGCCGCCGGAAACCAGAACCGTCTTCGCCGGCCCCGCGACCTCAACCGCGTGATAGGCGGTCATCGCCGGAACCCCGAGGCAGGCCCCGGCGTCGTAGCTGACATGATCGGGCAGCTTCACGGCGAGCGCAGCAGGCAGCACGATGTAGTCGGCGCAGGTGCCGAACGGACGCTTCCACTGTCCGTTCCAGGTCCAGACCCGTTCGCCCAGGCGCGATGGGGGTACGCCGTCACCCACGGCTTCGATGTCGCCGGCGCCGTCGCTGTGCGGAATGACTCTTGGGAAGACGATCTTGCGGGTGCGGCCCTCGCGGGATTTCACGTCGGACGGATTGACGCCGGAGGTCTTGAGGCGGACCAGGACTTCACCGGGGCCGGGCTTGGGCGTGTCGAGCTCACCAAGGCTCAAGACATCCCGCGCGGTGCCATTCTTCTCGTAGTACGCTGCACGCATCGCTTTCCTCCGTTCATGCGGGCATTCTGTCCATGGATCGCCATCGCGGCAATGGCATTCCAGCCACTTCAAGGAGCAAGTCATGACGACCGAGCGATTCAAGACGGCGCTGATTGTGGGCGCGGGTTCGGGGTTGAGCGCGGCGTTGGCCCACGCACTTGCCGCCGAGGGCATCAAGGTCGCGCTCGCCGCGCGCAGCACGGCCGACTTGGCCGACCTGGCGAAGGAAACCGGCGCTCAGCTTTTCACCTGCGATGCATCGAAGCGCGGCGACGTCGATAAGCTGTTTGCCGATCTCGATGCCGGCTTCGGCGCGGCGGAAATCGTGGTCTACAACCCGAGCTATCGGACACGCGGTGCGTTTCTCGAGCTCGACCCGGAGGAGGTGGAAAAGGCGCTGCTCGTCACCGCCTATGGGGGCTTCCTGGTGGGGCAGCAGGCCGTCCGCCGTATGCTGCCGAAGCGCCGCGGCGTCGTCCTGTTCACCGGCGCGTCCGCCAGCATGAAGGGCTATGCGCAGTCGGCGCCGTTCGCGATGGGCAAATTCGCGCTACGCGGCCTCGCGCAAAGCATGTCGCGGGAACTGCATCCGCAGGGCATCCACGTCGCGCACGTGGTGATTGACGGCGGCATCAAGAGTGAACGGCGGGCGGAGCCGGCCGACAGTCCCGCGAGCATGCTCGATCCCAGCGCGATCGCGGCGAGCTACATGCACCTGATCCATCAGCCGCATAGCGCCTGGTCGTCCGAACTGGAACTGCGGCCGTGGGTGGAGAAGTTCTGAAGGAGCGCAATCGGTGGGCTTCTTTTTGCGGGCGCGTTGCGATGTAATGGGCGAAACAAGCGAGGGGAGGGCACGGCGATGAATTGGGTGCAGGCCGGCGCGGCCATTGTTGCAACCTTTGTGTTGACGGGCGGCGCCTTTGCGGATCCGGTGGCGCTCAAGGAATTGGCTCCGACCGGCAAGCTGAGGGTCGGCATCGCCATCGCGCCGAGCCCCGGCGCCGGCAACGTGGCGCTCGACGCCAGCGGCCAGCCGCGCGGCGTCGGTGGCGACCTCGGCCGGGACTTGGCGAAGAAGCTCGGTGTGCCGGTGCAGTGGGTTCCGTATCCCAACTCCGGTGCGCTGACCGACGCGCTCGCCGGCGGTGCCTGCGACGTGGCATTCCTGCCGGTCGACAACGAGCGCCGCAAGAAGGTGGACTTCGGGCCGCCCCACATCGTGCTGCAGAGCACCTTCCTGGTGCCCGCCGGTTCAACGATCCAGAGCCTCGCCGAGACCGACAAGCCAAATCTGCGCGTGGTTGGCGTCGAGAACACGGCGACAACGCGCGCTGCCCAGGCATTCTTGAAGAACGTCACCATGAGCAACGTAAAGGACGCGGCTCAACTCGAAGGCTTGTTCAAATCCGGCCAAGCCGATGCCATCGCGCTGTCACGAGAGTCGCTCGCCCAGCTTGCGGCGAAGTTTCCCGGATCGCGCGTGCTTCCGGGCGCCTACATGAACTCGTTCGTGGCGGTCGCGGTGCCCAAGGGCAACCCTGCGGCGCTGGCCTACGTCGGCACTTTTGCCGAGGAGGTCAAGTCGTCGGGCGCGGTGCGCCGCTCGCTGGATACCGTCGGGATGCAGAGCTCGGTGGTTGCGCCGCCGGGACCGCTGCCCTGACGCTAAGCCGCCTGCTGCAAGTGTGCGTCGGCGACCCGCCATTGGTGCTGCTCGCCGCAGCGCGGGCAGCGCGCAAGCACCCGCTTGTCACGGATGCGCAGCAGGGTATCGAGCTCGCTTTCGATCCCGACGTCGATCGCTTCGCCGGTCTTGGGACAGCGAAAGTGCAGTCGTTCCATCGCGGCCTCCTTGTGGTGGCAGCCGATTGGCGCTGATCTGACAGCCCAAGCCGGCATCGCGGTGGCCGTTGCGTGATTTCGGGCACCCGACGGCCACAATCGATCACCTTTGAGTGAGCAGCCTTGCAACGGTAACCAGAAACCGTGGGTCCTCCGCAAGATATTGGATAAACAAGCGTTTTCCGCTTCCGCGTTTGCGATTTTTTCCACTCCGGACTGTTGATAAGTGCTATGATTTTGCTGAACGGACATTCATGGGGAGTGGGTGCCGTCATGCGGGGTGAGCGACAAAGCGGTGTTGTTGACGGGAGGCGTGCCGTGTTGAGGACACACAAGTATTCGATTGGGCAAAACGTTCGCTATACGGCCGGCCCGTTTAGCCGGTTCGGCGCGAGCGGGTCATTCAAAATCGTCAAATTGCTGCCGCCAGAAGGCGACGAGCAGCAATACCGGATCAAGAGTGCGGGCGAGGCTTTCGAGCGCGTCGCCAAGGAAAGCCAGTTGGATCGCGATCGCTGAGGCATATCGTCTCGTCCGGCTGGAACAAAAACGGGCCCGTTGTCTTTGCCGGAAGACGAAAAAACTAGCTCGTCACCTTGTGTGACAAAACTAGCTCGTCACCTTGTGTGACAGTGTGGTCCAGGCCTCTCTGGCCCGTTGGCGCACGACGCGCCAGTTCTCGTCGACCACATCCCAATTCACCATAGGACGCTGTTCCATAGTGGGCGTTCTGCTGGCGGAAGGCCCGGCTGCCCAGCTATCGTAGAAGAAAGCGGCGCCGACCGTCAGCAAGGCTCCCAAAACCATTCCAAAAAGCACACGCATCGGCCTGCTCCTTAAAGTAGCGCGGCAGGGAAACGCCGCGTACGCCGGTTTGTTCCAGAGCCCGTGGTTTTAGGCAGTTATTATAATGAGGGAATAAACGTGGCGACTAAGCGCCGCGAAACTGGAGGGACCCATGCCGATCTACATCACGCAGGGCCGTTACACGAGGGAAGCCATCAAGGGCATGATCGTGAGGCCCGAAGACCGAGCCGACGCGGTGTCGCGGCTGCTGTCAAAAGCCGGCGCTCGCATGATAGGCCTGTATTTCACCTTCGGGAAATACGATTTCCTGCTGATTGCGGAAGCCCAGAGCGAAACCCAGATTGCGGCGGCGCTACTGACCGCGGCGAGCGGTGGCGGCGTCACCGGGCTGCGCACCACCCTGGCCATGACCACCATCGAGGCCAAGGGCGCATTTGCGGCGGCGAGCGATTTGGCGCGGTCTTATCAGGGCCCGGGCGGGACCTGATCCGTTGCACTCAGCTCGGCGCGCTTGGTCGCAGGGGACTTGCGCGCTTACGCCTCGTGCTTTAGCCGCGTGCAGGGAATAGTTGCCGGACGCGAGGCGTTGGTCCGGATGATCCAGACGGTTGGGAGGAAGGAATGCAGCTTTTGTCGCGCGCCATTGCGCTGGCTCTTGTGGTCGCGGCGCCGGTTTTTGCTTCGCCAGCGGCGGCGCAGCAGGACTACCCGTCGCGCCCGGTGAAGATTATCGTACCTTTCGGCGCCGGCGGCCCTGCCGACGTGTACGCGCGCCAACTCGCGCAGCATCTGTCAGACACGCTTAAACAGTCCTTTGTCGTCGAGAACCGCCCCGGCGCGGGCTCGATCATCGGCACCGACGCGGTCGCGAAGTCTCCGGCCGACGGCTACACGCTGCTGCTGATGTCCAACACCCACAGCACCAACGAGTCGCTGACGCCCAACAAGCCGTTCCAGTTGATGCGCGACTTCGTTCCGGTCGCGGCGATCAACTATTCCGATCTGGTGATGGTCGTTCACCCGGCAGTGCCGGCGAAGGATATCAAGGAGTTCATCGCGCTGGCAAAGAAGGATCCCGGCAAGCTCAACTACGGCTCCTCCGGAATCGCCACGCCCTATCACATGGCTGGCGAACTGTTCAAAGCCATGAGCGGCACCGACATCGTCCACATCCCGCACAAGGCGTCTGGCGAAATGCGCAGCGCCGTGATCGGTGGTCACGTCCAGATGGCGTTCGACGCCGTCACCACCATGACGGAGAACGTGAAGGCCGGTCAGGTCCGTGCGCTCGCGACCTCCTCGCCGCAGCGCTCTTCGGTGCTGCCGGATGTGCCAACGGTCGCCGAAGCCGGCGTGCCCGGTTACGACGCCACGATCTGGCTCGGCGTGATGGCTCCGGTCGGCACGCCGACGGCGATCGTCGACAAGCTCAACGCCGAGATCAACAAGACCATCGCGAAGCCCGACGTGAAGGCGGCCTGGGACAAGCAGGGCGCCGTGGCGTTAACCATGACACCAGCCCAGTTCGATGCCTATTTGCGCAAGGACATCGAGAAATGGGCGACGGTGGTAAAGGCGGCGAACCTCGCAAAATAATGCTGTTGCTGCGTTTGCGCGCGAAGCTCCGGGGTTCAACCCGTGGCGTCGCCGTTTTGAACGGTCGCATTTCCGGCGCCGCCTTGTGCTATAGCCTCCGCGGGTTCGGGTCATTCAGTCATGTCAGGTTTCGACCAGTGGCTGTCAGGCAGCCTTAGTTCCGTCGGTGACGCTTCGGCGCTGCCGGTGTGGGCGTTTGGCGCCTTGGCGGCGCTGCTGTTCTTTGCCGGCGTGCTGGCGTTTTCGCGCGCCGCGCAGCCGGGCCGTGCCGGTGTGTCATGGCGCGTAGCCCTGCTCCTGGTCGGCGCGGGTTTGATGTGGGTCGTCTTGAATAACCTCGGCGGCCGCGAACGGACCGCTGCGCGTCACGTGCTCGATGCCCGCGCCGTTGAATTGACGCTGCGCGCCATCGCTCCCGGCTCGCCGCTCGCCTGCATCGACACGGTGGCGAACGAGACGATTGAAGCGGGGTGCGAGAAATTGCTGTTCGCCAATCCTCAGACGGTGACCTCGGCGGTGGCCTACGTGGACGCGCGTCTCGCGCTTCTGGCCGACAGCCTGGAATTGGCCGCACGCGACCGCAGCTATGAGGCTTCTATCGAGCGGTTGCGGCGCTCCCTAGAGGCAGACCGCTTTGGTATGGTCGCGCATGTGCTGGCGAGCCGGGGGTGCACCGCGGAGAAATGTGCGGCTTTAAAGCTGTTCCGCGATCCGCAATACGTCGCCGCCAATCTCCGCGAGCGCAGTTTCGATGCGAATGTCATCGTGTACGCCGCGGCGTGGAATGCTCCGCCTGCAACGCCGGCGGCGCCCGTGGCAGCGGCGCCAGCCGCTCCGGCTTTCGCCTCGGTGCCGGGCGTTGCGACCCCCGGCGTCGCGACGCCGCCGTCCGGCAAGTACGATTTTCCGTCCTCCGCCTCGATTCCGGCAATCAGCATCATGAGCGCCGAGCCGGCGGTTCCCGTCGGCGAAAACAGCGCGCCACCTCAGCAAAATGCCGCTCCCGCCGCACCGGCCGCCAAACCCGCGCCGCGCCGCCAATCGGCCCGCGAAACGCCTCAGGCTCCACAGCCGGTGCAGCAGGGCGCACCGCCCGGGCAAACGCCGCTGCCGCCACCCGGCACCATAGCCAACCCACGCTAGGGCCTGATCCGGAAAAGTGGAATTCGGCTTCCCGCCTGCGCGAAGCCGTGGTCGTCGTTTTGGCTTGATGCTTCGGCGGGAAGGCAGGTCCGACAGGGTGTGCCCAGGCGAGGGCTCTTCCCCTGACAAGCTCTTGCAGTGGTGCTGTAATGCGCCACGATGTTTTCATCCGTCCTGATTGCCAACCGCGGCGAGATCGCATGCCGGGTGGCGCGCACCGCCAAGCGGCTCGGCCTGCGCACTATCGCGGTCTATTCGGAAGCTGACACCAACGCGTTGCACGTGCGGCTGTGCGACGAGTCGCATCCGATCGGTCCGGCTCCGGCGCAGGACAGTTACCTCTCCATCGAAAAGCTTATCGATGTTGCGCGCCGCACACGCGCCGAATGCATCCACCCTGGCTACGGCTTTCTCTCGGAAAATGCCGGATTTGCCGAAGCCTGCGCAAAGGCCGGCATCGTGTTTGTCGGCCCACCGCCGTCCGCGATACGGGCCATGGGGCTGAAGGATCGCGCCAAGGCGCTGATGGAGAAGGCCGGCGTGGCCGTGGTGCCCGGCTATCACGGGGACCGCCAGGAGCCGGCCTTCCTCAAGCAGAAAACCTATGAGATTGGTTATCCGGTGCTGATCAAGGCGATTGCCGGCGGTGGCGGCAAGGGCATGCGCAAGGTCGAGAAGCATGCCGAGTTCGAGGCTGCGCTGGAAGCCGCGCAGCGCGAGGCGACGAGCGCCTTCGGCGAGGCGAGGGTTCTGCTCGAGAAATACGTCACCTCGCCACGCCATATCGAGATCCAGGTGATGGCGGATGCGCACGGCAACGCGATTCACCTCAACGAGCGCGACTGTTCGCTGCAGCGGCGCCACCAGAAGGTGATCGAGGAGGCGCCGGCGCCCGGCATGACGCCGGACATGCGCGCGGCAATAGGTGCGGCCGCGGTCAAGGCCGCCAAGGCCGTCGGTTACACCGGTGCCGGCACTGTCGAGTTCATTGCCGATTGCGCCGGCAAGCTGCGCCCGGACGGCTTCTGGTTCATGGAGATGAACACGCGGCTTCAGGTCGAGCACCCTGTCACCGAAGCCATCACCGGCCTCGACCTGGTGGAATTGCAGTTCCGCGTCGCCGCCGGTGAAGCGCTGCCGCTCGCGCAGGATGAGGTGCCGCTCAACGGCCATGCGATCGAGGCGCGGCTCTACGCCGAAGACCCGGAGCGCGGCTTCCTGCCGTCCACCGGCCGGCTGGTTGCGCTGAAATTGCCTGAAGGCGAGGGCATCCGTGTCGACACGGGGGTCGAAACGGGAAGCGACATCACCGCCTTCTACGATCCGATGATTGCCAAGCTGATCGCCCACGGCGCAACGCGCGAGCAAGCGCTTGCCCGGCTTGGGGGCGCACTCGAGCGCACGGTCGTTGCTGGTCCGCGCTCGAACGTTGCGTTCTTGGGCGCGCTTTGCCGCGCCAAGGAATTCCGTGCCGGGGCTGTCGACACCGGTTTCATCGAGCGCAATGGGGCCGCGCTCGGCCTCGTTCCCCGAGGTGTGGACCGTGCCGCGGCAGCGTCGGGCGCCGCCCGGCTGATCGAGCAGGACCGCGAGCGGATCGCACGCAACATCGACCGCGCTGCGGACGCGCCGGCTTCGCCCTGGGATGCGGTCGATGGCTTCCAGCTTTCCGGCGTGCGGGCATTTTCAGTCCCGGTCCTGGTTGATGGTGAGCCGATGCAGGCCGAGGCGGCGTTCGGTTCCAATCGCGTAAGTGTTGCTGTGGACGGTGCGGCTGCCGCCCTTGATGGCGTCCTGTTTGAGGTCCCAGATGGCGTTCATGTGCTGCGCAACGGCCGGCAAACCGTGGTGCGGCGCTTGCTGGCAGGTGCCGGTGCGCTCGACGGCGCGGGTGGGGATGGCCTCATCAAGGCGCCGATGCACGGCAAAGTGCTAGCGCTTCTGGTCGCAGAAGGGGACAGCGTGGTGAAAGGTCAGCATCTTGCCATCATCGAGGCTATGAAGATGGAGCATGCGCTGACCGCGCCGCATGACGGAATCGTTGCTGGCATTTCGGTTTCGGCCGGAGGCCAGGTTGCGGAGGGCGCCAAGGTCATGACAATCGAGCCTTTCCACGAAACAAACTGACATGCCGCTCCATCTCATCAAGCTCAGCGTCGGCACCGACTCGATCGAGGACCTCGAGGACTGGATCAAGCTCAAGTTGAACGAGCAGAAGAAGCGCGGCGTCAAGAAGCCGGAGCGTTTCCACACCACGCGCATGGTGCCCAAGCGTGCCGAGGAAATTCTCGACGGCGGCTCGATCTTTTGGGTGATCCGCGGCGAGATAACCTGCCGGGAGCGCATCCTCGACATCCGCCCGTTCGTCGATAAGGACGGCGTCAGCCGCTGCCGGCTGGTTCTCGATCCCAAATGCGTGCCGGTGCGGCCGCGGCCGTATCGCGCATTCCAGGGTTGGCGGTATCTCGATGCCAAGGATGTGCCGCCCGATTTGAGCCGCGTCGCCCGCGGCGCGTCCGACATGCCCGAGCCGCTGCGCCGTGAGTTGCGCGAGCTCGGGCTGCTCTAAACTTTGATATTGTCGATCAGGCGCGTGCGGCCAAGCTTCGCGGCCACCAGCAGCCGCACTGGACCGTCCGTGAGTGCGGCAATCGGTGTCAGCGTCCGCGCGTTGCGCGCCTCAAGATAGTCGACCGTGAATCCGGCGCGCTCGATCCTCGCGCGGCCATCGGCGAGCGCGGCGCCGATCGGCAGGCCGTCCTTGATGCGTGAGGCACATTCTTTTAGAACTTGGTGCAGCGTCGGAGCGACCGCGCGCTCGCTCGCCGACAGGTAGGCATTCCGCGACGACATCGCGAGGCCGTCTTTTTCGCGCACGGTCGGTGCACCGACGATTGTCACCGGCATGTCAAGATCGCGCGCCATCGTGGTGACGACCTTGAGTTGCTGAAAATCCTTTTCTCCAAAGATCGCGAAATGCGGAGTGACCTGCTGAAGGAGCTTCGCGACCACGGTCGCGACGCCACCGAAAAAATGCGGCCGAAACGCATCCTCGAGGCCAGCCTTGGCTGGTCCCTCGGGCTCGATCCGAGTGACGAAGCCGTCGGGATACATTTCGCCCACGCTCGGCGCCCAGATCAGATCGATCTTGAGTTCCGACAGCGCGGCGAGATCGGCGCTCAATGTTCGCGGATAGCTCGCAAAGTCCTCATGCGGAGCAAACTGTGCGGGATTGACGAAAATCGAGACCACGACACGCTTCGCCTTGTGCCGCGCCAGGCGGACGAGGGCGAGGTGACCCGCGTGCAGCGCGCCCATGGTGGGAATTAAGGCGATCGTGTCGCCGGCCTTCCGGTAGCGCCCGATGGCCTGACGGAGACTGGTAACCGTCCGAATTATCGATGGTTTTGGCATGGATGATGCTTTTGACATGGTTCGGATTAATCGTAAATCGCGCGAAATTTCGCGGCGACCTTGATTCAAAGCGGCGAGAGTTGAAAACTAGGTGTCGTGAGGGGCCTGTAATGTCGCGTGAGAGTGCGGGGCGGCCGCGGTCCGCCTACGTCGTCGTGCTTGGCAATGAGAAAGGTGGCTCGGGTAAGTCCACCCTTGCCATGCACATTGCTGTCGCGCTGATGAAAGCCGGCCAGCGCGTCGCGACGGTCGATCTCGACTCCCGCCAGCGGAGCTTCACGCACTACATCGAGAACCGTCGCGCCTGGGCAAAGCATGCGCGGCTCAATTTCGAGCTTCCCACGCACTACTGCATCTCGCGCGCCGAAGGCCTTAAGGTGGTCGACAACGAGGTGGCGGAATTCAGCGCATTGGCGCAGGCCATAGAATCGCTCGAGCACAGCCACGATTTCCTGGTCGTCGACACGCCCGGCCACGACAGCTACCTGATGCGGCTCGCCCATTCGATGGCCGACACGTTGATCACACCGCTCAACGACAGCTTCGTCGACTTCGACGTACTTGGCACGGTGGATCCTGCGACCTTCGCGGTCACCGGCACTAGCCACTTCGCCGAAATGGTCCGCGAAGCGCGCCGGCAGCGCCGTACCGTTGACCACGCCACCACCGACTGGATCGTGGTGCGCAACCGGCTGTCGATGCTGGGCTCCCGCAACAAGCGCCTGGTGGGCGAAGGTTTGCAGGAACTATCGCTGCGCCTTGGCTTTCGCGCGGTGGACGGTTTCGCCGAACGCGTCGTGTTCCGCGAGTTCTTTCCGCGTGGCCTGACCGCGCTCGACGAACTCACCGAAACCACGCTCGGCACAAGGCCGAGCCTGTCGCACGTGACCGCCCGGCAGGAAGTCGAGACTCTGATGTCCAGCTTGAAGCTGCCGTTCGACGAGCGCGGCCTGAAGCGCGCCGCCGCGCGGGCTGAATGGTTCGCCACTGCCGGCCAGCCGCTTGAAGTTCACGATATTCTGGCTGTTTAAGGCCAGCGCCGCGCTGTCGCGGCCCATTGCGCTCGCCACGCGAAGTGTCACTTATAGGGCATGGCGAAAGACCCCACTCCAGCGCCGGCCAGTCGCGGCGAAACGCCGGCGAGCGCTTCGCCGCGTGCCGAGATCGACGCATTTTTGAAGCAGGTCCGCTCGCTCGGTCCGGCTGTCGGGGCGGGCCAGCAGCGCGGCCGTCTGATCTTTGCGCTCGACGCCACCATGAGCCGCCAGCCACTCTGGGATACGGCGTGCAAGCTGCAGGCCGACATGTTTCGCGAGACTGCCGCGATCGGCGGCCTCGACGTGCAATTGGTCTACTTCCGCGGCATGGCCGAATGCCGCGCCTCGCGCTGGGTTTCCGACGCACGCCAACTCGCATCGCTGATGGAGAAGATCGACTGCCGCGGCGGCCATACCCAGATCGGCAAGGTGCTCGCGCATGCCAGGCGCGAAACGGACCAGCGCAAGGTGCAGGCGCTGGTGATGGTCGGCGATGCGATGGAGGAGTCGATCGACGATCTCTGCGCGGCGGCGGGCGCTCTTGGTCTGCTCGGCGTCCCGGCGTTCGTGTTTCAGGAGGGCTATGACCCGGTTGCTGAGCAAGCGTTTCGCGAGATTGCACGTTTGTCCAAAGGCGCCTACAGCCGTTTCGATCCGGGCGCTGCGCATCAACTTGCCGAACTGCTACGCGCCGTTGCCGCTTATGCGGCCGGCGGCACGAAGGCGCTCGCCAACCTGAAGGCCAACGCCACCGCCGTGAAACTCTTGGAGCAGTTGCGATAGCCATGCCGACCCTTGTTTTCGGCATCCTGGTGTTGGTGCTGGCGCTGTGGGCGCTCAACGCTTACAGCAAAGCCGATCCAAAAATGCTGGCGAAGCTGCTGCCGTCTGCGGGCGGCATTGGTGCGCTCGCGCTTGCGGGTTTCCTGGGTTTTCGCGGGCATATGGAAACGGCGATCCCGCTGGGTCTGTTCGGCCTGGGCATGCTCGGCTGGGGGCCGTTCGCCGCGACCGGGATTTTCCAGCGCACCCAGAAGACGCCGGGTCAGATCTCGCGCGTGCGCTCGGCCTTCCTGGAGATGGAACTGGACCACGACAGCGGCGCGATGCGTGGCCATATCCTGGCCGGGGCGCACGAGGGTCAATCGCTCGATGGGTTGGACATCGCGACGCTGCTCGGCTTGCTGCCGCAGATCGACGAGGAAAGCCGCGCGCTACTGGCCGCTTATCTTGACCGCCGGGAGCCCACCTGGCGTGAACACGCGCAGGGTGGTTCGTCGGCGGGCAACGGAGTGACGCGCTCCGGAAAAATGACGGAGGAGGAGGCCTATCAGATCCTTGGCGTGAAAATGGGCGCGAGCGCCGAAGACATCGGCCGGGCCCACCGGACGCTGATGAAGAAACTGCATCCCGACCAGGGGGGGTCGACGTACCTCGCGGCCCAGATCAATGAAGCCAAGGAGGTTCTTCTTCGCCGCCATCGCTGAACTCCACACGCAACGCTGCCTGTGGCCCGCTGTGACTTCTGGCGACGCTTCCCGTTACCGTTTTTGTTTTTGCGCCCGGACGCCGGGCGGATCAGATTTTCATTGAGATGCAGACGATGTCGCTGCGTTTGAGCTGTTTGCAGGCCGCTTCGGCCTGGTCGCGGTCGAAGCCGGCGAAGCGCGCGCGGTAGTAGGTCTTTTCACCCTTGGTGGTGCGCTCGGTGTAGGGGGCGGCCTTCTTGAGGACGCCGCCGGCCTTGGTCTGCGCGGCGCTCAGGCGCTCCTTGGCCTCGGCCTCCGCTTCGAAAGCGCCGATCTGGATGGCCCAGCCGCTGCGCGCAATCGCCGGTTTGGTTTCGGCTGAAGCGGTCGGGACGATTGCCTTGCCGGCGGCGGCGGCCGCTGCGGGCAGCACGCCGAGGATGCCGGGGCGCGGAGCGGGCGGTGGGGCAGGAGGAGGAGCAGCCACCGCGTGTATTTTGGCGGGCGCAGGTTGCGGCGCAGCGAGCTCCTGCACTGCAACTGGCGCAAGTGATGCGGTCTGCACGGGCGCGGGCTTTGCAGCGGTCGTAACCGAGGCGGTCTGCACGGGCGCGGGCTTTCCAGCCACGGGCTCGGCCTGAACGGGAGCCGCGGCTGGCTTGGTGGCGGGTGCGTGCTTGGGCGGCGCGAGCTTCACCACCAGGGTCTTCACTGGAACCGGCTTGATCGGGTCGGTCGAGCCGATGCTCAGAGCGTGGCCGGACGGTTTGGCGGCTGGCGGGGCGGGTGGCACGGCCGTCGGCACGATCGGGACCGACACCGTCGCCGCAAGCTTCGGCGCAGCGCGGGGTTCTTCCGCGATGGGCATGGGACCCGCGGCCGCAATCCTCGTTGCCGCCGTCGCCGAGGCCATGGCGATGTGGCCTTCGATTAGGGTGCGCATGCGCGCGTCGCGCTGACCGCCGGACGAGCCGCCGAGCACCACCGCCACGATATGGCGGTCGTTGCGGCGCACGGACGAAACCAGGTTGAAGCCGGAGGCGCGGGTATAGCCGGTCTTGATGCCGTCAACGCCTTGCACGCGGCCGAGCAGCTTGTTGTGGTTGCGCATCGCGTGGCCGCGATAGCTGAAGCTCGACAACGAGAAATAGCGGTAATAGCGCGGGAAGCGCTCCTGGATCGCCAGGCCGAGGATGGCCTGTTCGCGCGCCGTAGTGACCTGCTCGTTGTCGGGCAGGCCGGAGGCGTTGCGGTAGATCGTCCGATTCATCCCGAGCGCGCGCGCCTTGCGCGTCATCTGCTTGGCGAAGCTATCTTCGTCGCCCGCCAGCGCCTCGGCGACGACCACGGCGGCGTCGTTGGCCGACTTGGTGACCAGCGCCTTGATCGCATCCTCGACCTCGAGCTTCTGGCCCGGCCGCACCCCCAGCTTGGTCGGCGACTGCGATGCCGCTTGCTCCGACACATCCATCGGCGTGGTGAGCTTGATTTTGCCGGCTTCGAGCTGCTCGAACAGCATGTACAGCGTCATGATCTTGGTCAGCGACGCCGGATGCCGCAGGCTGTCGGCGCTGGCTTCGTGCAGCGCCTTGCCGGTCTTGGCATCGACCACGTAGGCGGCATACCGCGAGTTGGAGGCGATCTGATCGTATGTCTTCGGCTTGTAGATTTTGGCGTGGTGATACTTTTTGACGTAGCGCTTGCGGCGGGAGCGGGCGTCGGCCGGATCGGTGGTGATCGCCAGCGTCGCCATCACGGCGATCAGACTTAAAGCACCCCAGCGAAGCCCCCGCGAGGCCCTGGACGGCACGCGAACCATGCTCGTACCCCGTTCTACGCCTGGGATCGCCGGAGCCGCGGTCCCAATCCCCTGGAGTGGCTGCCTCGCACCGCCGCAGGAATTGCCTGCGAACCGTGGCCGCCACGGCACAGCGGTCGAACTTATGGCGACGGGGTTGCCAAAAAGTTAAGGCAAATCAACGGGAAGTGCCCCAAATCGGGCAAAAAGGCGTTCTGGCTATTGCGGTGCAAAATAAGTCTTGCTTTTATTGTGCAGTGCAATATATTGCCTGTCATGCGGGCGGTTGAGCTGCGCAAGGGTCAGGCAAACACAGTGCTCCGCCGCAAAGCGGCCGGACGGAAGGAAGCGCGAGATGATCAAGAATTTCGATGAGATGCAGAAGCTGAGCAAAGACAACGTCGATGCGACCATGAAGTCGTTCGCCTCGATGTCGAAGGCCACCCAGACGATCGCCGCCGAAGTCGCGGACTACTCGAAGAAGTCCTTCGAGGACAGTACCAAGGTGCTGGAGAAGCTGTTCGGCGCCAAGTCGTTCGAGAAGGCGATCGAGATCCAGACCGACTACGCGAAGACCGCGTACGAAGGCTTTGTCGCCCAGGCGACCAAGATGGGCGAAATGTATGCCGATCTCGCCAAGGAGACCTACAAGCCGTACGAAGGCTTCGTGGGCAAGGCGACGCCCGCCAAGTAAGGCGCGCCGGTAAGTTGTAGGCGTAGCGTTCGTTGCGTTTGTAGCGTCGCGTTTGAAAGACAAAGCCCGGCCGGTTACGGCCGGGCTTTTTGTTTGCCCGCGTTCGTCGTCTCCGGATTCAAGTTTCAAACAGCCAACGCTCCGCCCGCCGGTTGTTTAGAGAGGTTCGGCGCCCGTCTTTTCCCTTTTCCGTTTCCCCGATGAGGGGATGGAGCGCCGGGAAATCCCCTCCTGTCTCACGCTGTCGCACACTGTCGCAAAACCCTTGTGGAATATAGGTTTTCGCAATTTAGCTGTCGCACGTTTTCGCATATTGTTCTCCCCTATCGCGCTCCGAAATGGGAGCCGAAATGGGAGCCAGAAATGCGTGCACTCAATCGCCTGAGCGCCAGCTTTGTCGCCAACGCCAACACGCCGGGCAAATATCTCGACGGCGGTGGTTTGATCTTGCACGTCCGCAAGAACGGCTCACGGCATTGGCTGCTGCGCTATCAGCGCCACGGCATCGCCCGCGGTATGGGCTTGGGAGCCTGCGCGCCACCACCT
>JBEVIJ010000060.1:0-9836 GCA_040510745.1 Xanthobacteraceae bacterium
ACTGCATCAAGAAGGTCGAGACGGTGGAATACCCCGAGCTCGGCATGGAGGCGATCTGGCGCATCGAGGTGGTGGATTTTCCGGCCTTCATCGTGGTGGATGACAAGGGGAATGACTTTTTCAAGGAACTGAATTTGGGTTAGCGCCCTCGCGCCGCCTCAAGATGCGGCGCGAGAATGTCCGCCACCACGCGCCGCTTGTCCTTCATTACTTCGGGCTCGCCCATCTGGCCGACCTCGTGCAGCCACGGGCCGCACCACTGCAGCGGGCCTTGCCGCAGCTCGATGCCCTCGCGATACGGCAGAAAGCGCGACGGCGCCTGCTCCAGCTTGTCGAGATCGAGCCTGCTGTAGAGCGGCCCCCAGTTGCCGCCGCCGGTATCGAGGCCGAGGAACCAGTCCTGCCCGAAATCAAGATCAAGCTCGCGCACCGCCGCGAAGTTCATGAATGTGAATCCCGCCCACAGAAACCAGCGGCCGCCCGGGGGCTCGGTGAAGCGCACATAGCCGTAGATGTCCTGCTTGGCGAGCGCCGCGAACGGATCGTCCGGCGCGGTCGGAAACAGATCGTGGTCGAGCAGGCCGAACGCTTGCGGCGCGCCTGGGCGGACGATGTTGTGCCAGATCCAATTCAGCACGATGCCGTGCGAGCGGCTGCTTTTCGCCCAGGGGTTCGGCGGCGCGCGCAGGTAAGTGACGCTGTGGCGCGCGCAGACCGCTTCGATCGCCTTGGAGTCGGCGTCCTGCGGCGAGTTGTCGACCACGACGTACAGCGCGCCCGGCACGAAGTGCCGCACCAGCGCGGCCTGCCAGTCGATCGCCTGCGGGTCCTGGTAGGCGACGCTGAACAGCACCTTGCGGCCAAAGATGGCGCGGGCGACGGCGGCCGCATCGCCCACCGCCGCCGGCCGCGCGCGGTAGCGCCGGTCGATCAGCCAATAGCGCGCGGTTTTGAGCCGGTGCGCCAGGGGCCGCAGCCGCTTCCAGTCTTCAAACGTGTATTCGGAGAGAGCCTTGGGCACGGCGCCGCCTTCGTTTCGCGCTTGTTACGCCATGCCTGTTACGCCATGCCCGGCCGCGCCGACAAGCTACATCATCAGCAGAGCGACGCCGCTCGCGATCAGCGCGCCGGACACGGTGCGGCGGAAGGTGAGGTCGCTCATGCCGTGGTGGAAGCGGTTGCCGATGAAAATGCCGATCAGCATCGGGACGAACAGCATCGCCGCCGCGATCAGCACCTCGCGGCTGAACTCGCCTACCGCCCAATAGCCGGCGCCGCGCACCACCGTGAGCGTCAGCAGGATCGCCGTCATGGTGGCGCGGTATTGCTCCTTGGCGAGGCGGATGGCGTCGAAATACATGGCGAAGAACACGCTACCCATGGTGCCGACTACGGTGCCGGTGATGCCGCCGCCGAAGCCACCGAACGCCGCGGCAACCGCCGACGGCAGCTTCGGCTTGACGTCGGCGCGGAACGTGCCCACGAGCGAATAGAGGCCGTAGAGCAGCACCATGACGCCGAGCCACTTCGCCAGCGTTTCGGAGGTCAGCAGCGTGAACACGTAGAGGCCGACGGCGATGCCAACGAGGCAGCCCGGCACCAGCTTTGCCATTTCCCGCCACGACACGTTCTTGCGGTCCTCGCCGAGCAGCGCCACGCCGGCGGCGATCCCGACCAAGGTCCAGGCCGGCACCAGGATTTTCAGCGGCACCACGAGGCCGAGCAGCGGCATCGCCACCGCGGCGCCAAAGCCCGACGCGCCGCGCGCCATGTAGGCGGCGACCATCACGACAAAGCAATAGATCAGGGCGAGGGTGGAAAGCGATTGGATGGGGAAGGACTCCTGAACTCCGGCCCACATTATTCGTCATGCTCGCGCTTGTCGCGGGCATCCACGCCTTTGTACGCTGCGTGCACAAAAGATGTGGAGGAACGGCCATGCGCCTGACGACGCTGCTGATCGCTGCATTCGTAGGTGCGGTGCTGCCAACTTCCGCCTCGGCGCAGGCCGACTACCCCAGCAAGCCGATCCGCTTCATCCTCGGCTTCGGCGCGGGCGGCGGCACCGACATCCTGGCGCGGATCGTGGCGCAGAAGCTCACCGAGAACATCGGCCAGCCGGTGGTGGTGGAGAACCGCACCGGCGCCGGCGGCCGCATCGCGATCGAATTCGTGCAGAGCCAGCCGGCCGACGGCCACACCGTGGCGATCGGCGCGATCGGGCAGATGGCGGTCACCGCCGCGATCATGCCGAACCTGTCGTTCCATCCGACCCGCACGCTGATCCCGGTCGCGATGCTGTCGTCCTATCCGCTGGTGATCTCGGGGCCGGCCAACGACGCCATCAAGACGGTCAAGGACCTCGTCGCCTACGGCAAGGCCAATCCGGACAAGGCGAACTACCCGACCACGTCGCCGACCTTCACCATCGCTTCCGAGCTGTTCAAGCTGAAGACCGGAATTCCGGGGCAGGCGATTCCGTACCGCTCCAGCAACGAGATGATGCTCAGCGTGGTCGGCGGACAAAGTCCCTATGTGTTCGCGGATTCCGCAGTGACGGTGCCGCTCGCACAAGCCAACAAGGTGCGTGCGCTGGCGGTCGCCAATCCGAGCCGCATTTCCGAGCTGCCCGACGTGCCGACGCTGCCGGAGGCGGGACTCGCCGATGTCGACGTCAAGCCGCAGTGGAACGGCGCGTTCGTGCCGGTCGGAACGCCGCCGGCGGTGGTGAAGAAGCTCGAGGCGGAGCTGCGCAAGACGCTGGAGGACAAGACCGTGCGCGAGAAAATCCGTGCCTTCACGTACTATCCTGAGGGCGCCGGCGGCGAGGCGTTCCGCGCCCGCATCGACGGCGATATCAAGATTTTCTCCGATGTCGTCAAGGCGGCAAATTTGAAGTTCGAGCAATAGCTTGGCGATTTAGGAATCGGGTGCAGGAACCGGGTGGTTCGCCACCCGTGTCGCCTCCATGTTGGGCGCAACAGTGGAGGACACCATGAGCTTCCGAATTGTTGGACTGCCGGCCGAGCGCTTCACCCACCTGTTCGCGCTGTCCGACACCGAACTGGCTGCGCAGGGCGCGGTGCGCCGCACCGCCGACGACCGCAACCCCGGCTATCCCTGCCGCGTCAGCCTGACCGACTCCAAGCCGGGCGACGAACTCATCCTGGCCAACTATGAGCATCACGCTGTGGACTCGCCCTACCGGATGCGCTTTGCGATCTACGTGCGCAAGGGCGAGGAGACCTACGACAAGGTCGATGAAGTGCCGCAGCAGCTTCGCATCCGCTCGCTCGCGGTGCGTGCATATGATGCCGATGCCATGATGGTCGGCTGGGAGTTGGTGGAAGGCCGGGATCTTGAGCGGGCGATCGAGAAGCTGTTCGCCAATCCGGATGCAGCCTACCTGCACATCCACTACGCGGCGCCGGGCTGCTACGCCGCGCGGGTGGAGCGCATCAAGCCCAGTTTCGAAGGATGGGGCGGCCTCGTGCTTGGGCCTCGGCGCTAGGTCGGCAGAGGCGGACGTTTTGGCTGATGCTATGCGGCGCGGCGCTGCTTGTGCTTGCCCTGGAAGTTCGGCGCCACTTCGCGCATGAAGCGGTCCATCTCTTCTTTCACTTGGCTGTGCGGCTTCATGCCGACGTTGGAATAGAGGATCACCTCGGAGAAGCCGGCGGCCTCGACCTTCTTGAGCACCTCGGTCATGCGCGCAGCGTTGCCGAGCAGCACGGAGTTCTCGGTGAGGTCTTCGGCCGTGAGTTTTTGAAGCCGCTCCACCATCGCGATGAAATAGTGGTAGCTCGGCGGCGCGGTCTTGGGATCGCTCGGGAACGCCGGGATCACGCATTCCCTGTAGTAACGGATCTGGCGCTCGCGCTGCGCCGCCTCTTGCTGTGGCGTGTCGTAGAAGTGCGTGAAGTAGCTGCACATCAGCCGGCCCGGCTTGGTGCCGTGCTTGATGCAGGTTTCGTTATAGAGGTCGGCTACCTGCTTCAGGCCGCCATAGCTCATCGCGGCGGCGAACGGCGCGACGACCAGGTTGAAGCCGAGCCGCGCGGCGAGCTCGATCGAAGGCTTCGAAAACGAACCAATATAGACCGGTAAAGGCTTCTGGATCGGGTTCGGCGTGATCCGCACATCCTCGAAATTATAGTGCTTGCCGTGGTGGTCAATGCGCTTGCCGTCCGCGCTCCAGAGCTTCTGGAGGATTTCCATGCCTTCTTCGAAGATGCTCTGGTTGTCGGAGAACGAAACGCCGAACGGGGCATACTCGCGGCTGTCGTAGCCGCGGCCCGAAGCAAAATCGACCCGGCCGTTGCTGAGAAGATCGAGCGTGGCCCATTGCTCGGCGACGCGGATTGGATGGTGCAGCGGCGTCACGTTGACGGCGGGTGCGAGGCGGATGTGCTTGGTGCGCGCCGCGATGTAGCCAAGCACCAGCTCAGGAGACGACAGCACGCCGAGCGAATTGAAGTGGTGCTCGCCGATCCAGGCCGAGTGCATGCCGAGCTGGTCGGCGTAGATCGCCTCCGCGGTGATGTCGGAGATGAACTGGTTGGCGCCGCGCGGATTGTTTTCGTAGTGATTGTCGCTGAGCGTGAAGTAGCCGAATTCCATGTTCGCCTCCTCCTGCGTGACGCCGTTGTCCGGCGGGTGTTGGGCAAACTTTACGCGCCGGTTTGAACTGTTGTAAATGCAATAGTTGATTTTGCATCAAATAGGTCAGCGTTGCTGTCGCAATGCCAGGGGCTTTCTCGGTGAAGGACCGTATCCACCTCGATCTCGGCAATTATCTGCCGTACCTGCTCAACCGCGTCGGTTTCGCGCTGGTCGAGAGCTTCACGGCGGAAGCCCTTAAGGCGGACGGGCTCTCGATCGACATGTGGCGCGTGCTGGCGGCGCTTTCCAACAACGGCGGGCAGCGCCAGGTCGATCTTTCAGAGATGACGTCGATCGACGTTTCCACCATGTCGCGCTTGGTGAGCCGCCTGGTGCCGATGGGACTGGTGACGCGCAGCCGCTCGCAGACCAGCAACCGCGAGGTCGTGGTGGCGCTCAGCGCCAAGGGCCGGGCGCTGGTGCGCCGCCTGATCCCGATCGCGCAGGCGCTGGAGCGCAAGGCGAGCGCCGGCCTCACGGCCAAGGAACTGGCGGAGGCGAAGCGGCTGCTCACCCGGATGTATGCGAATCTGGCGAAGGGGCGGTCGCCGCGCTAGACTCGCGGCATGAACGTCCGATCCTCCCGCTCCCAAGGACCGCCGGTCTTCCTCGACATGGACCAGCAGGCGCTCGACGACGCCTACGACCAGGAGGTCTATGCGCCGAACCGCGCGGTGGTGGTGGGGCGCCGCCACGTCGCGAGCGAGCGGGCGAGGGCGCGGATCGGCAACCCGAAGCGCGTCGCCTATGGGCCGACCAAGATCGAGGCGCTCGACATCTTCGACTGCGGCATCCGCAACGCGCCGATCAACATTTTCGTTCATGGCGGCGCCTGGCGGCGCAACAAGGCGGCCGACTACGCGCTCAATGCCGAACTGCTGATCCGCGCCGGCGCACATAGCGTCATCCTCGACTTCATCAACGTCGATGAGGCGGGTGGCGACCTGTTCCCGATGTACGACCAGGTTCGGCGCGGCATCGCCTGGGTGGCGCGCAACGCCGAGAGCTTCGGCGGCGACCGCAACCGCATTTTCCTGTCCGCGCATTCGTCCGGCTCGCATCTGGCCGGCTGCGTGCTCACCCGCGGCTGGCGCGAGGAAAGCCTGCCGCCCGACATCGTGAAGGGCGCGGTGCTGCTGTCCGGCATGTACGATCTCAAGCCGGTGCGGCTGTCCAAGCGCTCGTCCTACGTGAGCTTCACCGACCGGATGGAGGAATTGCTGAGCGCGCAGCGCCATCTCGACGGGCTCAACGCGCCGCTCGTCCTCGCGATCGGAACCGCAGAGACGCCGGAGTTCCAGCGCCAGTCGCGCGACTTCGCCGCCGCGGTGCAGGCGGCCGGTAAGCCGGTCGAGCTGATCGTCGGCGAGGGCTACAATCACTTCGAACTGCTCGAGACGCTGGCGAACCCCTACGGCATTACCGGCCGTGCCATGCTCACGCAAATGAAGCTGACGAAATTCGAATGACGGAGGACTGACTTGGTACAAACCGCAACGGCACGCGCCAGAGGCCCGCTGGTCTGGATGAACATGGACCAGAAGGAGCTCGACGACGCTTACGACCAGATGGTCTATGCGCCGAACCGCGATCAGGTTCACAAGCGCAATGTGTTCAACAGCGAACGGGTGCGGCAGCGGCTCGGCGCGCCGAAGCGGCTCGGCTACGGCCCGGTGCCGATCGAGGCGCTGGATTTGTTCACGACCAGCAAGCTGAACGCGCCGATCAATGTGTTCATCCACGGCGGCGCCTGGCGCCAGCGCGAGGCCAACGACTACGCTTTCCTTGCCGAGATGTTCGTCAACGCCGGCGCGCATTTCATCGCGCTCGATTTCGTCGGCGTGGAGAACACCAAGGGCGACCTGCTGCCGATGGCGGATCAGGTGCGTCGCGCGGTCGCCTGGGTTTACAAGAACGCGAAGAGCTTCGGCGGCGATCCGGAGCGCATCTACGTCTCCAGCCAGTCATCCGGCGCGCATCTTGCCGGCAACGTTGTCACCACCGACTGGTCGAAGTACGGCGTGCCTGCGAATGTCGTGAAGGGCGCGCTGCTCTGCTCCGGCATGTACGATCTCAAGCCGGTGCGGCTGTCGAAGCGTTCCGAGTACGTCGCCTTCACCGATCAAGTCGAGGAGGAGCTGTCCTCGATCCGCCATCTCGACCGGCTCAACTGCCCGGTGATCGTCGCCTACGGCACCTACGAGACGCCGGAATTCCAGCGGCAGAACCGCGAGTTCGCCGATGCGGTGAAGAAGGCCGGCAAGTCCGCCACGCTGCTGGTCGGCGAGGGCTACAACCACTTCGAGATGACCGAGATGATCGGCAACCCGCTGAGCCTGATCGGCAGCGCGGTGCTGGAGCAGATGAAGCTCAAATAGCGGGAGGGGAGCGATGCCGCATCTGACGCGTCGAAGCCTGCTTGCCTCCGCCGGCGCATTGGCCGTGGCGAGTGGCGCGTCCGCGCAAAGCTTTCCCACCGGCCCGGTCAAGATCGTCACCTCGGTTGGCGCCGGCGGCAGTCCGGATGTGCTGACCCGTATCCTCGCCGACCACCTGACCCGGCTGTGGGGCCAGCAGGTGATCGTGATCAACCAGCCCGGCGCGGGCGGCGCGGTGGCGATCCGCGCCGTCGCCGCGACGCCGCCGGACGGCACCACGCTCTACATGTCGCTTGCCACCAACTACATCGCGTTGCCGGAATTGCAGTCCAATTTCCCGGTCGACGTGGTGCGGGACTTCGTGCCGATCGGATTTGTCGGCGGCCACCCGATGATCATTGCGGCGGGCGCCGATCTCGGCATCAGCTCCTTGCCCGAGCTGATCGCGCTGGCCAAAAGGCGCAAGGGCGAGCTCAACGTCGCCGCCGGCAACCGCGGCAGCATCCTGCACCTCACCGCCGAATGGCTGCGCAGCGCCACCGGCATCGAGGTCACGCTGCTGCACTATGCGTCGGCGTCGCAGGCGATGACCGACATCCTCGGCGGTCGGGTGCATGCGATGATCGATCCGCTCACCTCGGTGCGCGGCGCGGTCGACAGCGGCAAGCTCAAGCAACTCGCGATCGCGACGCGCACTCGGCTGCGTGCCGCGCCGGATTTGCCGACGGTGTCCGAGACTGTTCCGGGCTTCGAGGCGGACGGCTGGCTGGCGCTGATGGCGCCGCCGGGCACGCCTGCGCCGGTTGCCAACAAGATCAGCGAGGATCTGCGCACCGTGCTGGCGCGGCCCGAGCTGCAGAAGCGCTTCGAGGATCTTGGCACCACCCTCAATCCGATGACGCCGGCGGAGCTCACAGCTTTCATCCGCGAGCAGCAGCGCATCTGGCGCCCGGTGATCGCGGAAACCGCCAAGGCGATACGGTGACGACGGTCGTGACGAGGCGGCAACAACTGAACTCTTTGGGAGAATTTATGCGCCGCCTGTCCGCCCTGGTTGCCGTCTCCTGCGCCGCCCTATCTTTCGCGCCACCGGCCGCCGCGCAGAGCTTCCCGACCGCTCCGGTCAAGATGGTTGTCACCACCGGCGCCGGCGGCTCGCCGGACGTCATCGCCCGCATCGTCGCGGAGGGCCTGTCGAAGCAGTGGAATCAGCAGGTGTTCGTCACCAATCATCCTGGCGCTGCGGGCTCGATCGGCATGCGGGTGGCGGGGACCTCGCCGGCCGACGGCTACACCCTGCTGCATGCGTTGTCGTCGAGCTTCGTGGCCCTGCCGGAAATTGCCTCGAGCTTTCCCTATGACCTGGTGCGCGATTTCGTGCCGATCGGCTTTATTTGCGAGCAGCCGATGGCCGTCGCGGTGCCGGCGTCGCTCGGCGTCAGCACACTGGGCGGATTCATCGATCACGTGAAAAAGAATCCCGGCCAGGTCAACGTCGCGGTGCTCAGCCGCGGCGGCATTCCGCATTTGTTGGCGGAATGGATCAAGATGGAAGCCAAGCTTGATATGACGTCGATCAATTATCCCGGCACTCCGGCGGGATTGGCCGACACACTCGGCGGACGGACGCATGCGATCATCGACGGCCTGCCGAGTCTCGCCGGCGCGATCGAAGGCGGCAAGCTCAAGCTGATCGCGGTGGGCTCGGCGCAGCGGCTGCCGAACCGGCCCGGCACGCCGACGGTTGCCGAGACGCTTCCCGGCATCAAGCGCGCGCTCGGCTGGTTCGCGCTGATGGCGCCGCCCGGCACACCGGCGCCGATCGCCGCCAAGATCAGCGCGGATCTTCGCGTGGTGCTGGATCAGCCCGAGCTAAAGCGGCGATTCCAGGACATCGCCAGCTACACGCGGCCGATGACGCCTGCGGAAATGCTCGCCTACATCCGCGAGGAGCAGGAGTTGTGGAAGCCGGTGATCGCGCAAGTGGGCATGAAGGGGAAGTAACGATGCGGCGCGCAATCATCGGTGCGCTCATCGCGCTGGCGGCGGTCCACGACGCGCCCTCCCGCGCCCAGGACGCCTATCCCTCCAGGCCCATCACCATGATCGTGCCGTTCGCGGCCGGCGGCTCGACCGACGTAATCGGCCGCGTCGTCGCCGAGGGGCTGCGCCAGGTGCTCGGCCAGCCGGTGCTGGTGGACAATCGCGGCGGCGCCGGCGGCTCGATCGGCACCTTAGCGATCGCGAGGGCGCAGCCCGACGGCTACACCATCGGCATGGGCACCGCCTCGACGCTGGCGATCAACCCGGCCGCCTACAAGAGCCTGCCGTTCGACGTGCTGGCCGATCTCAGCCCGATCGGCAACATCGCGGCGGTGCCGAACATCATGACGATCAATCCATCAGTGCCCGCCGCCGACATGGCCGCGTTCATCGCGCTCGCCCGCGCGCAGCCGCGCAAGCTGTCCTACGCGTCGGCCGGGATCGGCTCGGTGAGCCACCTGCTCGGCGAGCAGTTCAAGCTGGCGACCGGCACCGACCTCTTGCACGTGCCGTACCGCGGTGTCGGTCCTGCGCTCAACGACGCAGTCGGGGGCCAGGTCCAGATGATGTACGACAACCTGCCGACCTCGCTGCAGCTTGCGCAGGATGGCCGGCTGCGGCCGCTCGGCGTGTCCGGCGCCAGGCGCGCCGAGGCGCTGCCGAACGTGCCGACCTTCGCCGAGCTCCAGCTCGACGACATGAACTGGATGGCGTTTTTCGGCCTTGTCGCGCCGAAGGGAACGCCGGACCCGA
>JBEVIJ010000061.1:0-6624 GCA_040510745.1 Xanthobacteraceae bacterium
TCCCGGCGTCGCCTGCCTTGGTGGCCGCGTTGACGGCTCCGACGTAGGCCGCAAGCCGGTTCGGCTCCTTCGCCAGCACGGCCTCGTAGGCCACGAGCGCTTCTTTTCCCATGCCGCGATCCAGCAGCATGGCGCCGTAAAGCTCGCGGGCCGGCGCCAGCGGGCCGGGCGTCACCGGGTGCTTGTCGGTCTTGTCCTCGGCATCGGCGGCGGCGCTCATCGCCTTGAGCGCTTCGTCGTGCTTGCCCTCGGCGTGCAGCACCCAGGCCGCCGCGACCTGCTGCTGGATGCCGACGATCTCCGACCAGTACGCATCCTTGGCTTGTTTCAGCTTGTCGCTGAGTTCGCCGAGCTTGGCGACGTCAACCTTGGCCGCGCCGGGATTGCCGGAGCGGGCGGCGCCGACCGCGCGTGCGAAATGAGTGACCGCATCTGGGTAGAAGTACTTGGTCGAACGCGCCTGAAGCTCGGCCGCCGCCTTCCAATCGCTGCGCTCGAAAACGTAGCGCGCCGGGCTCGCTGCGGTCGCGTATGTTCCGACGAACCGGTCAAGCTTGAACTCGACCTTGTTCATCTCGTCGATCACGGCGCGCGCCTTCTTGTCCTGCGCGAGCTGCAGGTGGGCATAGACCATGTAATCCATGCCGTGCGCCTGGTCGTGGGTCTCGCCGTCGAGCTTGGCGACGCGCGCCGACTCGGCGTTCGACTTGATCGATTCTTTCCAGTACCCGACGCGCGTGAAGATGTGCGACGGCATGTGCTGGGCGTGCGGGGCGGCCGCCGCGATCGTGGCGTAGCGCTTGGCTGCGGCAAGGCCTTTCTCGGCGATCGCCGGATAGTCGTAGAGATGGATCAGGTAGTGCGCGACGCCGGGATGCCGCGGCTTGCGCTTGAAGATCGGCTCCAGCAGCGCTGCGCCCTTAAGCTGGTTCGCATAGGTTTTGTCCGCGGGGGAGGCTGCCACGTTGAGCGTGATCGCGTAGGCGATCTGCGCCTCGTCGTCCTTCGGATACTTGAGCGCGACCTGCTCCGTGGCCTTGAGATATTTCTGCACGCGGGTGCGGTGGTCGACCTTGTCGTAGTCCACGTACATCGCGGCGATGGCTTCGATGTAGTCGCGCTCGCGCTCCGTCTGCACGTTCAGCGCTTTGCCTTTCTGGACCGCATCAAGGCCGAGCGGCAGGTTCTCCGGCGGCGGCGGAGCATGCGGATTGTACAAGAGACTGATCGCGATGCCCCAATAGGCCATGGCGCATTTCGGGTCGGCCTTCAGCACGTCCTCGAACGTGCGCTGCGACGCGCGATACCAGAACGAGTGCTGATAGATCATGCCCTGGTTGAACAGCTTCTGGGCGGCCGGCGTGCATGACGTCTCGAATTGAATGCTGCCGAGCTGTTTGGAAGCCGCGGGTTGCGCAAGGCAAACAAGGGCGGCGGCCGCCGCCGTCGAGATGACCGGTCTGATCATCGTGTCCTCCGATATTGGCCGGAATCCGGGTGTCGGACTGGCCCGTTAAGCGCCCAAATTCCTTACCCCCGCGCCAAGGCTGCGCCCGCTGGCCGCAGCCTGTCAACGCCGTTCGCGGGCCGGAGAGGCTGCCACGGTCTGGGGCGGTTTATTCCACCTTGATGTTGCCGGCCTTGATGATCGGCCACCACTTTTCGATCTCGGCCTTCTGCTGGCTGGCGAGCGCCTGCGGTGTCTGGCGCTCGCGCGGGTAGATGTCCTGCCCGAGCGACTCCAGCTTCGAGCGCACCGCCGGATCGGCCAGCGCCTCCACCGCCGCGGCATGCAGCCTGTCCATGATGGGCTTCGGCGTGCCTCTGGGCAGCCACAGCCCATGCCACAGTGCGACGTGGTAGCCGGGCAATCCGGCCTCATCGACGGTGGGAATGTCGGGCGCGGAGGGCAACCGCTTGTCGGCACAGACGGCGTAAGCCTGGACATTGCCGGCGCGCACTTGCTGCAGCGTGGCGACCGGATCGGAAATAATCGCGTCGAGGTTGCCGGCCACGATGTCCTGCATGGCCGGCGCGATGCCGCGATACGGCACGAACTGAAGCTTGGTGTCGGTAGCGGTCTGGAAGATCAGGCCGCAGACGTGGCTGATGCTGCCCTGGCCCGCGGTGCCGACCGTCTTGTTCGGATTGTCCTTCAGCCAGGCGATGAAGCTCTTCAGGTCCTTCGCTGGCACGCCCTTTCTCGACACGACCATGAACGGCGTGATGCAGATTAGCGTCAGCGGCTCGAAGTCCTTCAACAGGTCGTAGGGCAGGTTCGAGTAGGTCGCGCCGGTGATGACGTGCGAGCCATTCTGGCCGATGCCCATGATGTAGCCATCGGGCGCGGAGCGCGCGAGCCGACCGGCACCGGCGGTGCCGCCCGCGCCGGTCGTGTTTTCGACGACGACGGTCTGGCCGAGCGACTGCCGCATCCGATCGGCCAGCACGCGGCCGATCACGTCGGTCGGCCCGCCGGCCGCGAACGGCACGATCATCGTGATGGCGCGCGACGGATAGGCCTGCGCGAAAGCGGAGCGCGATACGTACGGCGCCGCTGTTGCCCCCACGGCGAGATGGAGAAATTGGCGGCGCTTCATCGACGTCCTCCCAGAATATTTTTTGTTTGGCGCGAAATGGATCGGGCGACCTTCATTCGACTTTTATGTTGGCGGCCTTGATCACCTTCGCCCACTTGTCGGATTCCGCGGCCAGCATGCGGCCGATCTCGGCGGGCGTGCCGGTGAGCGGCTCGCTGCCGAGGTCTGCAAGCCGCGCCTTGGCCTTGGGATCGGCCAGCACCGCGTTGATCTCCTTGTTGAGTTTTTCGAGGATCGCCGGTGGCGTGTCCTTCGGAGCGCCGAGCCCGAACGGCCCGCTCGCCTCGTAGCCCGGCACGGTGTCGGCGACGGTCGGCAGGTCGGGCAGCAGCGCCGAGCGCGTCGTCGTGGTCACCGCGAGTGCGCGGACCTTGCCGCCCTTGATGTGCGGGATCGATGCCGCCGTGGTGTCGAACATGAGCTGTACTTGGCCGCCGATCAGGTCGGTCATCGCGCCGGCGGCGCCGCGGTACGGCACGTGCACCATGTTGACCCCGGTGGTCAGCTTGAACAATTCGCCCGCCATGTGGATGCCGGTGCCGACGCCCGCCGACGCGAAGTTCAGCTTGCCGGGATTGGCCTTCGCGTGCGAGATCAGTTCGGGAATGGTTTTGACCGGCAGCTCGGGATTGACCACCACGACGTAGGGCGCGCGTGCGGTGCCGGCGACCGGTGCAATGTCGCGCAGGAAGTTGAAGCTCAGCTTCTCATAGAGCGAGTTGTTGACCGCGTTCGCGGGCACCCACTGCAGCAGCGTGTAGCCGTCCGGCGGCGCCTTCACCACCGCTTCGGTCCCGATGTTGCCGCCGGCGCCCGGCCTGTTCTCGATGAGGACCGACTGGCCCAGCCGCTCGGAGAGCCATTGCGCCATCAGGCGGGCGAAGATGTCGGAGCCGCTGCCGGCAGCGAAGCCGACGATGATGCGGATCGGCTGCGACGGATAAGCCTGCGCGGAAGCGGAGCGCGAGACCGCCAGCAGCGCGGCGGCGCCGGCGGCGAGTTGCAGAAATCGACGGCGCGGAATTCCCATTGCCATTCCTCCACTGCAAATTTTCTATTTTTTTGACGCGGAGCTTTGCCCAACTCCTTCGCAACGAACTTATTCGATCATCTTGCCGGTCCGCGCGCCAGACGGGCGTCGCCCGGTGGGGCGGGTCAACGGCCGCCCGGCCGCGACAGCGCCATGTCCAGGTTGGCGGGCGAGGGCTTCAGCGTGCCCGCCTCGATCTGACGGCTGATCTCGGCGATGCGAGCGTTGGTGGGCGCCGCGCGGCCGCGCCGCTCGCTTTCCTCGACCACCAGGCCGTTGATCATGCCGACTTCGCTGGCGCGGCCCTTGAGGAAGTCCTGCAGGACGGTGTTGCGGCCGCGGCCCGGGCCGATGTGGCCCACCAGGGTGTCGAACATCTTCTCGGCCGGGCTGTTGGAGCCGGCGAGGTCGGCTTGCGTCAGCCCGAAGATCGGCTCGAGCGGATACCCGAGGTCTTGCCCCGCCTGCATCGCCTCGTTGCCGATCTCGACGATCAGGTCGCGCATGCCGGGCAATTGGACGGCGTCGGAAATCGTCAGCCCGACCATCGCGCAGGGCCCGAGGCACATCGCGTTGACGACGAGCTTCGACCATTTGGCGGCGAGGATGTTGGACTTGATCTCGACCTTGCCGACCGGGCGCAGCAGCGCCTGCATTTCGGAAAGCCGTTCCGCGGGGCCGCCATCGAGGATGCCGAGCCCGATCCAGGTCTTCTGCGGCGGCGTGTTGCGCTTGACGAGACCGGGCGTGAACATCTCCGACGACAGCTCGATCACGCAGCCGATCGTCCGCTGCGGCCCGATGACTTCCCGGACAACGTCCGCCACCATGCCGTTCTGCATCCCGATCAGCATGCCATCCGGAGCGAGATGCGGCTTGATCATCTCGCAGGCCCAGCGCGTGTCGTAGGCCTTCACGGCCAGCAGCACGACGTCGAACGGCTCGCGGAAGGTGCTGACGTCGCAGAGATGATGCGCACGCACCCGCACGTGCTGTTCGTTCTCCGGCATCGTGATCCGGAGGCCGTCGCGGCGCATGGTCTCGACGTGCTCGGGCCACTGGTCGATTAGCGTCACGTCGAGCCCGGCGTCGATCAGGCTCGCCGCGATGCAGCTGCCGTTGGCGCCGGTGCCGAAGACTGCGATGCGTGGGGACATTGTCGTGCGGCCGCTTCCGGCTCAATCCTTCTGCAAGAGCCGCGCCAGCCACACCGAGATCACCGCCGGCGTGCCTTCGCGGATGCTCTTCAGCCCGCGTCGCAGCGCCGGCTCGATCTGCGCCGGATCGGTGACGTTCTCGCCGTAGCAGCCCGCGGCCTCCGCTTCCTTGGCGAAGTCGATCGGCGGGTCGAAGTAGCCGCCGTCGTAATTGGCCTTGGCGGCGTAGCTGTTCTCCGCGCCATAGACGCGGTTGATGCGCAGCGTGCCGGTCGAGTAGCTGCGGTTCTGGAACACGATCGACATGTACGGCGCGTTGTAGTGCTTGGCCGCCCACAGCGCATGGATCGGCGTGCCGAACATGTAGAAGCCGTCGCCGCTGACCGCGATCACGTCCTTGTGGGGTGCTGCGAGCTTGGCGCCGAACGCCGCGCCGGGCGTCCAGCCGCCGCTCGATGCCGGATTGTGGAAGTACGCGCCGGGCTGCGAGATCGACAAGTAGTCATGCACCTGGTTCTGCGAGATGGTCTCGTCGAACACGATGCAATTGTCGTCGAGCACTTGGCCGATGCAGTGCGACAGCCATTTCCGGTCGATCGGGTTGTTGCCGGCGCGCGACTTGGCATCGTCGGCCAGACCATTGCGCCGCTTGGCGGAGGCGTCCGCGCATTTCGCGGCGCGCGCGGCGAATCGCTTCGCATCGTCCGGCGTGATCAGCTTGCGCGCCTCGGCCTCCAGCGCCTCAATCACCGACAGCGCGTCAGCGGTGAGCCGCAGGTCGGCGGTGAATTCCATCGTCGGGATGCGGCGCTTCGAGGGCTCGACATCGGTCATCGCAACCCAGGCGCTATCGGGCGGCGGGTTGGTGTCGGCGAGCCAGGGAATGTCCACATCGAGTGCGAGGATGACGTCGGCGTCCTTGAGATGCGCCTCGCTCATGTAGAGCGGATGGTTGAGCGGGAAGCACTGGTAGGCGCGCAGGCCCGACTGCGCGACCGGCAGGCCGAGCAATTCGCAGAGCCGCACCAGGGCAGGGACCGTCGCCGGACTGCGGCCGGAGCGCGCCACCAGCACGAACGGGTTCTGCGCTTTCACCAGCCGCTGCGCGATTTCGCGGATGCCCGCGGCGTCGGGCGCGGCGGGCCGCGCGACGCCGAGCTGGTCCATCGTGGGAAACTTCGCGCCGTTCACCTTGTGCAGCGAAACCTCGCGCGGCAGCGTGAGATACACCGGCCCGCATGGTTCGGTGCGCGCCACTTGCAAGGCGCGCGAGATCATCAGGCCTGGATTGTCCTGGATCTGCATGCGGTGATCCCATTTGGTGTACTGCCGCACGATGGAATTCTGGTCGAAGCTCTGCTGCAGCCAGATGTGGCCGCCGCCATCCCGCGCGCCGTTAAAGCTGCCGGGATAGCTGGTTGGCGAACCGCCGCCGGTGATGACGACGGGCAGGCCGGAGTGAAACGCGGTGTGCACCGCGCCGCCATAGTGCTGCGTGCCGCAATCGACATGCGCCGCGGTCACCGCGGGCTTACCGGACACCGCGGCGTAGCCGAGCGCGGCGTTGAGGCTGGCGTGTTCGTGCGTCACGGTGATCAGCTTGGGCGCGGGGCGGCCGTTGGCGTGCGCCTTGGCGACGGCCTCCTGGTAGAAGCCGATCTCCGACCCCGAGGTGAAGAAGATGTACTCGACGCCGGCCTCGGCCATCGCCGCGATCATGGCGTCGCCGTTGTCGTCGGCGGGAACTTCGATCCACGCCCGAGAGTCGTTGCGCAGATTTCCGGCGTGCTTGTTCATGGTTCGCTCCCGCGGCAGTGCGGCGGGAGTTTGCGCCGTT
>JBEVIJ010000062.1:0-7492 GCA_040510745.1 Xanthobacteraceae bacterium
GAGGATCGGATTGCGCCGCCGAGTGATCGCGGTGACTTCCATGAAGGCGTTGTACTCCTGCAGGTTGACGTAGCCGTGCGACTCGCCGAACGGCGCCTCCGGCTCCAGCCATTGCGTGTCGATTAGGCCTTCGATCACGATCTCGGCCTCGGCCGGCACCATCAGGTCGACGGTGCGCGCGCGCCCCACATTGATCGGGCCGCCCGCCAGCGCGCCGGCCACGGCGACCTCGTCCAAATTCTCGGGCATCTTCTGCACCGCCGCGTAGGAGACCGCCGGCGGGCAGCCGAGCACGACGGCGCACGGCAACGGCTGCTTCCGCGCGCGGCATTTCTCCCAGTGCGCGTAGATGCCGGCGCGCAGCTCGACCGACGGGTTCATGCCGAGCCGCCGCGTCGTCTTGATCTGGCCGCGGTAGTTGCCCACGTTTTGGATGCCGGTGTCTGGATCCTTGGTGATGTAGTGCGCCGACGCGAGGTAGGGCGCGTTGTCCCAGCCCGGCGTCGAGATCGGCACCGGCAGGCCGTCGAGCCCAAGACCCGGCTCGTCGAGCGCATCGCCGAGCACCACGATCTCCTGGCAGGGTGCTTCCGTTTGTTCGACGACGTGCGGCTCGACCGGCGACGCGAGCGCCTTCACCCAGGTCGGGCCGACCTCGTCGAGCGGCTTGCCGAAGCCGATGCGATAGATGTCGCGGCTGCCGGCCAGACCTGCGATCAGCACGGGATATTCGTATTCGCGGCCTTTCGAATCCACGGGCCTGGTGAACAGGAACGCCTTGCGGTCCGGCTCCTCGATGCCGCCGCGGTACTGCCAGCGCACCAGCGGGTGCATCTCGGTGTCTTTGTTGACCGGCTCATCGACGATGATGAGTTTGCCGGCCGCGGCCAGCGCAAGGACGTGATCGTGCAGGTCGGGGTAGGCGCGCGGCAAGCGCTCGTCATGGCGGTAGCGGTCGAGAATGGTTTTGTCGCGGCCGGTCGACATCAGGTTTCAAGCGAGCCGATCAGGTCGCTCCGCTGCATCGCGGCCAGCACCCAGACCGCGGTATCGAACAGCGCAGCGTCGCGGTCGACGCCGCCCATCAATTGCAGGCCAAGCGGCATCCCTTCATCCTCAAGCAGCGGCAGCGTGATCGCGGGGCAGCCGAGCAGCGACGCCGCAACGTTCATGATGGTGTTGCCGGTGGAGCCGAGGCCCTTCGGCGCCGCGCCGCAGGCGCCCAGTGTGACGAAGGCGTCGTAGCGGCTGGCCGCCGTGTTGTAGGCCGCGCGAGAGGCTTCGCGCTGCTTGAGCAGCTCGGCGTAGTCGCGCTGTGTCATCGCGTTGGCGGTCTTCAGGCGATCGAGCGCGGGCGCGCTGAGCTTCGCAGCGTCGAGCGCCGCATAGGTGTTGAGCGGCCAGCGGCCCTCGAACGCGTTGATGCTCTGAGTCAGCGGCAGCGCGTCGACGAGATGGTTCTCGGCTACTTCCAGGTCCGGGTCGTCGGCGCGCGATTTGATTTCGACGCCGGCGGCCTTGAGCTTTCCCCGGGCGGCCTCGAACGCCTTGCGCGCGCCCTCCGTGGTGACGCTCCAGCCGCCGGTTTCCAGGATGGCCAGCCGCTTCGGTTTCGCGGTGCCGGCGAAGTTCACCTTGCCGGTGACGCCGATATGGCCCGGGTCGCCGCCGGTCCGTGCGGTGATCGTGGTGATCAGGCCCCATATGTCCG
Organism: Xanthobacteraceae bacterium; assembly: GCA_040510745.1. Lineage (GTDB taxonomy): Bacteria > Pseudomonadota > Alphaproteobacteria > Rhizobiales > Xanthobacteraceae > Z2-YC6860. The sequence goes on from JBEVIJ010000062.1 coordinate 1,712, forward strand.
CGACCGTGGCGCCGATGCCGCCCTGACAACTCTGGCTGAAGTGGTCGTAGGAGCCGCTGCGGTTGACGCCGCCGACGCTCGGCTTGTAGCCGACGCAGCCGCAGAAGCTTGCTGGCCGCAGGATCGAGCCGACCACCTGGGTGCCGAGCGCGGCCGGGACCATGCCGGAGCCGACCGCGGCGGCCGAGCCGCTCGACGAGCCACCCGGTGTGCGTGTGCCGTCGTGCGGATTCTGCGTCTTGTGCCAGGGATGCGTGGCGGCGAATTCGGTGGTCGTGGTCTTGCCGAGGATGACGCCGCCAGCCTCGCGCAACGCCCGCACCGCGGCGGAATCGCGCCGCGTCGCGTTGCCCTCCCACATCGGCGAACCCTGGCCGGTCGGCATGTCGGCGGTTTCGATCACGTCCTTCACGGCGATCGGCATGCCGTCGATGGCGGAGAGCGGCTTGCTATCCTTCCAGCGCGCGGATGCGGCGTCCGCCGCCCTACGCGCGGCGTCGGCATTGACTGTCACGAATGCGCCGATGCGCGGATCGTTCTTGGCGATGCGGTCGAGGCATTCTTCAAGGTAGGCGCGCGGCGTGATCTTGCCCGAGCGCAGGTCCTGCGCGAGGGACACGTAAGTACGAAGTTCATTCATGGATATTCCAATGCTTCGAAGCAGGATTTTAGGGCTTACTCTTGGGCTCGGCATCGCGCACGGGTGTTTCCGGCGTCAGTCCGCCGCGCCGCCGCGCAAAGGTTTCCTTGCCGCTCTTTTCCCAATCGCCTTCGACGGCGCGTTGCGCGAAGGTTTCCCAATCGTCGGCCCAGTCGCCCAGCGTGTAGCCGTGCCAGGGCGGCTGTGGCGCAATTGGCCGCATGCCGATCTCGTCCCAGATCTTGCGCGCGCGCTCCATGTATTCCTTTGTCGGCAGGGCGAGCGGCGGAAACGGCTGCTTGAGCGTTGCGTCGATCAGCAGCGATGAATCGTTGGGGACGCGCCCGGACTTCGGACCGTGGCCGCTGGAGCGATAGGGCGCGATCTGCACGTCTTCGATTGGGTTTGCGCGGTAGGCCATCGACCAGAACACCGCGTTGGTGTTGGTCGGGTCGATGTCCTCGCTCACGGCGATGACGATCTTGCCGCAGTCGGCGCGGAACGTGGACGCGCTGTGCAAGCCGCGCCACACCTCGGTGCGGGCGGCGCCCGGCGCGTACTGCAGGAAGATCACGGGCCGCACGTTGGCGAGCGGCTCCAGCAGCGAGACGTTGCGGATGCCCTTGATCGAAAGCTGGTCGCGCAGATGCGACAGGAACATTGGCTCGTAGGCGACCTTCTTGATCACGCTGCTTTCGCTTGGCGTCACCTGGCTGATGATCGAGACGAACACCGGCTTCTTCTTGTGGGTGATCGCCGTCACCTGCATCGACATGTTGAAATCTTCAAGCGCGATGTAGCCGTGACTCTCGCCGAACGGGCCCTCGGGCTCGAGCAGTTCCGGATCGATCAGTCCCTCAATGACGATCTCGGAATCGGCCGGAACGTCGAGGTCGATGGTGACGCACTTGACGGTGCGGATCGGCTCGCCGGCCAGCGCGCCGGCCACGCCCATCTCGTCCTGGTCGATGGCAAGCTTCTGCGGCCCGGTGAACACCACCACTGGTGCGCAGCCGATCACGATCGCGCATGGCATGGGCGTCTTCATCTTTCGGTGCTTCAGCCAGTGCTGATAGCCGCCGGCGCCGCCGATCCGCGAGGCCATGCGGACGCCAAGCCGGTCGGTCGCCTTCAGCGCGCCGCGATAGGTGCCCATGTTCTGGATGCCGGTTTCCGGATCCTTGGTGATGCAGAGCGTGGCGGTGAGATACGGCGCGGCGTCGAAGCCCGGCGTCGAGATCGGCACCGGCAGCAGCTTCAATCCGCCGTCCGGCTTTTTCAGTTCCTCACCCTTGATCACCACCTCCTGGCACGGCGCCGAATTCACCCGCACTGGGGCGATCGGGTGATTGATTGCGTTGATCCAGGCCGGGCCGATTTCGTTCAGCGGCTTGCCCATACCGATGGCGTAGATGCGCGGCGACGCCGACAGCGCGCCGACTACGACGGGCATGTCGTACTTCTTGCCGCTGCCATCGACCACGTTGGTGAACAGGAACGCGCGCCGCTCATCCTCCGGCAGATTGCCCTGGAACTGCCAACGCACCAGCGGGTGCAGTTCGGTGTCTTTATCGATCGGCCGGTCGACGCGCACGACAAGTCCTTGGGCTTCCAGCGCCGCAAGGTGCTCCTGGAAGTCGAGTGCAGGCCCTTGGTTCTGAGCCTTCTTGTTGCGCGGGTCGGACCGATCGAGCATTTATTTTTTATTCTTCAGATGCGCCTCGATCACCGGCCGCGCATGGCGGAAGCAATCGACGCCGACCGGGATGCCGCAATAGACCGCGATCTGGATCAGTACCGCGCGGATCTCGTCCGGCGTCATGCCGTTGTTGAGCGCGCCGCGGACATGGGTTTGGAACTCCTCCATGCGGCCGAGGCAGGCGATCATGCCGAGATTGAGGATCGAGCGCTCACGCGGCTTCAGCGTTTCGTCGCCCCAGGCTTCGCCCCAGCAATACTGGGTGACGATGCGCTGAAAATCGCGGTTGAAGTCGTCCAGGTTCGCCATCGCCTTGTCGACGTATTCGTTGCCGGCGACCTGGCGGCGCATTTTCATGCCGACGTCGTAGGTTTTCTGGGCCATACGCACTTCCTCCCTAATTGAATTTCAGTCTTCTTCCGGTCCGCCTTTCCAGCGCTTGACCATTTTTGTCTCGATGTCGAAAAAGTCGAGCAGACGGCCGACCGTATGATTGATGATATCATCCACCGTCTTCGGCTTGTTGTAGAACGCCGGCACAATGGGTGACACCACGGCGCCAATGTCAGCAAGCGTCGTCATGGTCCGCAGATGCCCGCCGTGCAGCGGCGTTTCGCGCACCGCAAGCACGAGACGGCGCTTTTCTTTGAGCACGACGTCGGCTGCGCGCGAGAGCAGCGACGACGTCACGCCGGTGGCGATCTCGCTCATGGTCTTGATCGAGCACGGCGCGACGATCATGCCCATGGTCTGGAAAGAACCCGAGGAGATTGATGCTCCGATGTCCGCCACCGGATGATAGACCGACGCCAGCGTCCGCACGTCCTTCGGCTTGTACTTGGTCTCATAGGCGAGCGTCATTTCAGCCGACTTGCTCATGACCAGATGGGTCTCGATGTCGGTCTTCTTCAGCAGCTCGAGGATCCGGACACCGTAGATCGCGCCGGAGGCCCCGGAAATACCAACGACAAGCCGCCGTGGTGTCTTTGTGGTCATGGGCATGCTCTAAGCTTCACGATCCTATCCCTAAACGGGGGTCTGAAACTTTGCAAAGGCGCTCAGCACGATGTCGAGGGGACCTCCGGGAAAGGGCCGCAAAACGGCCTGATAGGCCTCGACGCTGGCGCGTGCCGCCTCCATTTTCGACAGAGCCTGGCGGCCGATCCGGCCGGATTGCGCGAGGCCGTACATCGCCTCTTGCTGCAACCGTTCGGCCTCGAGTTCGACGGCCTTGATGCGCGTGCGAAAGCCTTCGGCGTCCTGCGGGGCCATCACCGCCGGTGGCGCCTTCAAGGCCCGGCGTACGTTGCGCAAAGGCACCACGGCCATGTCGCGCCACGGGCCGATATCGCGTTCCAATTCGGCTACTTCGGAGTTGCCGAGCGCGCGGTTCTGCGTTGCGCTCCAAAGCAGAAAGAACAGGATGTTGACGTCGACGCTGGCCTGATCCTGCAAGTCGATGCAGGCTTGTGCCACGCCGGGCTCGGCATAGAACTTCACGGAGAACTGCCAGAACGGCGATTTGCTGATCGGCGTCGCGCTCATGCTGCGGATAGTTTGTCGTAAGCGCCGGCTTCGCGCAGCGCCCCGACGATGCGCTCCGGCGTCAGCGGCATCTCGACGAACCGTACGTTGAACGGCGACAGTGCATCCTCGATCGCCGCGACGATCGCGGCCGGCGCTGGGATGGTGCCGCCTTCGCCCGCACCTTTCACGCCAAGCGGATTGAGCGGATTCGGCGTTTCCACGTGGATGATCTTGCAGCCTGGCACGTCGGTGGCGCCCGGCATCAGGTAGTCCTGGAACGTGGTGGTGAGCGGGTTTGCGTCGGCGTCGTACTTCATGTGCTCGAACAATGCGTTGCCGATGCCATGGGCGACGCCGCCCTGCACCTGCCCGTCGACGATCATCGGATTGATGATCGTGCCGCTGTCGTGGCCCACCGTGTAGTTGCCGATCACAACACCGCCGGTCATGGGATCGACCTCGACTTCGACGATATGCGTGCCGTTGCAATATGACGCCTGCGGCGGTGCGAAATAGGCGGTGTGCTCGAGGCCCGCGACCTGCCCCTCCGGAAGCGCTGAGCCGGGCACGCCCTGCGCCATCCGCGCCAGTTCCGAGAACGCCAGCCTCGGCTTGTTTCCGCCCCGTGCGACCGCTTCGCTGTCTTCAATGTCGATCTCGCTCTCCGGCACGCCGAGCGCGCGCGCGGCCAGTGCGACGATCTGCTTGCGCACCGCGATCCCGGCAATCTGCGCGGACGAGCCGGCGTTGATCGCTTGGCGGCTGGCGAAGCCGCCGACGCCCTGCGAGATCGCGCCGGTGTCGGCGACGGTCATCACGATGTCTTCGATCCGGCATCCGACCTGATCCGCGATGATCTGCGACAGCGTGGTGCGTGTGCCCTGGCCCTGATTGGTGGCGCCGGTGGCGACCGCGACTTTGCCGTTGGTCAGCACGCGGACGGTAACGCCTTCGAACGGACCGAGGCCGGTGCCTTCGACATAGTTGGCGATGCCGATGCCGATGTAGCGTCCTTGGGCTAGCGCCTCGGCTTGCCTCGCGCGAAAAGTCTCATAGCACGACTGCTCGACCGCCGTGTCCTGGCTCTTCGGAAAATCGCCGCCGTGATAGACGATCGGCTTGCCGTCGCGGAAGATCAGCGGGATTTCGTACGGCATCTGCTTAGGCTTAATCATGTTGCGGCGGCGCACCTCGAGGCGGTCGAGCTTCAGCTCGCGCGCGATGCGGTCCATCAGCCGCTCCATGATGAACACCGCCTGCGGCCGGCCGGCCCCGCGCACCGGCGCGGTCGGTACTTTGTTGGTGAGCGCAACCGTCACGTCGAGGCGGTATGCCGGCATCACGTAGGGTCCGGGCACCGTCACCGCAGCGATGTAAGGCATGACGATGCCCCACGGCGTGAACGCTCCCGTGTCGTGCAGCATGCTGCCGCGGAACGCGAGCAACCTGCCGTTGGCGTCGACCGCGACCGCGACCTTCCAGTACTGGTCCCGCTCCTGGATCGCACACAGGAAATGCTCGCGGCGGTCCTCGAACCATTTCACCGGACGGCCGAGCTTCATCGCCGCCGCCGGGATCACGGCCTCTTCGGCGTAGAACGGCGCCTTCGGTCCGAAGCCGCCGCCGACGTCTGGCGCGATCACACGGATCGATTCGAGGTCCCGCTCGAGCAGATCGGCGAGCGTGCGGCGCCCGAGATGCGGCGTCTGCGTGGCCGACCACACCGTCAGCGTGTCGGTCGCCGGCTCGTAGCTCGCCATCACGGCGCGCGTCTCCATCGCCATGCCGCCGCCGCGGTGCGTCCAGATTTCCTCTTCGAAAACATGCGGCGCGCGGGCGAAGGCCGTCTCGACGTCGCCGTATGTTGTGGGCACCACCAGTGCTACGTTGCTCGGAATGTCGGTGTGCACCAGCG
>JBEVIJ010000063.1:0-6844 GCA_040510745.1 Xanthobacteraceae bacterium
CGCGATCGTGTTGATCGGGCCGATTTCGCGCATCAGCCGATTGACGATGCCGCGCGCCGGACGCCCGGTCATCAGGTTGGTCAGCGCCGTGCTGTCGCTGCGCGACGCCTTCAAGGCAGCGCGGTGCGGCGCCAAAATCTTCGATTCCGGACAGAACAGGTAGGCGGTGCCGACCTGCACGCCGGCCGCGCCCAATGCGAGCGCCGCGGCGATGCCGCGCGCGTCCGTGATGGCGCCGGCAGCGATCACCGGGACCTTCACCGCGTCGACCACCTGCGGCACCAGCGCAAACGTTCCGACCTGCGTGCCGACATCTTCGGTCAGGAACATGCCGCGATGGCCGCCGGCCTCGTTGCCCTGTGCGATCACCGCATCGACGCCGCGCCGTTCGAGCCAGCGCGCTTCCTCCGCGGTGGTCGCGGAGCTGAGCACCACGCAGCCCGCCTGCTTGACGCGCTTCAGCAAAGCCGCGTCCGGCAGCCCGAAGTGAAAGCTGACCACCTCCGGCTTGAGCTCCTCAACCGCCGCGCAGAGCGCCGCGTCGAACGGCGTGCGGTTGCTTGACGGCACCGGTGCGGCCGGATCGATGCCGAGTTCCTCGTAATAGGGCATGAGCCGGTCGCGCCAGCGCGCCTCGCGCGCGTTGTTGAGTTCGGGCGGCGTGTGACAGAAAAAATTGACGTTGAGCGGCTTCTTGGTGCGGCTGCGGATTTTGGCGATCTCTTCGCGCATCTTCCGTTCATCGAGCGTGGCTACCGGCAGCGACCCCAGCCCGCCTGCCTCGCACACTTCGATCACCAGATCGGCGTCCATCGCGCCGGCCATCGGCGCGAGCACGATCGGATGCGCGATCTTGAACAGGTCCATCAGACGGCGGTCCGGCCACATAAGCGTGTCTCCCGCTGAAATCGATGACGCCGGCCATACCACGCGCAGCCGCCTTCACGCATTCGGCAGTGGCGAAGGGTCGCTCCGCCCCGCAATGAGGCTGTTGAATCGCGCCGGCTCACGCCAATATAGAGGCATGGACGCAGCAAACCCCTCCGCCACACCCACCTTCGCCAGCCGCACTCCGCTGCATGTCGGCGCCGTCGGCCTGATCGCCCGCGATCTCGACCTGCTTGCCGGCTATTACCAGTATCTGCTTGGGCTGACCGCTCTGGAGCGCACCGCAAAGATGGCGAAGCTCGGCGTCAACGGCGTGACGCTGCTGGAAATCGAGCACCGGCCGGACGCCAGGCCGGACGACCAGGGCACCGCCGGCCTCTACCACACCGCGTTCCTGATGCCGACGCGGCAGGACCATGCGCGCTGGATCCAGCACATCGCGCGAAACCGCGTGCCGATCTCCGGCGCGTCGGATCATGGCGTCAGCGAGGCGTTCTATCTCGACGACCCCGAAGGCAACGGCGTCGAGGTCTACAACGACCGTCCGAAGGAGCAATGGCAGATCCAGGACGGCATGGTCGTGATGCAGACCAAGCAACTCGACATTGAGGCAATGCTGCGCGAGGTCGAGCCGGGTGCCGCCTACACCGCCGCGCCCGACGGTCTTCGCATCGGGCATATCCATCTGCGGGTCGGCAACGTCGAACGTGCCGAGCAGTTCTATCGCGGCGCCGTCGGCCTCGACCTGACGCGGCGTCGCGGCGGCGCGACGTTCATGTCGTCCGGCGGCTATCACCATCACGTCGGCGCCAATGTCTGGCATAGCGACGGCGCCAGCGTGCGAGACAAGGATCGCGCCGGACTTGCCTGGTTCTCCATGGAGGCCGCCGACAGCGCGGCGCTTGACGCAGCCACCGTGCGTCTCAAGGCCGCGAGCGCCGAGGTGAGCGCAATTCCTGGCGGCATCGAGACCGCCGATCCCTGGGGCACGCGCGTCCGTTTCGTGAAGGCTTGATGCCGGCCCTGATCTTGCCGCTCGCCGAAGTCGCCCCCCGCCTGCCGCAGCGCGGCGCATTGTTGGGCCTCGACCTCGGCACCAAGACGATCGGCGTGGCGACCTCCGATCCCGACCGCCGCCTTGCCACCGCCGTCGAAACCATCGCCCGGACCAACTTCACCGCCGATACGTCGCGTCTGCTGGCCCTGGCGCAGGAGCGCAAGGCCGCGGGCTTCGTGCTCGGCCTGCCGATCAATATGGACGGCACCGAAGGTCCCCGCGCACAATCGACCCGCGCCTTCGCGCACAACCTGTCGAAGTTGACAGAACTGCCGATCGCGCTCTGGGATGAGCGGCTTTCCACCGCGGCGGTGGAGCGCGAGCTGATCGAGGCCGACGTGAGCCGCGCCAAGCGCGCCGCGGTGATCGATCAGCACGCCGCAGTGTTCATCCTGCAGGGCGCGCTCGACCGCCTGTCCCGGATCCAAAAATGAAAGGGCCGGCTGGCGGCCGGCCCTTTCATCATTTCAACGCTTCAGCTTAGTCGATGAAGCCGGCGCCAGTCCCGGTCAGATGGTCCTCACGGGCTGGACCATGCCGATAGGATCGCGAATAGCCGTACGCCGGAGCATAGTAGCCGCTCGGATCGCCACCGTAGTAGCTTCGGCGCGGAGCGTAGGCATAACTGTCGACGTACGCGGGCTCGCTGTAATAGCCATACGCCGGCTGACTGTAGCCGTAGCCATAGGCCGGCTGACCGTAATAATAGCCGCTGTTTGCACTGGCTGCCGCCGAACCCACCGCTGCACCGATCGCAAAGCCCGCCACGCCGGCACCGATGGCCGCCGCGTTGCGGCCGCTACGGGCCTCCGACGGAGTGGCTGCCGCAAGCGCCATGGCGCCCGCCACGCCGATCACGGCCAAAGATTTCGTAAAGTGGATCATATTCGTTCTCCTCATTGTGTTTCCGCGGGCCATAAGCGCCTTATGGTGCGAGGTCGTGACGACAACGCCCTTGGGTTGGGCGAGGTTCCTGGAACCCATTCCGGATAACGCGGCTGTGAGCAACGAATCGCGCTGTGTATTGGGCGTTCGAAGCTTGCCGGGATGGCGCCCTGCGCCTATAGGATGCCGCTTTAATGAACATGGCCCCGAAATCGTCTTTCGTCCTCAGCCAACGACATTTGCTGGGAATAGCGGGGCTTTCGCATGCCGACATCGTCGGGCTGCTCGATCTCGCCGATACGTTCGTCGAGCTGAATCGGCAGATCGAAAAGAAAACCGCGTCGCTGCGCGGCCGCACGCTGATCAACATGTTCTTCGAGGCCTCGACGCGCACGCAGGCCTCGTTCGAGCTCGCCGGCAAGCGGCTCGGCGCCGACGTCATGAACATGTCAGTGTCATCGTCGTCGATCCGCAAGGGCGAAACCCTGATCGACACCGCCGTGACGCTCAACGCCATGCATCCCGACCTCATTGTGATGCGCCATCACGCGTCCGGCGCCGTCGAACTGCTTTCACAAAAAGTCGATTGCTCGGTGATCAATGCCGGTGACGGACAACACGAACATCCGACGCAAGCGCTGCTCGATGCGCTCACCATTCGCCGCAACAAGGGCGCGATCGAGGGGCTCACCATTGCGATCTGCGGCGACATCCTGCATTCGCGCGTCGCGCGATCCAACATCATCCTGCTCAACACGCTCGGCGCCCGCGTCCGCGTGATCGCGCCGTCGACGCTGCTGCCGCCCGGCATCGAGCGGTTCGGCGTCGAGGTCGCACGCGACATGCGGGAAGGACTTTCCGGCGTCGACATCGTGATGATGCTGCGCCTGCAACGCGAGCGCATGAACGGGTCGTTCGTGCCGTCGACGCAGGAGTATTTCGCCTACTACGGCCTCGATCAGAAGAAGCTCGCCTACGCCAAGCCCGACGCGCTGGTGATGCATCCGGGCCCGATGAACCGCGGCGTCGAGATCGACTCCATCGTCGCCGACGGCGCGCAGTCGCTGATCCGCGAGCAGGTCGAGATGGGCGTCGCGGTGCGCATGGCGGTGCTCGAGGCCCTGTCGCGCAACCTGCCGAACGCATAGCCCGATGCTCGTCGACCGCCGCGACCGCCACCCCATCCTGCTCGCGAATGCGCGGATTATCGATCCATCCCGCGATCTCGACTTTCCCGGCGACCTGCTGATCGCGGACGGTGTGATCCGCGACGCCAAGCGCGGCATCGGCGCGGCCGGCGTGCCCGAAGGAGCGGAGATCATCGATTGTCGCGGCAAGATCGTGGCACCCGGCCTGATCGACATGCGCGCCTTCATCGGCGAGCCGGGCGCCGAGGGCCGCGAGAGTATCGCCTCGGCAAGCCAGGCGGCGGCGGCCGGCGGCGTCACCACCATCGTGTGCCAGCCGGACACCGAGCCGACGATCGACGATCCGACCATCGTCGACTTCATCCAGCGCCGCGCGCGCGACACCGGCATCGTCCACGTGCAGCCGATGGCGGCTCTCACCAAAGGCCTCAAAGGCCAGGAGATGACCGAGATCGGTCTGCTAAAGGCCGCCGGCGCGGTCGCGTTCACCGACGGCACCCGCAGCGTCACCAACGCGCAGGTGATGCGCCGCGCGCTGATTTACGCCGACGACTTCGACGTGCTGATCGTGCATCACACCGAAGACCCGGACCTGGTCGGCGAAGGCGTGATGAACGAGGGCGAGTTTGCCGCGCGGCTCGGCCTGATCGGCTCGCCGAAAGCGTCCGAAACCATCATGCTGGAGCGCGACATGCGGCTCGTCGCGCTGACCGGCGGCCGCTACCACGCCGCTTCGATCACCTGCGTGGAATCGCTCGAGGTCGTCCGCCGCGCCAAGGACGCCGGCATGCCGGTCACATGTTCCGCATCGATCAACCATCTCGCGCTCAACGAAATCGACGTCGGCCAGTACCGCACATTTTTCAAGCTTTCGCCGCCGCTGCGCTCCGAGGACGACCGGCAGGCGCTGGTCGCCGCCGTCGAAGAAGGCCTGATCGACGTCGTGATGTCCGACCACAACCCGCAGGACGTCGAGGTCAAGCGCTTGCCGTTCGCCGAGGCCGCGATCGGCGCGATCGGGATCGAGACCATGCTGCCGGCGGGGCTGCGGCTCGTTCATGGCGGCTCGCTGAAGCTCATGACGCTGCTGAAGGCGATGTCCACCCGCCCTGCCGAGCTGCTCGGCCTGCCCGGCGGCACACTGCGGCCGGGCTCGCCCGCCGATGTGATCGTGATCGACGCGGATGTGCCTTGGGTGCTCGACCGTGCCGAGCTCAAATCGAAGTGCCGCAACACGCCATTCGACGAAGCGCGCATGCAGGGCCGCGCGGCGCGCACCATCGTGGCCGGACGGACCATCTACGAATACGTGTAACAGGCGCCGTCCATGGGCTAGGCTTGGGTATGAGCACGGCGATCGCGCTGATCCTCGGCTATCTGCTCGGCTCGATCCCGTTCGGGCTGATCGTGACCCGGCTTGCCGGGACCGGCGACATCCGCGCCGTCGGCTCCGGCAACATCGGCGCCACCAACGTGCTGCGCACCGGCCACAAGGGCCTCGCCGCGGCGACGCTGCTGGGCGACATGCTGAAGGGCACGACGGCCGTGCTGATCGCCGCGTTTCTGTGGGGACGCGAAGCATCGCTCACCGCAGCGCTCGGCGCGGTGTTGGGCCACATCTTCCCTGTCTGGCTTGGCTTCAAGGGTGGCAAGGGCGTCGCCACCTACATCGGCGTCTTGCTGGGGATCGCCTGGCCCGGTGTCGTCGCATTCGCCGCGGTGTGGGCCTTGGTCGCCGCGGCGCTGCGCTATTCGTCGCTCGCGGGCCTTGTGGCCAGCGCCCTCACCCCGGCATTCCTGCTGTGGTGGACGCACGATGTCGCGGTCGCGCTGGTCTTCCTCGCACTGACGATCCTGCTTTGGATCATGCACCGCGCCAACATCGCGCGCCTGATCGATGGCACCGAAACGAAGATCGGACAGAAATCGCAAGCCGCGCGCTAGAGCCGACGCGGTCAATTATCGTCGAGATGGCGATCGGTCATGTAGTCCTGGATCGCGACGCCGATGTGCAGCGCAACCATCGCCAGCAGCGCGAAGGCGAAATAAGCTTGCCACTGCAGCAGCATGCTGTCATAGCCCGCGCCCTCCGGCCAGATCGGCGGCAGCGAATAGCCGGGAAAGATTTCCCGGGCGCCGAAATCCGAAATGCCGGCCCAGCCCAGCAGCGGAACCAGGACCACCACGCCGTAGAGCGTCCAGTGCAGGACCGGACGGCGGTGCGACTGCAGCTTCCACTCCGGCAATTCGGATGCCTACGCGATTTCGATCGGCCATCTCGCCGACCGCATGCGGGGCGGCGCGCCGTTCAAGTCGCCCTGGCCGAAGGAAAACACCACGCTGCCGCGTGACGACCGGATCGCGCTGCAGAAGCGGCTCGCGACGCTTGGCTACGACGTCAAGCTGTTCAACGGGCCGATCACCTTCGAGCAGCGCAACTTCATCCGCGCCGAGCAGGTGAAGCTCGGCGTGTTGCCGGACGGCCACGCCAGCGCCGCGCTGCTCGACAGGATGGGTTATCAAGCGGAAATAGCCACTGGTGTCCCGGACCCGAAGTTCGAACGATTACTCAGCGGGCGCCTTTGCGAACTTCGGGCCCAAAGGGACACTAGAACCCAGCTATGTTGTTTTGGTTCGGAAGTTCGGTCCGGAGCAAGCCGAGAATTCGGGCGAGCTTCCACCGTGACACTAGCGCCCGTCATTCATCTGCCGCATCGCGTTCTCGGCTTCCAGCCGTGCCATCTCCAGGCAGGTAACCCAGCGCGTCGAGGCCATGGTCCCGGGCGATGACCGCGAGATCGCGGCTCAACTCTGCCACATAGGCGGCCGCCGCCCCCCGGTCGCAAATCTCTGGTTTATCCGACAT
>JBEVIJ010000064.1:0-13361 GCA_040510745.1 Xanthobacteraceae bacterium
CACGATGATTGCGGATGCGTTGTCTGAGCGTGGTTGCGAGGTTCACGTCGCCGCCAGTGCCAAGGAAGCGCTCGAACATCTGACTCGCGGCGCGCCGTGTGACGTGCTGTTCACCGACATCAATCTTCCGGGCGGTATCGATGGCGCCGCTCTGACGCAACTGGCGCGGCAACTGCGGCCGGGGCTGCCGGTGGTTTACGCCTCGGGATTGGTCACGACGATCGAGCAGCTCAATGCGGTGCAGGGCGCGACCTTCGTTTCCAAGCCATACGATCCGGACAAGGTTTGCGCGTTGTTGCAAAGCATCGTGCCGGCACAGCATTGAATTGAACGGGCTCTAGCGATCGGCCAAGTAACGTTCAAGCCAGTGGATGTGATAGTTGCCGTCGATGATGTCCTGTTCGCGCACCAGTTTGCGGAATAGAGGGAGCGTGGTCTCGATGCCATCGACCACGAACTCGTCGAGAGCGCGGCGCAGCCGCATCAGGCATTCGGTGCGCGTCTTGCCGTGCACGATCAGCTTGCCGACCAGCGAGTCGTAGAACGGCGGGATCGTGTAGCCTTGGTACACGGCGGAATCGACCCGCACGCCGAGCCCGCCCGGCGGATGGTAAGACTGGATTTTTCCCGGCGAAGGCAGGAAGGTCGACGGGTTCTCCGCATTGATCCGGCACTCGATCGCGTGACCATGGAAACGCACGTCGTTCTGCGTCACCGGCAGGTCGCCGCCGGCGGCGACACGGATCTGCTCCAGCACCAGGTCAATGTCGGTGATCGCCTCGGTCACCGGATGCTCGACCTGGATGCGGGTGTTCATCTCGATGAAGTAGAACCGGCCCTCCTCGAACAGGAATTCGACGGTGCCGGCGCCGAGATATTTCAGCTCTCGCATCGCTTTCGCGACCGTCTCGCCGATCGCGTCGCGTTCCACGCTATTGAGCGCGGGTGAGGGGCTTTCTTCCAGCACCTTTTGATGGCGGCGCTGCAATGAGCAGTCGCGCTCGCCGAGATGGATCGCGCCGCCCCTACCGTCGCCGAGCACCTGAATCTCGATGTGACGCGGCCGCTGCAGATATTTCTCCAGATAGACCGCGTCGTCGCCGAACGCCGCCCTGGCTTCGGCGCGTGCGGTGGACAGCGCGGTGGCAAGGTCGTTCTCGCCATGCGCGACCTTCATGCCGCGGCCGCCGCCGCCGGCCGCGGCCTTGACCAGCACCGGAAAGCCAATCTCGCGCGCCAGCGCGAACCCCTGCTTGTCGGTTTCGATGCCGCCTTCGGAGCCCGGGACGACGGGAATCCCTAGACGTCTGGCGGTGCGTTTGGCCTCGATCTTGTCGCCCATCAGGCGGATGTGTTCGGGCCGCGGACCGATGAAGTGGATCTGATGCTCGCCGAGAATCTCGGCGAAGCGCGCGTTCTCGGACAGGAACCCGTAACCCGGATGCACCGCGTCGGCGCCGGTGATTTCGCACGCCGCGAGCAAGGCGGGAATATTGAGATAGCTGTCCCTGGCCGGTGGCGGGCCGATGCAGACGCTTTCGTCGGCAAGGCGGACGTGCATGGCGTTGGCGTCCGCGGTCGAATGCACGGCAACGGTCGGAATGCCGAGCTCCTGACAGGCGCGCAGCACCCGGAGCGCGATCTCGCCGCGATTTGCGATCAGGATCTTGTCGAACATTCCGGGATGAGCCCGCGGTTCACTCAATGATCATCAGCGGCTCGCCGAATTCGACCGGCTGCGCGTCTTCGATCAGAATTTTTGTCACCGTTCCCGAACGCGGCGCCGGGATTTGATTCATGGTCTTCATCGCTTCGATAATCAGCAATGTGTCGCCTGCGCCGACCTTGCTGCCGATGTCGACAAACGGCTTGGCCCCGGGCGAGGGGCCGAGATAGGAGGTGCCGACCATCGGCGAGGTCACGACGCCAGGATGATTGGCGTCATCGGCCAAGGGAGTTGCGGCGGGCGCCGGCGCGGCGCCTGGTGGCGGCGGCACGGCGTGGCCAGCGGCGCCAGCCATATAAGCTATCTCGCGGCCCCGGGCGACGCGAACCCGCGTGCCGTCGCGCTCGATCTCAATCTCGGTAAGGCCGGTTTCATCGAGCAGCTTGGCAAGCTCATGGATCAGCTCGCGGTCAACCTCGGGCTTCTGCGCGGGCTTGTGTTCTGCCATCGTCCTGCTCGCGCGCGCCACGCTCAACGCTTGGACTTGGTGAATTGCGCCATTGCCTCGATCGCCAGCGCGTAACCGTGAATGCCGAAGCCGGCCATCGTCGCTTTCGCGACCGGCGCAATCACCGAAGCGTGGCGCCAGGATTCGCGGGCGAAGATGTTGGTGACGTGGACTTCGATCGCCGGCAGTTTCACCGCCTTGAGTGCGTCGTGGATCGCGATAGACGTTGTGGTGAAGCCGGCGCCGTTGATAACGACGCCGGCCGCCTTCTTAGCGCCGGCCTCCTGAATCCAGTCGACCAACTCGCCCTCGTGGTTGGAGCAGTGGAATTCGATCGCGAAGCCGAACCGCTTGCCAGCCTCGCGGCAGAGCTTTTCGACGTCCTTGATGGTGTCCCGGCCATAGATTTCCGGCTGGCGGGTGCCAAGCAGGTTCATGTTGGGGCCGTTGAGGACATAAACGGTCTTTGCCATGGCGCCGCCCTGTCTAAGCCAATGATCGCGCCCGAAAATTGGCGGCGCGGCAAGATTTGGCAGCTTTATAGGCACCCGGGCCGCAAAGGGGAAGCCTTGGCCCCCGGCGGCCCGGCAGGCTATTGCGCGGGCTTGACCCCGAGAATTTGCGCGGTGGCGACCAGGCCCTTGCGCTGCTCCTCGATCGAAGCGGCCATTTCTACCGGCGTGCCCGGCGTCAACGCCTGCCCGGTGGCGGTCATCCGGCTGACGATCACCGGATCGCTGGCAATGTCGCGGATGTCGGCCGCGATGCGCTCGCGCACGGCCTGCGGCATACCGGGCGGACCATAAAGACCAACCAGTCCATCGAACAGCAGCGCCGGCGCTCCAGCTTCGACGACCGTGGGAATATCCGGCGCCGCCTTCGCGCGTTCGCGGTTGGACATCGCCAGCACCTTCACCCGGCCGGCGTCGGCCTGTCCCGCACGATTGCGTAAGCGGACCAGAACACGTGGATGCGGCCCTCGGTGAGATCGTTCAATGCGGACACCGGATCGCGATAAGGCACCTTCGCCATTTAAAGACCGTCTTTCTTGAGCCAGCCGGCGAAGATGAAATCAGTCGCGCCGGTCACGGTGGCCCAGTTGAATTGACCGGGCCGCGTTTTTGCCTCGGCAATCAACTCTGCCATTGTATTCGGCTTCGTCGACACGGGAATGTTGACGCTGACCAGCGTGGTGGTCACGCGCGCGATCGGTCCGAGCTCGCGCGGATCATACGGCAGCTTGGCGTGCTGGATAGGGATGCGCGGTGAAGGCCGCCGCCGGCCCCCACAGCAGCACGTGATCGTCTTTGGCGCCAATGAATGTCGTGATCGCAAGGAAGCCATCACCGCCGGGTTTGTTTTCCACCACGACCGGCTGGCCCCACTTGGCCGATAGCCGTTCTGCGAACACGCGGGCGCCGATGTCGGCGCCCGAGCCGGGTCCCAGCGGCAAAATGAATTTTACCGGCCGCGACGGCCAGGATTGCTGCTGAGCTTGCGCTGCGGACGACAAGGCGAGCGCGGCCAGTACGATGGCGCCTCCAGCCCAGTGCTTGAGAGCATGCATCGGCTTCAACCGTCAGCTCGCGGGTTTGATGCCGAGGATGTTGCCGGCTTCGGTGGCCTGTGCCTTCTGCTTGTCGATCGCCGCGCTGAAGTCCGCAGGCGTGCCGGGATTGACCACTTGTCCAGTCGCGGTCAGCTTTTGCGCAATCTCGGGGTCCTTCAGAACCGCGATCACGTCGGCGGCGATGCGCTCGCGCACGGCGGCCGGCATGTCGCGCAGACCGAAGATGCCGACCAGGCCGTCAATTGTAGTGTCGGGGAAACCGGCCTCTGCCGTGGTCGGCACATCCTTCAGAATCGACGCGCGCTGCGACGCTGTCACCGCGAGCAACTTCAGCTTCCCGGATTCGACATGCGGCCGCAGGATCGCGTAGGCCGACATCATGAGCTGGATGCGGCCTTCGGCGAGATCGGTCGCCGCCTGTACAGTGTTGCGATAGGGCACTTTGGCAATCTGCAGGCCGGCCTTCTTCTGGAAGCCGTCGAACACAAAATCGAAGAAGCCGGTGATGGTCGCCCAATTGAGCTTGCCGGGATTGGCCTTCGCGTAGTCGATCAGATCGCTCATGGTCTTGAACGGCATGGACGAGGGGACCGCCACGCCCACGATGGTGTTGGTCATGCGCACGACCGGCACGAATTCCCTGGCGTCATACGGCATCTTGTCGTGGGTCCACGGATGATGCGTGAACGAGGAGGTCGGCGACATCAGCAGCGAGTGATCGTCCTTGCCGCTGATGAAGGTGGTGATCGCCACCACGCCGTCGCCGCTGGGCTTGTTCTCGATCACCACCGACTGGCCCCATTTGGCCGAGAGCCGCTCACCGACCAGGCGGGCGGTGATGTCGACGCCGGATCCAGGGCCAAGCGGCAGGATCAGCTTGACGGAACGCTGCGGCCAGCTTTGCGCGTGCGAGAGCGTCCCGGCCAACAGCAGCGTGGACGCGGCAAAAAGAGCGGCGCTCAGCGCCTTGACGATGGCTGACATGGCGTCTCCTCGATCGTTGCTTTCTGACGCAGCATCTTTGCCCCGCGGGATGGTGCCGCGATGAGCAGACGAATGTAAAGTGACAGGCCGATTAGCAGGTCTCTTTGCCGCATCTGGCGTTGTTGATCTTTTCGCGCAGCGCCTCGACGCCGACGGCCCCTACGACGACGTCGTTGCCGATCACATAGGCGGGGGTGCCATTGACGCCAAGCTTCTCGGCGAGCTTGAAGCTCTCCTCAATGCTCGCGCGCACCTCTTCTCCGCCAAGATCGCGCTCGATGCGCGCCATATCGAGACCAACCTCCTTGGCGGCGGAAAGCGCGCGGGCCTTGTCGATCTGGCCGCGTCCGGTCATGAGCTTCTGGTGGTACTCGAGATACTTTTTTCCCGTTTTGTCCTGCATGCGGACAGCGACGCCGACCTTCGCCGCGTCCTGCGAGCCCGGTCCGAGAACGGGAAATTCCTTGAGTACAACTTTGAGATTGGGGTCGGCCTTCATCAGCGTCATCATGTCGGTCATGGCGCGTTTGCAGTAGCCGCAGTTGTAGTCGAAGAACTCGACGAAGGTGACATCGCCCTTCAGATTTCCGATCGACACATGATGCGGCGAATTGAAGAGAGCTTCGGCGTTGTCCTTGATCGCCGTCTTGTGCTTTTCCGCATCGTTCTTGGCCTGCCGCTTCTCAAGCTCGGCGATGGCTTCCTGCAGCACCTCGGGATGGTTGATTAGGTACTCGCGGATGATGCGCTCGATCTCGGTGCGCTGTGTGTCCGAGATCGGCTGGGCGGGCGCGACAGACCCGGAGAGCGCGAATAAAGCGGCAGCGAAGCCCAGGCGCAGTGAATATCGCATTGTGTTTGTCCTTTGGATCAACGCATGCCGGCCGGCGGCTTGAAACTCGCGATGTCATCCGCCTTGACCCAGCCGGGGGAGCCGACTGCGAACCGCGTTTTGGCGCGCGATGCGAGTTCCCGGGCAGTCTTGTAGTCGCTGCGGGTAAACGCCGCCTGAGCGGAGGCGAGGTCAGCCTGCGCAAGGTCGCCCTTGCGGCCAAAGGCCATGGCAAGCTGAGAATAGGCTTCAGGAATTTCGGGCTCGCGGGCCAGTGCCGTCCGCAGCAGCGTTACGGCCTCGTCGGCCAGCTTGGCGTTGTTCAGGCTGTTGATCGCCTGCGCCAGCATCACCTGGATCAGCGCCGGGTTGGGCGCCATCTTGACGGCGCGCCGCAATGGCTCGATGGCCTCGGCCGCCTTGCCGCCTTCGAGCAAGGCCTGGCCCTTGAGCTCATACAGATAAGGGTTGTTCGGCATGTCGTTGATCAGCGCATCGATCTGTGTGACCGCGACGCGAAGGTCGGAGTGGCGGTAGGTGGCGATCGCACGCGCATATCGCGCCGGCAAGCTGTTGTCGGTCGTTGGATATTTGCGCGCCACCGTATCGCGCCGCTCCAGAAAGCCGACCAGCTTGGCTCGCGCCATGTCGTGGCGAAGCTGCAGCTCTGCGCTGTCCTTGGTGTCCCAATAGGGACTGGTCTTGGCGTAAATCGCCAACGCCGAAACGCGCTCGGCTGGCATCGGGTGCGACTGCGTGTATGGGTCCGCGCCGGTGGCAACGAACAGGATCTGGTCGGCCATTCGCTTGAAGGTGTCGTGCATGCCCTTCGGCGATTGGCGCGTTTCGTTTAGGAACTTCACGCCGGCCCGGTCGGCCTGCTCTTCCTGAGCGCGCTGATAGGACAACAGCGAACGCTGGATCATCGACTGCGGCCCGAGCATGGCCGCGGACGGATTGCCGACATCGCGCCCGGATTTGCTCGCAGCGACCATCGCGCCGATGCCGAGCAGCATCGCGATGATCATCTGCGACTGGGCCTGGGCAAGCTGCTCGCGCAGCCGAGACAGATGGCCGCCAGCAATATGTCCGGTTTCGTGCGCGAGCACGCCGATGATCTGGTTTGGCACCGTCGATTCCATCAGCGCGCCGGCGTTCACGAAGATGCGCCGGCCGTCCATGACGAACGCGTTGAACGAGCGGTCGTGGATGATGATGACGCGAATGTTCTGTTGCGCGAGCCCGGCGGCTTTCAGGATCGGTTGGGTGTAGTCGCGCAGCAGTTGCTCGAGCTCGGCGTCGCGAATGAGCGGCAGCCCGCGTGGCATGTCTTGCGCCCAGGCGGGAGCAACCGTCGTGACAGCGAGGGCGCATGCCGTCACCACCGCAAGCGCGCGTCTGACTGGCGCCTGCGGCCACACCCTGATAGGTCTTTCAACTTCGGTCATATCTGATTGGCTTCGCACGCGCCTTATTCGGCGCAACCTAGGGGCGCCTCCCGACAGGGTCAACGCGGGTCGCGATCACATCTGGGTGGGCTTCGGCATAGGCGAAATGAGCGATCGAATGCGGCAACAGCGGGGCGGGATGGCACGGACAAAGCGTCTGCATGACGCGGCAAGGCCGGCATGATGCTGGACACGGCACGGCGGCTGATCTCGCCCTCCGCGCGTTCCGACGTGCCGCCGTTCATGGTGATGGACGTGATGGCCGCGGCCGCGCGAATCGAGGCGGCAGGAAGCCACGTCATCCACATGGAGGTTGGCCAGCCGGCGGCCCCCGCGCCGAAGGCCGCGATTGAGGCGGCGCGCGCCGCGCTGTCGGGGCCGTTGCGCTACACCGAGGCGCTTGGCATACGGCCGCTGCGCGAGCGCATCGCGCGTTACTACGCGGAAACTTACCGGGCTGAGGTTTCGCCGGAACGCATCATCGTCACCACGGGGTCATCGGCGGGTTTCATCCTTGCTTTTCTGTCGATGTTCGAGCCGGGCGATCGTGTCGCGATCGCGTGTCCGGGATATCCACCTTATCGACATATCCTGACCGCGCTCGGCTGCGAGGCCGTCTTGATCGAGACGACGGAGGAGACGCGGTGGGCGATCACCGGCGAAATGCTCAAAGCCGCGCACACGCGCACGCCGCTTGCAGGCATCCTGGTTGCCAGCCCGGCGAATCCGACAGGCACGATGATGACGCCGCAGGCGCTCGGCGAGTTGATCGACACGGCGCACGGCCTCGGCATCCGGGTGATCTCCGACGAAATCTATCACGGGCTCGACTACGCGATGAAGGCGGAAACCGCAGCACGGCTTTCGGAGCACGTCGTCGTCATCAATTCATTCTCGAAATACTTCTGCATGACGGGTTGGCGGATCGGATGGATGGTGGCGCCTGAATCGCTGGTGCGTCCGATCGACCGCCTGCAAGGCAACCTCGCCATTTCGGTCCCGACGCTGTCACAGGTCGCCGCGCAGGCGGCATTCGACGGTCGCGACGAGATGGAGGAGGTGAAGCACGGCTACGAAGAAAACCGCCGCATCCTGGTGGAGGGCTTGCCCAAAGCCGGGCTCGACAAGTTCTTTCCTGTCGATGGCGCGTTCTATCTGTATGCCGACGTCTCGCGCTTCACCGAGAACAGCTTCGACTTCGCCAAGCGGCTGCTGGAAGAGGCTCATGTTGCGGCGACGCCGGGCATCGATTTCGATCCGATGCGCGGCAATCGGTTTCTGCGCTTCTGCTACGCGGGATCGTCCGCCGATATGCGCGAGGCGGTGATGCGCATCGGCCGCTGGTTGGGAAAACGCTGAAGTTTGGCACACCGTTGCGGGCCGCAATCTCGACGGTTACGCTGCCAACAGAAAACGGCGAGCAGCGCCGGACCAATCGGGGAGGGGCGGCATGTTTCGCGTAAGGGCTTCGTTCATCGCGGGGTTGCTGATTGTGAGCGCGCTGCCCGCGCCCGCTCAATCGCAGTTTCCCAACAAGCCGATCCGCATGATCGTGCCGCAAGCGCCCGGCAGCGCGACCGATACGATCGCGCGGCTGGTGGCGGCCGAGATGGGCACGCAGCTCAACCAGAACATCATCATCGAGAACAAGCCTGGTGCGGCCTTCACCATCGGTCTCGACATCGTCGCGAAGGCGCCGCCGGACGGCTACACGATCGGCATCGGCCCGGTCGGCGGCTTGGCGATCAGCCCGAACATGGTGGATCGGCTGCCTTATGACATCCTCAAGGATTTCCAGCCGATCGCGCTGATCAGCCGCGGCCATTTGTTGCTGGCGGTTGCTCCCACATCGGAATTCAAATCGGTCAAGGAATTGGTCGACAAGGGGAAGCAAAATCCCGGCAAGCTGACCAATGCTTCGTCGGCCAACGGTTCACCCGGCCACGTCGGCGGCGAACTGTTCAAGAACTTGAGCGGCATCGACGTCGTGCACGTGCCATATCGCGGCGGCGCTGCGGCGATCAACGACCTGATCGCGGGTCGCGTCGATTTCATGTTCGAAAGCCTCAACTCGATTTCGCCGCACGCCAAGTCCGGCAACGTGCGCGCTCTGGCGGTGAGCGGCGACCGGCGCTCGCCGGCGTTCCCCGATCTGCCGACCGTCGCGGAGGCGGGGGTGACCGGTTACAGCGCACCGACCTGGAGCGGCATTATTGGGCCGGCGGGTCTGCCGCGCGACGTCCTGATGAAGCTCAACGATGCGCTCAATCGCGCGGTGTCGACGCCGGCCTTCAAGGAGCGGTTCGGGCAGATTGGCGATGAGGCCGCGGGTGGCACGCCGGAGGAATTCTCCGCGATGCTGAAGGTCGAGCTCGCGAAGTGGAAAGAGGTCGTGCAGCGCTCCGGCGCGAAGATGCAGTAGAGCCTAGAACTCCACGTCGAGTTCTTCCATCTCCTCCGGCTCGCTCATCGCGCCGGCGAGCCATTCCTGCATCTGCGGCATCGCCATGATGGTCTCGCAGTAGGCCGCGCAGGCGGCATCGAGCTTGACGTCGTAGGTCAGGAAGCGCGTCACCACCGGCGCAAACATCGCGTCCGCGAGGCAGGGCGCTGCGCCAAACAAATACGGGCCCTTATGCTCGGCGAGACACTCGCGCCAGATCGCGGTGATGCGGTCGATGTCGGGCTGCGCGCCCGCCCAGGTCTTGAAGCCGGGATAGCGCGCCTTGAGGTTCATCGGCAGCGCCGAGCGCAGGTTGCTGAAGCCCGAGTGCATCTCGCCGCAGATCGAGCGGCAGCGCGCCCGCGATGCCGGCGCCTTCGGCAGCAAGCTGGCGCCGGGATTGAGTTCGTGAAGATATTCCGCGATCGCCAGGGTGTCCCAAATCTTCACGCCGTCATGGGTCAGACAAGGCACCAGGAACGACGGCGACAGCAAAAGCAATTCCGCGCGCGTCGAGGGATCGTCGCTTGAGACGATGACCTCGTCGAAATCGAGCCCGGCCAGCTTGCAGATCAGCCAGCCGCGCAGCGACCACGAGCCATAGTTCTTGCTGGCGATAGACAGCGTGGCCTTGGCCATCAGTTGTCCCCCACGGCCGTGGGCGGGAAACCCACATCCTGACAAATTATCTCGCAGTGCAGCAAACATTGCACTAGGCTTTTTGCATTGCGAAGGGGATGGCCTTCAGACGATGTAGGGGGTTGGGAAATGCTCTATCAGGCCTATCAGGCCCATAACGACGTCGCGGGTCCGGTGCGGGCACTGGCCGGCTTTGCCGCGCAAACGATCGGCAGGTCGCCGATCGGTGGCGTCGGACATGGCGCGGTTCGCAATCTCACCGCGGCCTACGAGCTGATTTCCCGCGCCCGCCTCACGCACACGCGGCCGCCATTCGGCATCGACCGAGTCATGGTCGGCAACCGCGAGGTCGAGGTGCGCGAGGAGCGTGCGCATGTCACGCCGTTCGGCACGCTGCTGCATTTCAAGAAGGACATCGAGGCGGCGCAGCCGCGCGTGCTGCTGGTGGCGCCGCTGTCCGGCCATTTTGCCACGCTGCTGCGCGCCACCGTGCGCACGATGTTGGCCGAGCACGACGTCTATGTCACCGACTGGCACAACATGCGCGATGTGCCCCGCAGTGCCGGTGTGTTTGGTTTCGGCGAATATATCGAGCATCTGGTCAGCTTCCTCGAAGTGATGGGTGAGGGGGCGCACGTCGTTGCGGTGTGCCAGCCGTGCGTCGCCGCGCTGGTCGCGACCGCAGTGATGGCGCAGGACAATCATCCGGCGCAGCCGCGCAGCCTCACCCTGATGGCCGGGCCGATCGACACCCGCGTCAATCCAACCCGCGTCAACGCGCTTGCCAACAGCAAGCCGATCGACTGGTTCGAGCAGAACCTGATCGCGCGGGTGCCGTTCCGCTACGACGGCGCCTACCGGCGCGTCTATCCGGGTTTCGTGCAGCTTGCCGCGTTCATGAGCATGAACATCGACAGGCACGTCAAAGCGCACCAGACGCTCTATCAGCTTCTCAGCGATGGCGAGGTTGAGAAAGCCAAGGTCACCAAGGATTTCTACGACGAGTATTTCGCGGTGCTCGATCTCAGCGCCGAGTTCTATCTCGAGACGGTGCGCTTGGTGTTCCAGGAGCACGGCCTGCCGAAGGGCGCGTTGACGTGGCGAGGCCAGCCGGTCGAGCCGCGCGCCATCAAGCGGACCATGCTGCTCACTGTCGAAGGCGAGAAGGACGACATCTGCGCGGTCGGCCAGACCGCCGCCGCGCACGATCTCTGCTCGGGGCTGCGGCCCTATCGCAAGCGTCACCACATGCAGGCCGGGGTCGGCCACTACGGCGTGTTCTCCGGCAAGCGCTGGGAGAACCAGATCTACCCGCTGGTGAAAAACGTCATCCTGTCGAGCGAATGATCGCCTAAACTGAAAGGCGTGACCGCTCGTGGAACCGCAATACCTCAAGACCGCACGCTGATCGTCACCTGCGTCGGCGACGGCAAGCTGTCCGGCGAGGTCACCGCCGGTGCGGTGCCGTGGTGGAGCGTCACCAAGACCTGCATGGCGGCGGCCGCACTCATTCTGTCGGAGCGCGGCAAGCTGACGCTTGATGCACTGCTCCCCGGCCGCGCCTTCACGCTGCGGCAACTGCTGCGCCACGACGCTGGGCTGCGCGACTATACGGCGGTGCCGGACTATCTGGCGGCGGCGACAAGCGGCGGCGCGCCGTGGAGCGAAATCGAGCTTCTGTCCCGCGTCGAGGTCGACAGGTTGGCGTATCCGCCCGGCGGCGGCTGGACCTACTCGAACGTCGGCTACCTGCTGGTGCGCCGCGCCATCGAAGCGGCTTTCGGCGCCGATCTCGAAGCGGCGCTGCAGGCGCTAGTGTTCGCGCCGCTCGGCGTGCGCGGCGTCCATATCGCGCGCGAGCCCGTCGACATTTCGCGGGGCGCGTTCGGCAATCCGCGCAACTACCATCCCGGCTGGGTCTATCACGGCCTCCTGATGGGGCCGCCGCGCGAGGCGGCGCGCTGGATGCACGGCCTGATGACCGGCCGTCTGTTGTCGCCGCGGCTGCTCGACACGATGCTGGAGCGCCGCGCGCTCGACGTGCCGCTCACCGGCCGGCCCTGGAACACCGCCGGCTACGGGCTCGGCGTCATGATGGATGTCGAAACCGCGCTCGGCCGTTGCTTCGGCCATTCCGGCGAGGGCCACGGCAGCGTCTGCGCTGTGTATCATTTCCCCGACTGCGATCCGCCGCGCACGGTCGCTGCATTCGCGCCGCACGAGAACGCGGGCGCGGTCGAGACCGCGATGCTGCAATCCGCCGCTACTTGTTCGTCCTGAGCGACCTGAACAGGTCGAACGCCTCTTTCGGCTTCATATTCTGGTGCACCACCGCGCCGACCGCGGCGATCATCGCCTTGGGCGCGTCAGACTGAAAAATGTTGCGGCCCATGTCGACGCCGGCCGCGCCCTGCTGCACGGCGTTGTACGCCATGGTCAGCGCCTCGAGCTCGGGCAGCTTCTTGCCGCCGGCCATCACGATCGGCACCGGGCAGGAGGCGGTGACGGTCTCGAAATCCTCCTCGACGTAATAGGTCTTCACGTATTGCGCGCCGAGCTCGGCGATGATGCGGCAGGCGAGGCGGAAGTATTTGGCGTCGCGCACCATCGTCTTGCCCACGGCGGTGATGCCCATCACCGGGATGCCGACGCGAAGCCCCGCATCGACCAATCGCGTCATGTTGTGCACCGAGCGCGTCTCGTGCTCGCCGCCGATGAACACCTGGATGCCGACGCCGGCCGCGTTGAGGCGCACCGCGTCGTCCATGTCCATCGCGATCTGCTCGTCGGACAGTTCCTCGCGCAGGATCGACGGCCCGCCGCTCGCGCGCAGCACCATCGGCTTCTGCGATTGCGCCGGCACCACCGAGCGCAGGATGCCGCGGGTGCAGAACAGCGCGTCGCAGGAGGGCAGCAGCGGCAGGATCGAGAGGTCGATGCGCTCGAGCCCGGTGGTCGGCCCTTGGAAGTAGCCGTGGTCGATCGCCAGCATCACGGTGCGCCCGCTGTCCGGATTGAAGGTGCGGGCGAGGCGGTTCTTCATGCCCCAGTCGAGCTGGTGCGAGCCTTTCAGGAAAAAGCCCGGCGACGTCTGCGGCACGTCGGCGGAGTAGCGTTCGCCTTCCTTGTCGGCTTCGGGCATCGGTGTCCTCGTCTCGCTTGAGTGTTCGGTGCTCGTTCTAGCATCTTGCATCTGGAAATCGCATCCGTGTCGTTCACTCGGATTTTCGTCTTGTATCGGTGTCGTCCCCGCGAAAGCGGGGACCCAAGT
>JBEVIJ010000065.1:0-24050 GCA_040510745.1 Xanthobacteraceae bacterium
TGGTTCCTCGGGACCGTAACTTTCAGCGACGGATGGGTGGACCTTCCACCTCGGGATGGGAGAGCTTTCACCCTCCTTCCTCCATCACCTAACCAGCCCACTCAAGGGCGGCCCCGCTTAGTCGGGACGGACGGTGACCCGGGCCTCCCGGGGCCGGATTTGCGAGATCCAACCGCAGGCGCCGCACCCCGCTCCGCCAGCATAACGCCTCATGAAAGCGCCTTCGGTGAGCAAGGTACTATGAATTTAGTCCTAAAGACCGCGGATGTCAAGCCGCCATTCAACCAAATGGTTGGACGGCTGGCCGAAGTGGGAAATCCCGTTAGTGTTGGCCCCCACAAACAACGGGGAGGACGAACGATGGGCTCAGAACATCATCGGGGAATTTCACGGCGCACGCTGCTGACGCGGTCGGCCGGCGCAGCGATCGGTGTCTCGAGCATCGGCGTGCTGGGCGCGCCTTCCATCGCCCGGGCGCAGGCTCTCAAGCCGGTCAAGCTCACCATCCAGTTCTTCGCGCGCGGCGACTACGCCCACGTCTACCTCGCGCGCGAGCGCGGCTACTACAAGGAGCAGGGCCTCGACGTGACGTTCCAACACGTGCTGGGCAACGCGCTCGCTTTGCAGGCGCTCACCGCCGGCAACGCCGACCTCATCCACGCCGACCTGGTGCAGATGCTCCAGCTCCAGGGCAGGACGCCGGAGCCTCGCATGCGCGCGGTCGGATTGATCTCGGACAAGCTGGCGCTGTCGCTGTTCTTCCAGAAGGGCAAGGGCATCGACAAACCGAAGGACCTGGAAGGCCGCAGCATCGTCGACTCGCCCGGCTCGACGGCGCCGTTCATTTTCAACCTGTTCGCCAAGGCGAACGGCATCGATACCAACAAGGTGCAGTGGAAGAACGCGGCCGCCACCGCAAAGGTGGCGATGATGCTGCAGAACCAGGCTGACTCGGTGGCGATCTATCTGCCCGCCAAACCCGGCATCGAATCCAAGCTGCCGCAGGGCCAGGAGATCAGCAACTTCACGTTCGGCGATTCCGTCGGCATCTACGGCGACGGGCTGATCACCATGGAGAAATACTGGCAGGAGAACAAGAAGACCGTGCAGGGCTTCGTGCGCGCCACCATGAAGGGCTGCAAGGACTCCTACGCCGACCCGAAGGCAGCGATCGACGCGATCGCCAAGCACTTCCCCGAGCTCAACAAGGAGACCGGCGTCAAGGAGATGCAAATCCAGGCGACGCTCGGCGAGGGACCCGCGCAGAAGAAGAACGGCCTCGGCTACCACGACCCGGACAAGATGAAGGCTACCTACGAGGCCGTCATCAGCGTGCTCGGCCAGCCGATCGCACGGCCGGTGACGGATTTCTACACCAACGAAGCGATATAGTTTCGCCCCGTCATTCCGGGGCCGAGCGAAGCGAGGGACCCGGAATCCATAGCCACCGCTGCGGAGTATGGATTCCGGATCGCCGCTGCGCGGCGTCCGGAATGACGACAAATGGCGTTCATGGACTCACCAGTACGAACACACGCTCTCGTCACGCTGCGGCAGACCGGCAAGATCTTTCCTGCGCGCCGGGCGGGCGCCGAGCGCGTCGAGGCGCTGTGCCCGACCGATCTGAACGTCGCGCACGGCGAGTTCCTGACCATCGTCGGCCCGTCAGGCTGCGGCAAGTCCACCTTGCTGTCGCTGATCGCCGGACTGCTGCGGCCGTCGAGCGGCGAGGTGCGGATCGGCGACACGCTGGTGGACGATCCCTACACCAACCTCGGCATCGTGTTCCAGAAGGACCTGCTGCTGCCGTGGCGCACCGCGCTCGACAACGTGCTGATCCAGGCCGAGGTGCGCGGCATCGGACGCAAGCCGCTGCTCGGCCGCGCCATGGAGCTGCTCGAGCTGGTCGGCCTGCAGGGCTTCGAGAATTTCTATCCGCACGAGCTGTCCGGCGGCATGCGCTCGCGCGTATCGATCTGCCGCGCGCTGCTGCACGACCCGCCGCTGCTCCTGATGGACGAGCCGTTCGCCGCGCTCGACGCCATCACGCGCGACCAGCTCGCGCTCGACTTCCAGACCTTCTGGCAGCGCGACCGCCGCACCGTGGTGTTCATCACCCACAACATCGCCGAAGCCGTATTCCTGGGCGACCGCGTGATGGTGATGACCGCGCGGCCGGGCAAGATCGCCGAGATGATCGACATCGACCTGCCGCGACCGCGTGAACTGCTGGTCCGCGACGCGCCGGAATTCACCCGCTACACCGGCCGCGTGCGTGAATTATTCATGCAGCACGGCATCCTGAAGGGCCGCTGATGTCCGAGACGGCACCCACGCCAACGGAACGCGCGGCCGGTCCGGGCCTGCTGCGGCACAGTTATCCGATCGTCGCCGTTGTCATCACGCTTGCGGTGTGGGAAGCCTCGGTTCGGCTGTTCAAGGTGCCGGAGCTGGTGCTGCCGGCGCCGAGCGTGGTGTTCGAGCACATCTGGACCAAGCGCGAGCTCTACATCGCCTTCTCGCAGCCGACACTGATCGAAATCCTGGCGGGATTCGCGGTTGCCGCTGTGGCCGGCATCGGGCTCGGTATCCTCGTCTCGTTCAGCGACCTCGCCAAGCGAACCGCCTACCCGCTGCTGGTGTCGTCGCAGATGGTGCCGAAGGTCGCGATCGCGCCGGTGTTCATCATCTGGTTCGGCACCGGGTTGCAGGCCAAGGTGCTGATCTCGTTCCTGATCGCGTTCTTCCCGATCATGGTGTCGACTATGGTCGGCCTCGAGGCGATCGAGGCCGACATGGTGCGGCTGTTCCGCTCGATGGGCGCCGGCGCCTACCGCACCTTTATCAAGCTACGCCTGCCGGCGGCGCTGCCCAACATTTTCGCCGGGCTGAAGATCGGCATGAGCCTCGCCGTGGTCGGCGCGGTGGTGGCGGAGTTCGTCGCAGCCGACCGCGGGCTTGGCTACTACCTGCTCTACGCCAACGGCCAGCTCGATACGCCGGGCGTGTTCGGCGCGCTTCTGGTGCTCACCGTGATCGGCGTGGTGCTCTACTACATGGTCGAGGCCGTCGAGCGGATGTTCGTGCCAAGCGCCTTGAGCAAGGACGCGGACCCGGCGCGGGCAACGATGTAGCGCTCAAGGTTTGAGTGCGGTCATGTCGCGCGGGATCGGATAGATGCCGCGATGCACCAGGGCGCCCATCACGGCAACCTGCAAGGCGTCCGGCAATCCCGGCGCAAAGCCCCAGGAGTTGGTCGACGCGTTGAAAGTGAAGTTGCAGCGCTTCTGCTGTTTCATGACCGGCGTGCCTGACTCGTAGCTGAGCACCACCGTGCTGCCGCTGATCTCGGCCGCAATATACCGATACTGCGTCGAGCCCGGCATTTCCTCGCGCACCAGCATCTCGCAGGACTCAACCGCAGGGTCGCTGCTCTGCGCGCGCGCGGGCGGCAATGCGAGCGTGAGCCCTGCGAAAATGACGGCGCGGATTGTGAGCGACATGGCGCGAGGCCCAGCGTGCCGGCAAAGCCGGCTTAGAAATCCTTCAGCAGCCGCTCGATGTATTCGAGCTCGAGCTGCGGGCGGAAGCCCTCGCCAAAGCGGCGGCGCAGCTCCTCGAGGATGCGGCGCGCGCGCTGCACGTCGATCTCGCCCGGCACCTTGACCGTGGTGTCGTCGCCATAGTCGCGGCCGCGCAGCGGCCGGCCGAGCGGATCGGTGTCGTTGTTGGCGCGCGGCTGGCCGGTGCGGCCGGGCGTGCCGGGACCCGGCCCCTGCCCCATCTGCTGCTGCATCGACTGCGCGAGGCCCTGCGCGCCGCGGCGCAGCGCATCGAGCGCGCGGCCCTGCGAGTCGACCGCGTTGTCGGCATCGCCGTCGCCGAGCTGGCCCTGCGCGTCGCCCATCGCGTCGCCGGCGCGGCCGAGCTGATCCATCTCGCCGCTTTGGCCGGGCTGACCCTGTTGGCCGGGCTGGTTCGGCTGGCCGGGCTGCGGGAAGCCGCGCTTGCGCAGCTCCTCCATCAGCTTGTTGAGCTGGTCGCGCAGCGCCTGCTGGTCCTGGCGCAGCTCCCCCATCTGGTTCTGGTCGCCTTGCTGCGGCCGCTGCTGCTGACCGCGCTGGACGCGTTGCTGCCGGCGCTGGTCCTGGCCCTGCCGGAACGTGCGGTCGCGCAACTGCTGCTGCTTGCGGATCATGTCGCTCAGCTCGTCGAGCGCCGACTGCATCTCGTCGCCGTCCTCCCCCATCTCGCCGCCGGGCCGCGCCATCTGCAGGTTCTCCAACATCTGCTGGAGCTGCTCGAGAAGCTGGCGCGCGGCGTCCTTCTGGCCGGAGCGGGCGAGCCGCTCCATGCGGTCGATCATGCTGCGCAGATCCTGCGAGCGCAGGTTGCGCATCGAATTGGGATCGAGCGGCCGCGCCATCTGCGGGTTCTTGCGCATCTCCTCGGCGAGCGCCTGGAGAAACTTGTCGAGCGCGGCGCGTAGCTGATCCATCAGCTTCTTGATTTCCTCGTCGGTGGCGCCGCGCTCCAGCGCCTGGCGCAGCGCGTCCTGCGCGGCACGCAAGGCCTGCTCGGCCTCCGAGACGTTGCCGTCCTCGATGGTCACCGCCATCGACCACAGCCGCGCCACCACCTCGCGCAGCGCGTCGTCGTCCTTTGTGCGGGCGAGATGCCAGTAGATCGAGCGCAGGCCAAGATAGATGCTGGTCTCGGGGGTAAAGCGCTCAGGCGCAAGCGACAACGCGTCGAGCGCGGTCATCACGCGGTCCTTCATGTTGCCGTCGAGTGCGAGGTCGCGGCGCTGCTCGATCAACGCGCGGGCCAGCGGCTTGACGAACGGCCGCTCGGGCAGCCGTAGCTCATGCGGCGACGAGCGGCCCTCGTTGTTGGCCTCGTCGCGGGCGGTGAGCGTCATCACCACGTCGACGCCGGCCCAGGGATGCTCGGTCAGATCCTTGATGGTCTGCCCGACGCCGTTCTTGGTGCGCGACTGCGGCAGCACCAGCGTGAAGTCGGGCGCGCCGTAGAGCGGACGCGGCGGCTTGGCGGCCGGCTTCGGCGCGGGCTTCTTCTCGAACACCGCCTGCGCGTCGATCACGCCGTAGTCGTCCTCGATCTTGTACGAAAGCTGCAGCGCGCCGCGGGTCTGGCCCTCCGGCTCCTTGGCGAGCGCGATGACCGGCACGCGGTCCGGGATTGCGGTGAAGCTCCACACCAGGTTGTCGCCACCGCCGCGCACGGTCGCGCTGCCGTTATCGGTGATCGTGTAGCGAAGCTCCTGCGTCCCGGCCGGCGCCTGCGGGCGCGCGTCACCGCCTTGCAGTTCGGCAACACCACCCGCGACGGCGACGTTGACATCGGCCTTGCCGGTCGAGCGCACCACCAGCGTCGAGCCGGCGGGGACGGAAACGGCGGCGAGATTGCGCACCGGCTCGCCGGGACGCAGCCCCGGCAAAATCTGCGGCGGCCGGCCGGTGTAGGTCGGCGGCGTCACCCACGCGTCGATTCGGAAGTTGGCCGGCGCCACCACGCCCTGCCAGTCGAACGCCGCGGCGATGCGCTTGGTGCGCTCGCTGCCGGCGGCGAAAAAGGTCGCGACCACGAGGATGAGCACCAGCGCGCGCAACGCATAAGGATCGCGCGACGCAAGCTTTGGCAGCGGCGATCCGGCGCGCAAGGTGCGGGCGGCGCGCAGCGCGCGCTCCATGTGGGCGCGCCACAACGCCGACGCGAACGAATCGTTGGCTTCCGGAACCAGGTCGTCGGCGATCGCCGTGGCCGGGCGGTGCGGCAGGTCGCTGGCGCGGTCGAGCCGGCGCAGGCCGTCATTCGTGCTGGGCAGCCGCACCAGGAACAGCGGCACCGCCGCGGCGACCGCGAGGACGAAGAACACGAACAGGCCGATGGCGCGGCCAAGCGGCGGCAGCGCGATCCACAGTCCCAGCCAGGAGACGGCCAGGAACACGCCCGCGGCGGTGGCGATCGAAGCCAGCGCCGGCCACAGCCGCTCCCACAGGATCGACCAACGGGCGCGCGACAAGGCGCGCGACAGCACGCTGCGGCCCTGCTCGGGGCGATCGTTGGCGCTGTCCGGGGCCGTCTGGGTCACAAGGTCTCCGGGCCGGGGAATCCGGTTTAAGGCAGTCTAACATGGGGCTTAGCCCCAGCCACCTCAAGCAAAACGCAAGCCAAGCTCACAGCCAAGGCGGCAGGCGATCGAGGCCGATCAATTGGTCGGCATCAAGGCGGGGCCGGACCAGGGCCCATTCGCCGTCGCGGACCAGGATTTCCGGCACCAGGGCGCGGGTGTTGTAGGTGCCGGCCTGCACCGCGCCGTAAGCGCCGGCTGTCATCACGGCGATCAGGTCGCCGGGCTTGGGTTCCGGCATGTCCCGCTCCAGCGCCAGGAAATCCCCCGACTCGCAGACCGGCCCGACCACGTCCGCGGTGACGCGCTTGGCGCCGGACTGCGGCGCGGCAACCGGACGGATCTCGTGGTGCGCCTCGTAGAGCGTTGGGCGGATCAGGTCGTTCATACCAGCGTCGACAATAACGAAGGTCTTGGCCTCGCCGCGCTTCAGGTAAATGACGCGAGTCACCAGGATGCCGGCGTTGCCGACGATCAGGCGGCCGGGCTCGAAGATCAGCTTGCAATCGAGCCCGCGGGTGGCGCGCTTCACCACCGCGGCATAGGCGGCCGGATCGGGCGGCGGGTCGTTGTCCTCGCGATACGGAATGCCGAGGCCTCCGCCCAGGTCGACATGCGAGATGGTGTGACCGTCGCCACGCAGCGTGCGCACGAAATCGGACAGCAGCGCGAAGGCATCGTCGAACGGCTTCATCTCGACGATCTGGCTACCGATGTGCATGTCGACGCCGGCAACGCGCAGGCCCTTGAGCTTGGCGGCGCGCGAATAGACCTCGCGCGCGCGGCTGATCGGAATGCCGAACTTGTTCTCGGACTTGCCGGTCGCGATCTTGGCGTGGGTCTTGGCGTCGACGTCGGGATTGACGCGCACCGAGACGTGGGCGGTCTTGCCCTTCGACACCGCGATTTCGGAGAGCAACTCCAGTTCCGGCTCGGACTCGACGTTGACGCAGAAGATGTTTTCGTCGAGCGCGAGCGCTAGCTCGCCTGCTGTCTTGCCGATGCCCGAGAACATGATCTTCCGCGCCGGCACGCCGGCCTTGAGCGCGCGCTTGAGCTCGCCGCCCGACACCACGTCGGCCCCGGCGCCGAGCTTGGCGAGCGTCGCGATCACCGCCTGGTTGGAATTCGCCTTGACCGCGTAGCAGACCAGCAACGGCACGTCGGCGAACGCCTCCGCGAACACGCGATAGTGCCGCTCCAGCGTCGCCGTCGAATAGCAATAGAAGGGGGTCCCCACCGCCTCGGCGAGGCCCGCGAGATTCACCGCCTCGGCGTGGAGGACGCCGCCTCGATAATCGAAGTGGTGCATCGGACGCTCAGAGGCTCAGTTGAGCAGCACATCCAAGGGGAACGCTTTCTTCTGACCCCTGGGCTGGACCGGATTGCCGAACTCGTCCTCGGTAGACTCCCCCGACTGGGCCTGCTGCTGATCCGACACGGGCGCAGCGGACGACCCCGGCGGCAGATCGAGGGCGCCCTTGCGGCCGCAGGCGGTGAGCGCGAAAGAAAGCGCGAGCACGCCAATCGCGGCCAGGCGGAGACACGGAAATGCCGTCACGGCGGGCTCCTAAGTTGCGGCGAACACAGCAGAATCGCCGCCGGATGGCCCGTTGGGCGCAAGATCATCACCGTTCCTTTTCCAGCCGGGAAAGCCACTTCTTCGCTTGTTTCCGCACGTTCCCGGGGGCCGTTCCGCCGTAGCTCGTTCTGCTCTGCACCGACTTCTCGACGGAGAGCACTCCGAACACTTCCTTGGTGATCCGGGACTCGATCTTTTTCATGTCCGAAAGCGGCACCTGGTGGAGCGGCAGGCCGGCCTCGGCGGCCTTTGCCACAATCCGCCCGGTAATGTGGTGGGCGTCCCGGAACGGCATTTTCAGGGTCCGCACCAGCCAGTCGGCGAGGTCAGTGGCGGTGGAGTAGCCCATGCCAGCCGACGCCTTCATGCGCTCGGCGTCCGGCTCCATGTCGCGCACCATTCCGGTCATCGCGTCGATCGAAAGCGCCAGCGCGGACAGCGCGTCGATGGTCTGCTCTTTGTCTTCCTGCATGTCCTTCTGGTAGGCAAGCGGCAGCCCCTTCATCACGATCAGGATGGAGTTGAGCGCGCCGATCACCCGCCCGGTCTTGGCGCGAACGAGCTCCGCCGCATCCGGATTGCGCTTCTGCGGCATGATCGAGGAGCCCGAGGTGAACTTGTCGGAGAGCTTGATCAGCCCGACGACCGGCGAGGTCCAGATCACGATCTCCTCGGCGAAGCGAGACAGGTGCACCGACGCGATCGAAGCGGCCGACAGCGTCTCCATAACGAAGTCGCGCGCCGACACGGCATCGAGCGAATTGCGCATCGGGCCGTCGAACTCCAGCTCCTTCGCCGTCATGTCGCGGTCGATGGGAAACGACGTGCCGGCGAGCGCGGCGGCGCCGAGCGGCGAATCGTTGAGGCGAACCTGCGCGTCGGAGAAGCGGTTGCGGTCGCGCTGCGCCATCTCGACGTAGGCGAGCAGGTGATGACCGAACGTCACCGGTTGCGCGCTTTGCAGGTGCGTGAAGCCTGGCATCACGGTCGCAGCGTGCTCCAGCGCCTTCTCCGCCAGCGCCTGCTGGTAGTCGCCGAGCAGGCCGTGGATGTCGTCGATCCGGTCACGCATCCACAGCCGGAAGTCGGTCGCGACCTGGTCATTGCGCGAGCGCGCGGTGTGCAGCCGGCCGGCCGGCGCGCCGATCAACACAGCCAGCCGGCTCTCGATGTTCATATGAATGTCCTCGAGCGCGCGGTCGAACTTGAACTTGCCGGAGCCGATCTCTGACAGGATCGTGTCTAGACCGTGAGCGATCTTGCGGGCATCGTCGGCCGCGATGATGCCCTGCTTCGCCAGCATCGCGGCGTGGGCCTTGCTCGCGGCAATGTCCTGCCGGTAGAGGTGCCAGTCGAAGTCGATCGAGGCGTTGATGTTTTCCATGACGGCCGCGGGGCCGGACGCGAAGCGCCCACCCCACATGGTGTTGCTCTTGTTGTTGCCCTTGGCCTTTTTCTTCGCCATCACAGTGCGCCGATCATGACCGAACCAAGCATCGAACCCCGCGAAGCGCGCGTCGCCAACGCCAAGAAACGGCTCGCCATTGTCCTGGCGGGCGGTTTCGCCGGCGTCGTTGTGGGACTGGCAGGGATATACGGGATCGGCCGCCTTGCAGGCAATGTGGCGGTGGCGCCGGAATGCCGCCCGGCGCAGGAAACCGCGCAGCGGATCGCCCACCTGATCCGCGGCGAGGTGGCGGCGCTGACGCTGGCGAAGGCGCCAAAACGCCCGCCCGATCTGGCTTTCAACGACGAAAACGGAGCGCGCAAGACGCTGGCCGACTGGCGCGGCAAGACGGTGCTGTTCAACCTGTGGGCCACCTGGTGCGTGCCCTGCCGCAAAGAGATGCCAACGCTCGACGCGCTGCAGGCCAAGCTCGGCGGGCCGGAATTCGCGGTGGTCGCGGTGAACATCGACACCCGCGATCTGCAGAAACCGAAGGCGTGGCTGAAGGAGGTTGGCATCGCGCGGCTCGGTTATTTCGCCGACCCGTCGGCCAAGATATTCCAGGACCTGAAGGAAGCCGGCAAGGCGTTCGGCATGCCGACCACGCTGCTGATCGACGGCAACGGTTGCGAGATCGGGACGCTGGCCGGTCCGGCGGAATGGGCAAGCGAGGACGCGCTCAAGCTCATCTCCGCGGCGCTCAAGACCTAAGAATCAAACAGAGATATCGAGATTGCCGCCGAGGCCCGATGCGAGGTTGGCCAGGCTGCTCATGTTCTGCTGCGCCGCTTCGAGCAGCTTCACGGCGTTGTTCGCGGTGTCCGCATTCATGCGGAGCATCTTCGCCGCCATGGCGGTCTGCACCTGCGCCATCTGCGCGGCAATGAAGGCGGAAGCGATCGAAGCGGCGTCCATACGCGATACTCGTTACAAGGCGCGGCGGCTGACCGGTTAAACGGTCAGGCCGGTGATGGTGTTGATCCTGGTTCCGTTCGCCATCGTGAGAATGCTGGTGGAGGTGTTGAGATAAGACCCATTGCCCATTTGAATGGTCGACTTCGGATCGACCCAGTCGGCGCCGGTGATGGCGTCGATCTTCTTTCCGTTCGACAGCGTGAGAATGTTGTTGGCGGTGTCCAGCACCGAGCCGTTCGCGAAGTAGATCGTCGGGTCGCCGAGCGGCCCGGCTGGGATCATCGGCACGTTGTGCTTGTTGGTTTCGGCAATGCGCTCCTGCATGCGCTTCTGCATGGCGAGGTCGCCGGCCTTGATCGACAGCTCGGTCACGTTGGTGACGCCGGTCTGCGCGATAGTCGCGAGCGCCAGGGCGTTGTTCTGCTGGCCGGCCATGTAGGCGCCGATGCTGCCGGGCTTGTATTTCTTAGAGCTGGCGCCCTGCAGCGCGCCCATCATGCCGGTGCTCTCGGTCGCCGACT
Organism: Xanthobacteraceae bacterium; assembly: GCA_040510745.1. GTDB lineage: Bacteria > Pseudomonadota > Alphaproteobacteria > Rhizobiales > Xanthobacteraceae > Z2-YC6860. The sequence continues at coordinate 10,620 of JBEVIJ010000065.1, forward strand.
TGCCGGCGTCCCAGACCGTGGAAATCCATGAATCGTTGCTGAAAATAGTGGTCATCGAGCCGGAATCGGGTTTCGGGTTGCTCAGCTTAGACCGGTGGACTTAAAGAACCTTAACCATCGGATTTCCCTGCGATTTAAGGCGGATTCGCAGAAACGGGTGGCCGACCCTGGCCGGATCGGGCAAGGCGCGGTGTTCCTTCGGCCCGCGAAGCGGGGAAGAGGAGACAAGTGGCATCACCTCGTCTCAGCCCAAACGATATGAACATCCGTCCCTCCGCCCTCGTCATTTCCGCGACCGACTGGCTGCTTCTGATCGCGCTTTCCATCCTGTGGGGCGGCTCGTTCTATTTCGCCAAGGTGGCGGTGCTGGAGATCCCGCCGCTGACACTGGCGCTCGCCCGCGTGCTGATCGCGGGCGCGGTGATCGGGATCCTGATCCGGCCGCTGGGCGGAGCGTTTCCCCGCGACCTCGCCACCTGGAAGATGTTCGCCGTCATCGCGGCGCTCAACAACGCGATCCCGTTCACGCTGATCGTCTGGGGGCAGCAGTACATCCCGATCGGGCTCGCCTCCATCCTCAACGCGACGAGCCCGCTGTTCAGTGTCGTGCTGGCGCATTTCGCGACGCGTGACGACAGGGTCACGCCGGGCCGCGCGCTCGGGCTGATCGCCGGCTTCATCGGCGTGGTGGTGCTGATCGGGCCGGATCTGCTGACGGAGCTGGGCAAGCACGTCTGAGCGCAGCTCGCGCTGCTTGCCGCGGCGTTCTTCTATGCCATCGGAGCGATCTACGCGCGGCGGCTGCGCGGACACAAGCCGGTGGTGATCGCAGGCGGCCAGCTTGCGATGGCGACCGTGCTGCTGCTGCCGTTCGCGCTGGCGATCGACCGGCCGTGGACGCTCGCTCCAGTATCAGGCGCCGCGGTCTGGGCGACCGTGGCGCTGGCGGTCGTCTCCACGGCGCTGGCGTACCTGATCTACTTCCGCATCCTCAACCGCGCCGGCGCGACCAACGCGCTGCTGGTGACGTTCCTCATTCCGCTCAGCGCGATCCTGCTCGGGCTTTTCCTGCTCGACGAGCGTCTCGATGCGCGGCAGTTTGCCGGAATGCTGGCGATCGCGATCGGCCTCGCCGCCATCGACGGCCGTCCGGCGCAATTCTTGTCACAAAAGTTCCGCCGCACGGTTTCGTGAACAATCCGCCGGCTCGCCGGCTTGACAGCCGACACCCCTGCTCTTACACTTAACCACATGGTTAAGTATCAAGATCGCGCATCCGGCCGCATGTCGGAGCGAATTGACCGCACCTTCGCGGCGCTGTCCGACCCAACCCGGCGGGCGATCGTCGCGCAGCTCAGCGCCGGCGAGAGCCATTCGGTGAGCGAGCTTGCCAAGCCGTTTCCGGTGTCGCTGCCTGCGGTCATGAAGCACCTCGACGTGCTGAGCGACGCCGGACTGGTGACGCGGACCAAGACCGGGCGCGTGGTCGCTTGCGAGTTCAAACCCGCCCCGATGGAGGAAGCGATGGAGTGGCTGAACCGCTCCCTGCGCTTCTGGAACCAGCAGCTCGATCGTCTTGCAGCCTTTGTGGAGGAGACCCCATGTCCGCCAGCACAGCCTCAAGCCAAGCCGTCAAGCCAAGCCTCACCCTCAAACGTCGTCTCAATGCCCCGCCGGAAAAGGTCTACGCGGCGTGGACGAACCCCGCGCACCTGACCAAGTGGTTCGGACCGGATTCCGGCGCGGTGGGACGCGCGGAAACCGACGTTCGCACCGGCGGGCGCTACGAGATCGAATTCGCCACCGAGGACGGCGAACAGCATCACGTCAGCGGCGTTTACAAGGAGGTAGTGCCGAACCAGAAGCTCGCCTTCACCTGGGCGTGGCGAACCATGCCGGAGCGCGAGTCGTTCGTTACCGTGCTGATCAAGCCGGAAGGCACCGGCTCGATCCTCACGCTGATCCACGAGCAGTTCTACGACGAGCCGGCGCGCGACCGCCACGAGTACGGCTGGACCGGCGCGCTGAACAAGCTGGAGCGCTTTATCAGCGCGTAACCGGAGGAAACCATGAGCACCACTTCGGAAGGCTGCCCGACCAAGGCCGCGCACGGCACGTTCTGCTGGAACGAGCGGCTGTGCTGGGACGTCGAGCGCGCCAAGAAATTCTACGCCGACGCCATCGGCTGGACTTTCACCTCGATGCCGACGCCAACCGGCGAGACCTATTGGTGCGCGATGCAGGACGGACGGCCCGTCGCCGGGCTTTTCACCCTCACCTCGCCCTACTTCGACGGCGTGCCGGAAGGCTGGATGTATTATCTCGCGGTCGACACGTCGACCGCCGTGTCGCCAAAGCGACAGCCGCGGGTGCAAAGCTGTTGCGGCCGATCTTCGACGTCCCGAACGTCGGACGCATCGCAATCCTCGACGAGCCCGGCGGCGCCGGCGGCGGCTGGATGACGCCGGCGGCGTGACACCATCAACCAACTTCAAGCCGTAAGGAGTCGCACAATGAACCAGCTCATCCGTCCGCCCTCGGCACGCCATCCCGTCGTGTCGCGCGAAGAATGGATCAAAGCGCGCAAGGCGCATCTCAAGAACGAGAAGACGCGGATGCGCGACATGCTCAGCGCGGAGCGGCGCGCGCTGCCTTGGGTCAAGGTCGAAAAGGATTACGTGTTCGACACCGCTGGCGGAAAGAAGACACTGGCCGAGCTGTTCGGCGGCAACAGCCAGCTCATCGTCCATCACTTCATGTGGCGCTGGGATCTCGACCAGGGCTGCGCGAGCTGCTCGCTCCAGGCCGATCACGCCGAGGGCGCGCTGGTGCACCTGCAAAATCACGATGTCAGCTATGTGCACGTCTCGCGCGGGCCGTTCGACAAATTCCAGGCCTATTGCAAGCGGCTGGGCTGGAAGGCGCCGTGCGCGTCGTCATACGGCAGCGACTTCAACTTCGATTATCACGTCTCGTTCAGCGACCAGCAGATGAAGTCGGGCAAGCTCTACTACAACTACGACACGATCGACTCGTCGCATGGCCTGAACGAGCTGCCGGGCTTCAGCGTGTTCATCAAGAACGACGCCGGCGAGGTGTTTCACACCTACTCCAGTTACGCGCGCGGCAACGAAGAGGTGATCGGCGCCTTCATCTATCTCGACACGACGCCGAAGGGCCGCAACGAGACCGAGATCATGGATTGGGTGAAGCGCAACGACGAATACGACCAGCAGCCCGGCAAGGCCGCGTCCTGCTGCGCCTAACTGCCGGCCTTCAAGAATTCGAAGATGCGCTGAAGAGCGCGAGAGAGGCGAACGTCCCCATGTCGCTGACGCTGTACTACCACCCGTTGTCGTCGTTCTGCCACAAGGTGCTCATCGCGCTTTATGAGAACGCGACGCCGTTCACTCCGCAGATCGTGGACCTGGGAGATTCGAAATCGGCGGCCGAGTTCAAGGCGGTCTGGCCGATCGGCAAATTCCCCGTGCTTCGCGACGAGGCGAAGGACCGGCTGGTGCCGGAATCCAGCATCATCATCGAGTATCTGGACCAGCATTATGCGGGCGCAACGCGCTTCCTGCCCGACGACCCGGAGTTGGCGCGTCAGACGCGCTTTCGCGACCGGTTTTACGATCTGCACGTCCACCTGCCGATGCAGAAAATCGTTACCGACCGGCTGCGCCCGGCCGGAAAGAGCGATCCCCACGGCGTTGAGGACGCCCGCAAGACGCTCAACACAGCGCTCGATATCGTCGACCGGGCGATGGCGGACAACACCTGGGCGATGGGTGACACGTTTACGCTGGCAGACTGTTCCGCCGGACCGCCGCTGTTCTACGCCAACATGATCGCGCCGCTCGCCGGCACGCACCCGAACGCCGACCGTTATCTCAAGCGGCTGATGGATCGGCCGTCCTACGTCCGAGTCATCGAGGAGGCGCAGCCCTATTTCCACATGTTCCCGAAGGCGTGACGAAACGCGGCATTACGCTGCCATTCCAATGTCGCGATTGTCGCCGACAACCAGTTAAACCAAGGAGACAGACTATGGCTTACGTCGATGGATTTGTGCTGCCGGTGCCCAAGAAGAATCTCAACGCCTATTGGAAGATGGCGCGGCTTGCCGGAAAGGTCTGGAAGGATCACGGCGCGCTCGATTACGTCGAGTGCCTCGCCGATGACGTCAAGGCCGGCAAGCGCACCTCGTTCCCGCAGAGCGTCAAGCTCAAGCGCGGCGAGGTCGTGGTGTTCTCCTACATCACCTACAAGTCGCGAGCCGACCGCGACCGCTGCATGAAGAACGTCATGAAGGACAAGCGGCTCGCCAAAATGATGGACCCCAAGAAGATGCCGTTCGACGGCAAGCGGATGTTCTGGGGCGGCTTCAAGGCGAAAGTGGAGTTGTAGACGCTGTGATTCCGGGCACGCGCGAAAGCGCGTGAACCCGGAATGACGACTTTCAATTCGAAAGCCCCCATTGCAACCTGCCTCCATATCTCAGGAGGCAACGCATGGACGGCTTTCCCAAGACCGCGGCCTGCGCCTGCGGCGCGCTCAGCGTGACGGCGGCGGCGTCGCCGGCCCAGGTCCACGCCTGCTCCTGCCTCGAATGCCAGCGCCGCTCCGGCAGCGCGTTCACCTACACCGCGTTCTTCGCGGCGGCTGACGTGTCGGTCAGGGGAAAATTCCGGAGCTGGCGGCGCGGCTCGGAGGCCGGGCGCTTCCATGAAACCAGCTTCTGCCCCGCCTGCGGCTGCGCGATGTTCTATCGCCTCGAAGCATTGCCGGGCGTGATCGGCGTGCCGGCCGGCGCCTTCGCCGATCCGGCGTTCACCAAGCCTGCCTCGCACTACTGGACGGCGCAGCGACACACCTGGCTGACCACGCCGGATGGCACCGTCATCGTCGAGCGGCAATAGTCCAATCAAAACCGGTAAAACTTTGCCGGCGTGTCGACCATGATCTTCTGGCGCATCGCATGGTCCGGCACCCATTCGCCGAACCAGTCCACCAGGTCGCCGTCGTTCGGATTGGCGACGTACTTGTTGGGGTGCGGCCAGTCGGTGCCCCACATGATGCGCTCGGGCGCCGCCTCGATCAGCGCATGCGCCATCGGGGTGACGTCGTCGTACGGCGGCAGGTCGGTCGCGCTGACGCGGTTGGCGCCGGAGATCTTTATCCAAGTGTTGCCGTCGCGCATGAGGCCCAGCAGCGCCTGGAAGCCCGGCGCCTTCACGGTCGCGGCCGCCGGCTGATAGGCGAAGTGGCCGATCGACTGCGGCACCTTGATCGCCTTGAGCACCGGCATCAACTCGAGGATGACCTTGCCGGGGAACAGCCACTCGATGTGCCAGCTAAACGGGGCGATGCGCGCCTCCAGTTCGCCGATCTGGCCAAACCCGATCGGCATGCCCCCCTTGTTGTCGGTGTTGAGCCGCACGCCGCGCGCGCCCCTGTCGTTGAGCGCGGCCAGTTCCTTGTCGGTGATGTCCATGGTGATGGCGACGACGCTGCGCGCGCGGTCGGGCGTCTGCGCGTTGAGCGCGCTCATGCCATCGAGGATCGCGGAGTTGTCGGTGCCGTAGGTCGAGGGCTGGGTGAACACCACGCGATCGACGCCGAGCGTCTTGTGCAGGTGTTTGAGGTCGTCGAGCGTCGAATCCGGCGGGTTGTAGCCGCGATCCGGGTTCATCTTGTATTTCGATTCCACGAACACGTGGACGTGGGTGTCGATCGACCCCTTCGGCAGCACAACCTTCGGCTGGCGCGGATTGCGGTCGGGCGGCAGGCAATTCTTGATGACGCTGTTCATGGCAACGCTTCTCTACTCGGGAATGAAACGGAAAACGGAGCGCGTCTAGCGCGTCGGCACCGGCTTTTCGCCACGGTAGTCGTAGAAGCCGCGCTGCGACTTGCGGCCGAGCCAGCCGGCCTCGACGTATTTCACCAGCAGCGGGCACGGCCGGTACTTGGAGTCGGCCAAGCCCTCATGCAGCACCTGCATCACCGACAGGCAGGTGTCGAGGCCGATGAAATCGGCCAGCTCCAGCGGGCCCATCGGGTGGTGCGCGCCGAGTTTCATCGCGGTGTCGATCGCCTCGACGTTGCCGACGCCTTCGTACAGCGTGTAGATCGCCTCGTTGATCATCGGCAGCAGGATGCGGTTGACGATGAAGGCCGGGAAATCCTCGGAGACCGCGATCCGTTTGCCGAGCTTGAGCACGAACTCCTTCGACGCCTCGAACGTGACGTCGTTGGTCGCGATGCCGCGGATCAGCTCGACCAACTCCATGCGCGGCACCGGGTTCATGAAATGAATGCCGATGAACTTCTCCGGCCGGTCGGTCGAAGCGGCCAGCCGCGTGATCGAGATCGACGAGGTGTTGGTGGCGACGATCGCTTCGGCCTTCAGCGCCGGGCACAGGTCAGTGAAGATCCTGCGCTTGACCTCTTCCTTCTCGGTCGCCGCCTCGATGACGAGATCACAGTCGGACAGGCCGTCCAGGGTTTCGGTGGTGGAGATGCGCTTGAGCGCCGCCGCCTTGTCCTCTTCCTTCAGACGCTGGCGGCTCACCTCGCGCGCCATGTTGCCATTGATGGTGGCCAGCGCGGATTTCATCCGGTCGGCCGAGACGTCGTGGATCACCACGGGCATGCCCGCGAGCGAGCAGACCTGAGCAATGCCGTTGCCCATCTGGCCCGCGCCGACGATGCCAAGTTTCTTGATGGTCTGCGCCATATGATCCCGACTCTATACGATTTTCAGCGCTTGATCTTGTCCAGTTCGGCGCCCAACTCCGGCAGCGCCTGATAGAGGTCCGCCACCAGCCCGTAGTCGGCGACCTGGAAGATCGGCGCCTCTTCGTCCTTGTTGATAGCAACAATCACCTTGGAGTCTTTCATCCCGGCGAGATGCTGGATAGCGCCGGAAATTCCGACCGCGATGTAAAGCTCGGGTGCGACGACCTTGCCGGTCTGGCCGACCTGCCAGTCGTTCGGCGCATATCCGGCATCGACCGCGGCGCGCGAGGCGCCGACCGCGGCGCCGAGCTTGTCGGCGACCGGCTCGATGTACTTGGCGAAGTTGTCGCGGCTCTGCATGGCGCGGCCGCCCGAGATGATGACCTTGGCCGACGTAAGCTCCGGCCGCTCCGACTTCGACAATTCCTCGCCGACGAACGACGAGATCCCCGGATCGGCCGCCGCGGCGGCCGTCTCGACCGGCGCGGAACCGTCCTCGCCGGTCGCCTGGAAAGTCGAGGTGCGCACCGTGATGACTTTCTTGGCGTCCTTCGACTTCACGGTCTGGATCGCGTTGCCGGCGTAGGTCGGACGCTCGAACGTATCCGGCGCGATCACCTTGATGACCTCCGACACCTGCATGACGTCGAGCAGCGCGGCGACGCGCGGCATCACGTTCTTGCCGTTGGTGGTCGCGGGCGCGACGATCGCGTCATACGCGCCGGCGAGCGAGACGATCAGCGCGGCAAGCGGCTCGGCGAGCGCGTGCTGGTAGGCCGGCGCGTCGGCGAGCAGAACCTTGGTGACGCCATCGAGCTTGGCGGCCGCATCGGCCACCGCCTTGCAGCCGCCGCCGGCGACCAGGACGTGAACGTCGCCGCCCATCTGCTTCGCCGCGGTGAGCGCCTTGCTGGTGGAATCCTTGAGCGACTTATTGTCGTGCTCGGCGAGGAGAAGCGTGGCCATCAGATGATCCCCGCGTCCCGGAGCTTGCCGACCAGCTCGGCTGGCGAGCCGACCTTGACGCCGGACTTGCGGCCGGACGGCTCCACGGTCTTCAGAACTTCAAGCCGCGGCTTGGCGTCGACGCCATACGCATCGGGCGTCTTCTCGTCGATCGGCTTCTTCTTCGCCTTCATGATGTTCGGCAGCGACGCGTAGCGCGGCTCGTTGAGGCGCAGGTCCACCGTGACGATCGCCGGGCCTTTCAGCTTTACGGTCTGCAAGCCGCCGTCGACCTCGCGCGTCACCTGGATGGTGTCGCCATCGATCGTGAGCTTCGACGCGAACGTGCCCTGCGGCCAGCCTGTGAGCGCGGCCAGCATCTGTCCGGTCTGGTTGCAGTCGTCGTCGATCGCCTGCTTGCCGAGGATGACGAGGCCCGGTTTCTCGGCATCAACCACCGCCTTGAGGATCTTCGCCACCGCGAGCGGCTCGACCGCGCCGTCAACCTTGACCAGGATGCCGCGGTCGGCGCCCATGGCGAGCGCGGTGCGGATCGTCTCGCCGGCCTGCTGCGGACCGATCGAGACGGCGACGATCTCGGTCGCCTTGCCGGCTTCCTTGAGACGGATCGCTTCCTCGACCGCAATCTCGTCGAAGGGATTCATCGACATCTTGACGTTGGCGAGCTCCACACCCGAGCCGTCCGCCTTGACGCGAATTTTGATGTCCTTGTCGACCACCCGTTTGACGGGCACCAGAATCTTCATGCTGGGACTGCTCTTTCGGGCGGTTACGGCCCGCGGAATTGGTGCGGCGCACCCTAATAGCCACCCTTTCGGGGGTCAACGTGCGCGCAGCTCAGGTCCGGGCTCCAGGGTCGTCAAAGCCTCCTTGAGGAAATCGCATGCTTTGGCGTCGACCCGGCGGACCAGAAACACGCGGTCGGCAGCGCCAAGCTTGACGGAAATCTCATCCTCGCGGTCGGCGCGCTTGACCATGGACTGCCGCCCGTCGAGGTGAACCATCATGGTCTTGCCGTCGGCGGCCGGGTCGAGGATCACACCGCCGCCCTCCTTTGCGCTGCTGACGTTGGTGAAGACGTCGGGAACGGCCAACGTGACGCAGCCCGCGCCGAAACTCTTGCGGAACGACGGCATCCAGCTCGGCGGGCCGTCAAAGTTGCCCCACGAGCAGTCGCCAGCGAGAAACAGCGGGTGCGAGTCGCCGCGGCGCGTCAGGGCAAGTCCCGTGTTGCCGCTTCTCATTTGATCCTTGCCCGCGATCCACACCATCATCGAGGTGACCTGCTGGCCGGGATTCTTTTTCAGGTGGGCCGCGTCATAGTCGCGGCGGAAGCAGACGGCGTTGCCGTCCTTGGTGAGATCGCTCATCGGATCGGCCAGCGCCGCCGGCGCGATGAACGCGATGAGCAACGATGCGACGGCCCGAACCGGCATGACGCGCTACCGGTTCTGCCCCGGCGACCACAGCACGTCGCGCGTGCCCTTGTCGTTGGCGTGGCGGCCGGCGACGAACAGGAAATCGGACAGCCGGTTAACGTACTTGAGCGAGGCATCGGTGACGGTCTCGCCCGGCTGGTCGCGCAATTCCACCATGATGCGCTCGGCGCGACGGCATATCGTGCGCGCGAGATGCATGTAGGCGGCGGCCGCGCTGCCGCCCGGCAGGATGAACGACCGCAGGGGGCTAAGGTCGGCGTTGAGCCGGTCGATCTCCTTTTCGATCCATTCGACCTGCGCGTCGGTGACGGTGAGCCGCGCGCCGCCCGGCCCCTTCTCCGACAGGCAGAGGTCGGCCTCGACGTCGAACAGGTCGTTCTGGATGCGCGCCAGCGCCGGATCGAGCGCGGCATCGCCCGCCGTGTGCAGCCGCACGATGCCGAGCACCGCGTTGACCTCGTCGAGGGTGCCGTAGGCGGATACCCGCAGATCGTATTTCTTGCGCCGGTCGCCGGAGCCAAGCGCAGTGGTGCCGTCATCGCCGGTGCGCGTATAGATGCGATTCAGGACGACCATTTTGTTGCCTCTTGGTGCGCGCGGCTAGCTGGATTTCAACGCAGGCGCTATTCTATAGCAACGGGACCTGGAACCAATGAGGGAGAAAACCGTGCCATTCCTGATGCCATTTCTGGCCATAGCGCTCGCCGCCGTCCTGCTGACCATTCCGGCCGCTGCGCCGCCCGCCTTCGCGCACCATTCCCATGCCGCCGCCCACAGCGACGCGCTGGCCATGAAGAAGAAGGCCAAGAAGGCGAAAAAGCCGAAGGCCAAGAAAGAAGAATATATGCGGGCGGCGCCGTACCGCTGATTGCGCTTTAGCGGCCCATCGCCCAGATCGTCATCATGACGATGACGATGGCGACGAATTGCAGCAGCACGCGCAACCGCATCAGCCGTTGCGACGTGTTGGGCGAGCCGCCGCGCATCATGTTGATGAGGCCAAGCAACAGCACGATCGCCACCGCGCCGATCGCGATGGGAACGATGTATTGCGACATGAACTGTCCCATGCCGATGCAGATAGCATCGCGCGACGTCAAATGCCACGCCCGGGGACGCCATCGTGAGTGACGGCATTCTTGTCATGGGCGCCGGCGGGCGCTTTGGCCACGCTGCGGCCGAGGCGTTCCGCGACGCCGGCTGGCGCGTCAAAAGCCTGGTGCGGCCCGGCAGAACCGCGTTCGCCGCGCGCGGCACCGAAGTGGTCGAGATCGTGACGCGGGACGCCGCGGTTGAGGCGGCGCAGGGCTGCGCCGTCGTGCTCAACGCGCTCAATCCGGTAATCACCATGTGGCAGCGCGATGCGCTGTCGCACGCTTATGCCGGGATCGCGGCCGCCGAAGCCAGCGGCGCCACGCTGCTGTTTCCCGGCAGCGTGTGGAACTACGGCCGCGGCATGCCCGACGTGATCGATGAGCACACGCCGATGCAGCCGACCATGCGCAAGGGCAGGATGCGCGTCCAGATCGAGCAGCGCATCCGCGAGGCCTGCGACCGCGGCATGCGCGCCATCGTGCTGCGCGCGGGCGACTTCTTCGGCTCGGGGCGCGGCTCCTGGTTCGACCTGGTGGTGGTCAAGGAGCTGGAGAAGAACCGCATCACCTATCCCGGCCCCGACAACGTGGTGCACCCTTGGGCGTATGTCCCGGACCTTGCAGAAACCGCGGTGCGGCTCGCGGAGCGGCGCGCAAGCTTTGCCGCGTTCGAGACATTCGGCTTCGCGGGATACGCGCTGACCGGCCGCGAGATGATCGACGCGATCGAAGCCGCCACGCGCAACAAGGTGAATGTCCGCCACATGAGCTGGTGGACGCTCAAGACGATCGGACAGCTCATGGCGCTCGGCCGCGAGCTGGCCGAGCTCGAGTATCTGTGGAAGGTTCCGCACCGCATCGACGGCGCCAAGCTCCAAGCCGCGATCGGCAAGGTGCCGCACACGCCGTTCAACAAGGCGATCGCGATGTCGCTACGGGATTTAGGGTATCGGGCGTAGCACACACCCGATCATGCCGGATGGAGCGCCGTCAATTGCTCCCGTCCAGCAGCCTGCGCGCAATCACATGCGCCTGGATTTCGGCGGCGCCCTCGAAAATCGAGAGGATGCGCGCGTCGCACAGGATACGCGACACCGGAAACTCCATCGCGAAGCCATTGCCGCCGTGAATCTGCACCGCGTTGTCGGCATTGGCCCAGGCAATGCGCGCCGCCAGAAGCTTCGCCATGCCGGCTTCAAGATCGCAACGGCGCCCGGAGTCCTTTTCACGCGCGGCGAAATAGGTGAGTTGCCGCGCAATCATGATCTCGACCGCCATCATGGCGAGCTTGTCGGCGACGCGCGGGAACGAGACGATCGGCTCGCCGAACTGCACGCGGCTCTGCGCGTAGCTGAGCGCCTGCTCCATCGCCGCCTGCGCCACGCCGATGGCGCGCGCCGCGGTCTGGATGCGCGCCGACTCGAAGGTCGACATGAGCTGCTTGAAGCCCAGCCCCTCGACGCCGCCGAGCAGGTTCGACGCCTTCACCTCGAAGCCGTCGAACGCGATCTCGTATTCCTTCATGCCGCGATAGCCGAGCACCTCGATCTCAGTGCCGGTCATGCCCTCGGCCGGAAACGGCGTCGCGTCATCGCCGCGCGGCTTCTCGGCGAGCAGCATGGAGATGCCGCGATAGCCGGGCTCCTTCGGATTGGTGCGCACCAGCAGCGTCATCAGGTCGGCGCGCACCGGATGCGTGATCCAGGTCTTGTTGCCCTGGACGCGATAGACGCCGCCGTCCTTGACGGCGCGGGTCTTGATCGAGGCGAGGTCCGAGCCGGTGTTGGGCTCGGTGAACACCGCGGTCGGCAGCACCTCGCCGGAGGCGAGCTTAGGCAGCCACTGCTTCTTCTGCTCCTCGGTGCCGCTGCCCAGGATCAGCTCGGCCGCGATTTCGGTGCGGGTGCCGAGCGAGCCGACACCGATATAGCCGCGCGACAGCTCCTCGGAGACGACGCACATCGATTCCTTGCCGAGCCCCATACCGCCGAATTCCTCGGGGATGGTGAGGCCGAACACGCCGAGGTCGGCCATCTGGCCGATGACCTCCATCGGGATGTAGCTGTTGGTGCGGTGCCAGCCCTGCGCGCGGTCGATCACCTCGCTGTCGGCGAACTTGCGCATCTCCTCGCGGATCGATTCCAGCGTTTCGTCGAGGCCGCAGGCGCCGACCGTCGCGGTCTTGGGGCCGCGCATCAGCTCGACGAGCCGCGCGCGGCGGATCGCCGTGTTGCCCGACGCGATCAGCATGTCGACTTCGGGGGTCACGCGCGCAGCGGCCGCTTGCGCCGTCAGGCCGAGGTCGGACAGCCGCACGATCTCGCCCTGGCTGATCGGAATGCCGCCGAGGATCTGCGCGAGGTACTCGCCGAGCCCTATGCGGACCAGCAGTTCCTCGATCTCGCCGAGCCGGTTGGTCGATTGCATGCGCTCGGCGTAGGCGGCGAGCTGGCGCACCGCCTCGACGTAGGTCGCGAGCCACGCCAAGCCGTGGGTGGCGCGCTGCTCGCGGTCGAAGGTGCGGCTCACGATGCGGCCGTCGATGGTGACGCGTTGGCGCACGTTGGCGGTGGCCTCGGCGAGGATGGCCTCCCCCGCTGCCACCGCGCCACGCGCCATGGTCACAAGGTCATGCCCGGCGGCGAGCGGTGTCACGGCAGCGGCTTGCGGCATTGTCGCGCTCCAGCGGTGATTGCCTTATTGTGCGGCGCACAAACGCAACCGGCAATGGCACATCTTGCTCTATCGACAGGCGTCCAGACGGACGGAACGAGGACGGATAGGGCACGAAACGTCTGATTTCTCAGATTATTAATCATTTTGAGCCTTTTTTGAGCACCTGATTACCATTCGGTTGCACGCGGCGAGGTCGGCGGCCGCGGGAAACATCCGGCTCATGAAATTCTCCGCGCTTCGCTTGGTCTCGGGATTGACGAGTCCACACCCGCATCGTGGTGCTCGCCGTCATTCCGCTGCTCGGCTTTCTCGCCAACGGCACCGCATTCACCACCGGCCAGGCCGAGGTCGAGAACGAGTTCAACAGCGTGAAGCAGGCCAACACGCTCTCCGAGACCAGCCATGACCTGAAGAAACGCGCTCGGCAGCATGCGCATCCTGGTACGCGATTTCGCCTGGCAACCGAGCAATGAACTGATCCAAACGTTCGAAGACGTCCACAAGGGCGCCCT
>JBEVIJ010000066.1:0-46589 GCA_040510745.1 Xanthobacteraceae bacterium
TCGCTGTCGCTGGTCACCAAGGTGGCGCCGGCGCGAATCGTCTCGATGATGATGGGCGTCTGGCTCGCCACCAGCTTCACCGGCAACCTTGCCGCCGGCTATCTCGGCAGCTTTTGGTCGAGCATGGGCAAGAGCGACTTCTTCATGATGATCGCGATCGTCGCCGCGCTCGCCGGCCTTGCGGTGCTGGCGGTGTCGCGGCCGATCAACCGCATCTTGAAAGTTTGACGACAAGTTTCACTACGTCAGTGTTGCTGTCCGTTTTGGAACCCGCAGTCCCAAAATCGTGAAGACTGACATTTCGATTCCACGTGCTACCATCGATCCGATTGATCGCAGCACGATGTGACCGCCAGGCCATCTTTCTGCGCGCCTCCGTCACGCGGTGCCGCGACCGGAACCAATGTTTCTGGGAGGTACCATCATGGCCCAATCGCACATTCTCGTCGGCGCCAACACCGAGCTGGCCGCTCCCGCCGTCCGGCGCATCACAACCGCCGATCTGTGGGACGCCCTGCGCCAAGGCTGGGACGATTTCTCCGCGATGCCCAGTCACGCCATCTTCCTCTGCATCATCTATCCGATCATCGGCGTGGGGCTCGCGGCGCTCACGCTGGGCTACGCCGTGCTGCCCCTGCTGTTTCCGCTGGCCGCGGGCTTCGCCCTGATCGGGCCGATCGCCGCCGTCGGCCTCTATGAGCTGAGCCGCCGCCGCGAGGCCGCCATGGAGGTCTCGGCGACCGATATATTCCAAGTGCTGCACTCGCCGTCGATCGGCGCGATCGTGGCACTCGGCATTCTGCTGACGCTGATCTTCCTGATCTGGGTCGCCACCGCGAACGCGATCTATGTCGCGCATTTCGGGTATGCGGCGCCGGAGTCGGCCGGCCAGTTCCTGCACGACGTGTTCATGACGCCGGCCGGCCGGTCGATGATCGTGATCGGCAACGGCGTCGGCTTTCTGTTCGCGCTGGCGGTGCTGACCATCAGCGTGGTGTCGTTCCCGATGCTGCTGGACCGCGATGCGGGCGCGGCGGGCGCGCTGCTCACCTCGGTGCGCGCCGTGCTCGCCAATCCGGTGCCGATGGCGCTGTGGGGCATCATCGTCGCGGCGCTGCTGGCGCTCGGATCGCTGCCGCTGTTCCTCGGCCTGCCGCTGGTGCTGCCGGTGCTCGGCCACGCGACCTGGCACCTCTATCGCAAGGTGGTCGAGCCCGATCCCAATCCGCGGCCGGAGTACCAGCCGCGGCCCAAGGGCACGCGCCACGCCGCCGACTTCCCGGCGGTGCTGTTCCCCTGGGCGCGGGACGACACGCAATAGCTTTGCGGCCTTGGCGCCGGCTGCCGCACTACCGCTTCAGCCACTCCGGCACGCGCCTGAGCGCGTCGGCGCGGGCGGACGGATGGGTGCCGGTGTGGACGCGGCCGCTGCCGTCCGCCGAGAAGGCGTATCCGCTGCGGGTCTGCATGCGGCGGCTCGGATGATCGAAATCGTGGTAGGCGCCTTGATAGACGTGGATGACCGCGCGGGCGCTGCGGCCCTTGGCGCCGGCCACCATCTGCTGGCAATCCGCCGGGCGGATCTGGTCGTCGGCGGCACCCACCAGCACCAGCGTCGGCACCCGCGTGCTCCACGCCGCATTGAGCAGGCGCCGGCAGCCGGGATAGAGCGCCGCGGCCGAGCGGAAGTCGGCCTTGCCATCCTTGGGCGCGAGCCGCGGGCGCACGGCCCACAGCGCGGCGATGCCGCCGTTCGACCAGCCGAGCAGCGCGATGCGGTCTCCCGCCACCCACGCCTGCTCATGCAGCCAGCCGCGCGCCGCCTGGACGTCGCCGACCCGCTCGCGGTCCGGTCGCACCGCGCGGCTCCTCACCGCGCACTGGCTGCCGGCGATGCCGCGCGAGGCATAGCTGTCCGGAAGCACCACCGCGAAGCCGGCCGTGTTCAGGCGCTGCGCCCAATCGCGATAGCGCGCGGACGGCGCGCCTTGAGCGTTCAGCAGCCCCTCGCAGCCGTGCAGCCCGACCACCGTGGCGAACGGGCCGTCGCCGTCCGGCTTGTAGAGCAGGGCGCGCAGCTTGGCGTCGCCATTCGGGATTTCGACCGGGACAGGCTCGGCGGCCCAGGCCAGCGCCGGGATCATGCAGGCAGCCAATGCGAGCAACAGGCGCATCAATGGATCACCGGGCTCCTTTCAGCGAAAACTACGCGAGCCCCGCCGCCAATCAAGGCCGTTTCCTGCAGCAAAAGTGGGTTTCACCGCCGCCGCCGAACGGCTATCTTGCCCCACGACACCGCGGCCCGACCCCTTATTCGCCGTCACGGAGGCCTGGACGTGCTCAATCGCTACGATCGCCCCTCGCCGATGGCGGGAGAAGCCGAGGTCAAATATCTCGACGGCGATTTCCGCATCATCCGGCCGGGTGCGTTCGTGCGCTGCGCGGTCACCGGCACGCCGATCCCGCTCGAGGAGCTCAAGTACTGGAGCGTGGACCTGCAGGAGCCCTACGCCACGCCGGAGGCGGTGCTGCGGCGGCATTCCGAGCGAAAACAGACTTAGTCCGCCGCTCCGAGCACCAACCGGCGGAACGCCTCCGCCTCGGTCACCACGAGCCTCACCGGCAGCGCCCTCGCCTGCTCCGCCAGCGCGCGCAGCCCACTCTCGCCCTTGAGCCGCGCCAGGTCCTTCTCGGTGGTCACCAGCGTGAGACCCTCGCGCCGGGCGCGGGCGATCAGGCCGTCCGCCTCCGCGCCGCTATAGCGGTGATGATCGGCAAACGCCTGCCGCGCCGCCACGTCGATGCCGGCCTCTGAGAGCGTGCCGAAAAACTTCTCCGGATCGCCGATCCCGGCGAAGGCGAGTACCTTGTGCGGCCGCAGCGCCGCGACCGCCTGCGCATCCGGCTCGAGGCGGCCGTGGAACAGCGGCAGGCCGGGCGCGGCCGCAATCACCGTGTCGGCGGCCGCCCCTTCGCCGATCACCAGCAGCGCGCCGGCGTGTTCCAGCTGCGCGGACAGCGGCGCGCGCAGCGGGCCGGCCGGGAACACGCAGCCGTTGCCGATGCCGCCGCGGCCATCGACCACCACGATGGACAGATCTTTTTTCAGCGAGGAATTCTGGAAGCCGTCGTCCATCACGATGACGTCCGCGCCGGCGGAGCGCGCGGCCTGCGCGCCCGCGACGCGGTCATGCGCGACGATGGTCGGCGCGACACGCACGAGCAGCAGCGGTTCGTCCCCGACGTCGACCGCGCCATGGGCCTGCGGATCGACCCGCACTGGGCCGGCGAGCCGTCCGCCATAGCCGCGGCTGAGCACGAAAGGCCGCTTGCCGGCCTGCTGCAGCAGTTGTGCCACCGCCATCGCGGCCGGCGTCTTGCCGGCGCCACCGGCGGTCAGATTGCCGATGCAGAGCACGGGAATACCCGCCGCCACGCCGGGCCGCGCCATCCGCCACGCCGCGACGGCGCCGTAGATCGCGCCGAGCTGCGCCAGCAGGCACCCGGCCAGCGCCCCCGGACGCCGCCAGAACGCCGGCTCACGCATTGTCCGCCCGCCGGTCGAGACGGAATTCCATCAGGTAGGGATCGAGCGCGGCGAGGGTGCGCTCCAGCGCGCCGGTCAGCGTGTCCATCGACTTCGCCGCCTTCTCGGTCACCGCCTTGCGCGCCTCGGTGTCCTTCAGCCAGGCGCCGATCCGAACCGCGAGCTTGCCGGCATCCGTCACCAGCTCCGCGCCACCCGCCTCGTCGAGCGCCGCGTAGATTTCGGCGAAGTTGGCGACGTGCGGGCCGTGCAGCACAGCGGCGCCGAGCTTGATGGCCTCGATCGGGTTCTGCCCGCCATGACTCACCAGCGAACCGCCGACGAACACGATCGGCGCAACGCGATAGAACAACCCGAGCTCGCCGAGCGTATCGGCGACGTAGATATCGGTCGATGCGCGCGGCAACTGGTCCTGGGAGCGCAACACGGCCGTCAAGCCCGCGACCTTGGCGATTTCGGCGATGCCCTGCCCGCGCTCGGGATGCCGCGGCGCGATGATGGTCAGCAATCCCGGAAAGCTGTGCTTGAGCCGGCGGTGCGCGTCGACGATTTCGGTCTCCTCGCCGGGATGCGTGGAGGCGGCCGTGATGACGGGACGGGTGCCCAGCACGTCCTGAAGCGCGGCGAGCTTGTCCGCATCGGCCGCGGGCGCCGGAACGTCCAGCTTGAGATTGCCGGTGGTGGAAATGCGTGGCGCGCCGAGCCCGGCGTAGCGGGCGCCGTCGTCGGTCGATTGCGCGAGGCAGAGATCGAACCGGCGCAGCAACGCGCCGATGGTGCGTGGGATCATCCGCCAGCGGTTGAAAGACCGCTCGGACAACCGCCCATTGATCAGGATCAGCGGCACGTTACGCTCGGACGCCGCCATGATCATCGAAGGCCACAGATCGGATTCGACAAACAATCCGAGGTCCGGCTTCCAGTGATCGAGAAAGCGCGCCGCGAACTGCGGCAGGTCAACGGGCGAAAACTGGTGGATGACGTCCGGCGGCAGGCGCTTCTCGGCGACGCCGGCCGACGTAACCGTGCCGGAAGTGACAAGCACGTTGAGATTTTGCGCGCGCACGCGCTCGATCAGCGGGAAGATGGCGTTCATCTCGCCGACGCTGGCGCCATGAAACCAGATCAGCCGGCCTGCGGGACGCGGAATGTTCGCCTCGCCGCGCCGCTCCGGCAAGCGAACCGCGTGCTCCTTGCCCTTCCGGAGCCGGTAGGACAGCACCATCGACGCCACCGGTGTGGCCGCGGACATCAGCAGCCGGTACGCGCGCAGCGTCAATGGCAATCGTTCAGCCACCCGTTCCGCCCTTGCCTGTGCCGTCGACGATCTGATACGCGCGCACCGTGGCCGCATTCAGGGAAGCTTCGACCTCATGGCGTGCGGCTTCAAGCGTAGCATCGTCGGCGTTGGGCGGCACGCGGATTGGCGTCCCGGCGACGCGAGCGCCTTTACTAAAGGGAAAATGGACGACGCTGCGATCCCAGTTGTCGAGTGCACGCCGCGGGCTGGTCGCGATGGCAAGCGGATAGATGGGGCGGCCCGACATGCTGGCCAGCTTGACGATGCCGGGACCGCACACGCGCGACACCTTGGGCACGTCGGCGGTGAGCGCGACGTTGTAGCCATCTTGAAGAGCCGTAAGCAGTTCCATGAACGCGGATGTACCGCCCTTGCGGTCGAAATCCTGCCCGTGCGTGCCGGAGCCGCGAATCACCTCGACGCCGAGCCACTGCGCCGCCACCGCGTTGAACGCGCCGTCGCGGTGATGCGAGATCAGCGTCTTGGCGCGGTGATCCTTCAGCTTGATGAACGGCATCAAGAAATGCTGGCCGTGCCACATCGCGACGATCACCGGCAGGTCCGGCTTGACGATCTGGTAGATGTCGGGCGGCTCCAACGCAAAACGGCTGGTCTTCCATATCAGACGCAGATACTCCGCCCCGACGACGCCGACCGCGGTCTGAAACCAGGGGGCGGTCGTCAACCGCCGGAGCGAAGGCTTCAACACGATCCGCAACTCCCGTCAGCGCGCCGGGCCGCTGCTGTCGGGATCGAGCAGGCGATGCAGGTGAACAATGAAATATCGCATCTGCGCGTTATCCACCGTGAGTTGCGCCTTGGCCTTCCAGGCCGCGTAAGCGGTCGCATAATTCGGATAGATACCGACGATATCGAGTTTCGACAGATCTTTGAACTCGCTCTTATCGATGCTGCTCAATTCGCCCCCGAACACCAGATGGGGCAGTTGCTTTTGCGGGACATTTGCAAGCATCGCAGTTTCCTTCCCCGATCTTCCCGGGCGTGTGTGAGCCTACGCGTTTAATGGGGCGGCCGCGAGCTATGCCGGCTGGTTTGAATGCGCGCGCATCAACTCGATGAGCGCTGCGTGCCGCTCGCGTCCGGCTGCCACCAGCACACCATGGGTGGGCTGCGGCCGATTGTAGCTCAACACCCGGCCGTCGAGCGTGGTCACGAGACCGCCGGCTTCGTGCACCAAAAGTTCGGCAGCCGCAAGGTCCCAATCGTGGGCGCTGCCGCCGGCGATCGCGCCATCAAGCTCGGCCTGCGCGACTCTCACCAGCCGTAGCGCCAGCGAATGCACGCGCGGCATGGCAACGAGCCCGGGATGACGGCCGGCGATCCAATCCTGCAGGCGCTTGGGGCCGGCGATGCGGGCGCCATCGAGACCCGAGCCAGCGCTGACCCGGATCGGAGTGCCGTTCCGCGTCGCACCGGCGCCCTGCGTGGCGACAAACAACTCATCCGTCGCCGGCGCTAACACCGCGGCCAGCACCGGCCGCCCGGCTTCGACCAGCGCGACGGAGATCGACCAGTCCTCGCGCCCGGCAATATAGGCACGCGTGCCGTCAATCGGGTCGACCACCCAGACGCGGCGCGCATCAAGCCGTGCCGGGTCGTTCTCGCTCTCTTCCGAGAGCCAGCCGTCGCCCTCAACCGGCAACCGCTCGCGCAGCAGATCGTTGACCGCGATGTCCGCCTCGGAAACCGGCGAGTCGCCCGTCCCCTTGGTCCAGCTCTTCAAGGTGCCGCGAAAAAACTTCAGCGCGATCGCGCCGCCGTCCCGCACCGCCGCGACGAGGCGCTCACGGTCGGCGGCCCACGCGGGCTCAGACGCCTGCAATGGTCAGGCCCTCCACCCGCAACGTCGGTGCATTGGTGCCGTAGCAGAATTGAAGATCGTTCGCCGGTTGTAGCGTCCGGAACATCTCCAGCATGTGACCGGCGATGGTGACTTCGCTGACAGCGTAAGTGCGCTCGCCGTTCTCGATCCAGAACCCGGCGGCGCCGCGGCTGTAGTCGCCGGTGATGATGCTGGCACCCGAGCCGATCAGGTCGGTGACGTAGAAACCGTCCGCAATGTCCTTGATCAATTCGGCCGGAGTCTGGATCCCAGGCTCAAGATGCAGATTGGTCGGCCCGGGCGATGGCGTCGAAGACGCACCACGGTGTGCATGACCGGTGGTCTCGAGCCCCAGTTCGCGCGCCGTTGCGCAATCGAGCAGCCAGGTCGTCAGCACGCCGTCATCGATCAGCGCCCTGCGCTGGCCGGCCACACCCTCGGCGTCAAACGGCTGCGAACGCAAACCGCGCCGCCGCAGCGGATCGTCGATCACATTGACGCCCGGCGCAAACAGCCGCTCGCCGAGCTTGTCCCTCAGGAAGCTGGTCTTGCGCGCAATCGCGCTGCCGTTGATGGCGCCGGAGAGATGCCCGACCAGGGAGCTCGAAATGCGGCGGTCGAACACCACCGGCACCTTGCAGGTTGGAGGCTTGCGCGGATTGAGCCGCTCCACGGCACGCTGACCGGCGTTGCGCCCGATTTTCTCCGGCGCGTCGAGATCGGACGAATGCAGTGCCGACGAATAGTCGTAGTCGCGCTCCATACCTGTGCCTTCGCCGGCGATCGCGGTCATCGATACGCCGTGACGCGAGCCGAGATAGGCGCCGGAAAAGCCGTGACTGGTCATCAGCACCATGCCGCCAATGCCGGCGGAGGCAGAGGCGCCACCCGACTTGGTGACGCCCTTCACCGCCAGGCCCGCCTGTTCCGCGCGGCGCGCCATCGTTTCAAGCCCAGCCACGTCCGGCAGCGTGGGATCGAGCAAATCGAGGTCGGGAAATTTCCGTGCCAGCAGCGTGGCATCTGCCAACCCGGCGAACGGATCGTCCGGCGCGACGCGGGCCATCGCCACGGCGCGCTCCGCCAGCGCGGCGATGCCATCGCCCGAGATGTCATTGGTCGAAACCACCGCCTGACGTTTGCCGACCAGCACGCGCAGGCCCATGTCGTTGCTTTCGGATCGCTCGGACTCCTCAACCGCGCCGTCGCGGACTTCGATGGATGACGAGACGCCGCGCATCGCCACCGCGTCGGCGGCGTCAGCCCCGGCTGTGCGTGCAGCCTTCACCAGTCGCTCGGCAAGCGTGGTCAGGGCGGACTGGTCGAACAGGGAATCCATTTGCGGGAACTCAGGTTTAGGGGGCGGGTCGGCGGCTGACAAGCGTCAGATAATGCAGATTCCGTCTGGCTTTAAGCCCTATCGCTACAAATCATTCGAAGCAGGCAACATCTCGTCAATCATGATCGCGATCGAGGCCTGTGTTAGCGGCGATTAACCAGGACCTTTAAGCCGATTCCGACCTCCGCGCGGCATGATCGCGGCACGACCGGACATAAAAGTTCGGCGGGGAGAGTTTGAGGCGTCAGATGAGTGTTGGGGCCCCGTTCGGGTCGAGCCGCGCGCTGCGGCTCGACCCCTTCGCCCTGCCCGTGCGCTATGCGGCGCGCGATGGCGGCGCGGACGGACAAATCCGGCAGGTCGAGCTGGACCGCGATCGCGTCGTGCTGCGGCGCGCCGTGCGCGGCATCCGCATGAACGTCGGGGTTCCGGTCGCCGAGTTTCGCGGCGTCAGCATGCGCGTGCTGCCCGCCGAGGGCGAGGAGCCGGCCGCGACCGCCGTGATGCTTGAGCACCGCGACAACGGCCTCTCGGTGCCGCTGTTCATGGCGAGCGACGGCAGCGACCTGATGGCGGAATGGAAATCCTGGGGCCGCGTGCTCGGACTGCCGCTGCTGGTGGTCGAGGGCGACGGCTCGTTGCGCGACGCATTCCAGAGGATGGGCAGCGTCGCGGTGGGCGCACCCTCGCCGCGCCGCCGGCGCCGCGGCGCCGTCAAATGGCGGCGGCCGCGCTTCCTGATGCGGCGCAAGGCGGGCCGGCCGTCGAGCGAGCCGCAGATCTATCGGGAGCGCGAGATCATCGCCCGCAACTAGTTTGCTTCAGCAGACCAGTTGATCCTTTCCGAAAGCCGGTACCCACTTTTCGGGATCATGCTCTTAGAATGCGCGCTGGACCGTCGCGTCCAGGATCAGCGCAGCAAACAAGATCAGCCCGGCATCGCGGTTCGACTTGAACAGCCGCAGGCACAGTGCCGGATCGCCGATATCGATGGTGTGAATCTGCCACGCGAGATGCAGCGCGAACGCGATCAATCCGATCGCGAACACGGCGCCCGCTCCCGCGGTCAACCCCGCAAGGCCGATCAGCAGCACCGCCATGATCGAGAACAACGCGAGCGCCGGCCTGGTGCGTTCGCCGAACAGCAGCGCCGTTGACTTCAGACCGACAAGCGCATCGTCCTCGCTGTCCTGGTGGGCGTAGATCGTGTCGTAGTGGATCACCCAGGCGATCGAGCCCGCATAGAGCAGGACAGCCGGCCAACCGAGCCGGCCGAACACTGCCGACCATCCCATCAACGCGCCCCAGGAAAACGCCAGGCCAAGGAAAATCTGCGGCCAGTAGGTCACGCGCTTCATCAGCGGATAGATCGCGACGACGGCGAGCGAGGCGATGCCAAGCATGATCGTGAAGCCGTTGAACTGCAGCAGCACCAGCAGCCCGACAAGCGCCTGCGCCACCAGGAACACGACCGCCGCCTTGACGCTCACCTGGCCCGAGGGAATCGGCCGCGACCGCGTGCGCTCGACCTGCGCGTCGATGTCGCGATCCAACAGGTCGTTCCAGGTGCAGCCCGCACCGCGCATCACAACGGCGCCGATCAGGAACAGCAGCACGTGCCAGGGATCGGGTCCCCATTTGCCGGCGGGAATGGCGGCGAGCGCCGCCGACCACCAGCACGGCAGCAGCAGCAGCCACCATCCGATCGGGCGGTCGAGCCGCGTCAGCCGCAGGTACGGCCGCATCCAGGCCGGCGCGCTGGTGTCGACCCAGTTTCCGGTCGCATCGGCGACGCGTCCGGCCGTGGCGCTCATCTCAGGTCATCGCGCCAGCGGACTGCCGGTGAGCGTATCGAACGTGCCGCGCCCCGGCTTCGGCTTCTCGTCCGGCAGGATCGGCCCGCCGAGCGCATCGCTCAAGCTCGGGCCCGAGGGCCCCGGCCCCGCGGTGCAGACTTGCTTGCGGATCTGCATCGACCGGGCGTGCTGGCCCCGCACGTGCTTGATCGCATCGGGCGGCACGCCGCAGACCTTCTGATTGGTCTCCAGAAACTTCACCATCCTGCCTTCCGAGCCGACGAACTTGTTGAACAGCGCGCAGATCTCTTCACGCGCCGCCTTGCGGTCGCTGGCGGCCTTGATGGCGCCGCCATCCTTCTCGGCCTGATCGCGGATCGGAGGGAATTCCAGGCAAACGGGCGGGGGCTGTGCGCCCGGCGGCGGCGGGCCGGCGCGCGGCCCTCCCGGCGAGAAGGAGCCACCGGTGGCGGGCAACGGGCTCGACTGGCCTGGATTGGGGAACGGGCTGGCCTGCTGCTGCCCCTGTCCGGGCGGAGGAAATGGGGTGGATTGCTGCTGCTGTTGCTGCCCCGACGCCGGTGGCGGCGGAAACGGGTTGGATTGCGCTGCCGGAGCGCTCTGTCCGGGTGGCGGCGGGAACTGCGCCGCAACCTCGGAAAGGCCGGCGAGGGTCAGCGCTGACAGCAATGCCATTGCGCGCAAAAGCGTCATGATCCTCGGGCTCCCGGCCGATTCAGCCATATCATACCCACTCCAACCGCCAAAATTCGACATTTGCGCGGCGGGTGAATGACCGTGATGACGCAGCTTGGCGAGCCGGCCGACCCCTGGCGCCGGTCGGCCCGGAAGGGTAAAGCGGCCCGGCCGAATGCAGGCCATTATCGGGTATCCGCGGGTGAGCCGATACGATTTCAAAAGTCCTCGCGTTCACGTCGAGGAGCGTCTCTCAGCCGGGGCCACGATCGCTCCCGGCAAGAAGCAGGCGCACTACTTGCGAAACGTGCTGCGGCTCAAGTCCGACGACACGGTTCTGCTGTTCAATGGCCGCGACGGCGAATGGCGGGCGGCGCTGGCCGTCACCGGCAAAGCGATCAAGCTCGCGGTGCAGGAGCAGGTCCGTCCCCAGAGTCCTGCCGCCGACCTGCATTGCCTGTTTGCGCCGCTCAAGCACGAACGGCTCGACTACATGGTGCAGAAGGCCGTCGAGATGGGCGTGTCGCGGCTGCAGCCGGTGATCACGCAGCACACCCAGGTCGCCCGCGTCAATCTCGAGCGGATGCAGGCCAATGCGGTCGAAGCGGCCGAGCAGTGCGGCATCCTTGCGATTCCCGAAGTTGCCGCGCCACTCACGTTCGCAAGGATGCTGGCAGCCCGAAAGCCGGACCGTCTGCTGGTGTTCTGCGACGAGGACGCCGAGGTGACCAACCCGGTTACCGCGCTCGCGCGCGCGCGCGCCGCGCCGAGCGCCATGTTGCCGCTGGTGATGGGCGCCGACGCGACCAGGGCCGAGTCGCTGGCGATCCTGACCGGACCCGAAGGCGGATTTTCCGAGGATGAGCGCGCCGCGCTGCTGAAGCAGCCGAACATCGTGCGGCTATCGCTCGGCCCGCGAATTCTTCGCGCCGACACGGCGGCCGTGGCGACGCTTGCCTTGGTCCAGGCTGTGCTGGGCGATTGGAAATAGCGCGTGATCCCGAAAAATAGAAACCGGTGTCGGATAAGATCACGCGCCACTTCGGAATATCAGCGCGCGGACGGCGGCAACGCCGGACGCAGCACCAAGGCCAGCGGCAGCGTGATCAGGCACATCCCGGCAACAGCCATCAGCACGACCGGCACGTTCACGGCGTCGCCCAGCAGTCCGTAGATCGCCGGCGCGGCGGCGCCTGCGCCGATCGTCCCGGTATAGAAGACGCTGAACGCGCGCGCCCGCCGCGCCGGCTCCACCAATTCCGGCACCGAGCCGTACAGCACCGACGAGGTGCCGTTCAGCGCGATACCGATCACGGGAAGCAGCAGCATCGCGAATTCGAGCGGCAGCGGCAGCAGCGCGAGGATGCCAAGAGTGGTGAGGCCTTCGGTCAGGCAGACCGTCGCGATCACGCCGATGCGCGCGCCGATGAAGGCGCAGACCAGCTTGCCAGCCGCCCCGCCGGCAAACACCAGCGTGAGCGCCAGACCTATGGTTGGCAGGCTCGCGCCCTTCGCCAGCAACACGAACGGCAGGAACGTCAGGAAGACCATGCGCGTGGCGCTGTCGACCATGCCGATGGCCAGCAGCACGGGAAAGCCGTAGCCGACAGCGGATCGGCCACCATCAACGGAGGCCGGGGCGTTCTTCTCCAACGGCGCCGCGGCTTCTTCGGGAAAGCGCGGCGTCAGAACAATGATGGCCACGGCAGCCACCAAGCCGATCCCGCCCAGGATCGCGAGCGTCGGCTGCCAAGGCAGCACGACCAGCATGATCGACGCAAGCGCCGGCAGGGTCATCTTTCCGATGTCGCCGGCGAAATTGTAGGCGCCGAGCGCTTTCATCGAGCGCGGGCCGGCGAAGGCGCGAGCCACCAGCGCCGAAGCCAGCGGATGCTGCACGCTCGCTCCCGCGCCGCCGATCAGCAGCGCAATCACCAGCGTCACGAACCCGACGCTGGCGCCGGCGAGCAGGTAGGCAAGGCCGGCGAGCGCGGTGCCCGCGGCCAGCACCAGCGGCACTCCGAGCCGCTCGGACAGCAGCCCCGACGGAATCTGCAGCGCCGCCATGGTGCCCGCGTAGCAGGTGCGCAGCAGACCGAGCGCGGCGTAGCCCAGGCCGAATTCCGCCTGCCAGA
The DNA here is from genome assembly GCA_040510745.1 of Xanthobacteraceae bacterium. Classification (GTDB taxonomy): domain Bacteria; phylum Pseudomonadota; class Alphaproteobacteria; order Rhizobiales; family Xanthobacteraceae; genus Z2-YC6860. Next base: position 12,657 of record JBEVIJ010000066.1, read on the forward strand.
TCGGCAGCATCACGTAGATGAGGTCGGTGTAGCCGTCATGCAGCGCATGTGCGCCGCCGGCGACGCCGATGGCGCGGCGCTCCTCGGCCTTGGTGGCCGTGGCTGCGGATGACTCGGATACATGCGGAGCAGCGACGCTCATACGCGAATCCTATGCCTTGCGGCGCTCGACGAAGGCCACGCTGACGAAGGAGATCACCGGCTCGCCCTTCTGATTGATGCCCGTATTGCGCAGCGTGATTAGACCCCACTCAGGCCGGCTGTTGGAAGCCCGCGCCTCGACGATCTCCATCGCATAGTGGATGGTGTCGCCCACATAGACCGGCCTGAGCCACTTCAGCTCGCGAAACCCCGGCGACGGGCCAAGCTGCGCGACCGGCTCGCCACGGTCGCGGCGCGCCTCGTCGTCCCGGCGCTGATGCTCCACCATCAGCCGCATCCAGACCGAAGCGGTATGCCAGCCCGAGGCGCAGAGCGCGCCGAACGGGGAGCGCGCCGCGGCGGCTTCGTCGACATGGAAGGCCTGCGGGTCGAAACGGCCGGCATACGCCTTGATCGCTTCGGCCGTGAAGGTGTGATGACCAAGCTCGGCGCGCTCGCCGATTGCGATATCCTCGAAGAACTTCATGCCGGCCGCGCTTCGTCGCCGCGCCGGCCCATCATCAGCGATGTGGTGAGCGTCACAGCCGGCTTGCCGGCCTGGTTGAACAATTCGAAAATGAATTTCACGAAGCCCATGTCGGTCCGGCTTCTCGATGCGCGGGTCTCGAGCACCGTGGACCGCAGGGTCAGATCGTCGCCCGGCCGTATCGGCACCAGCCATTTGACCTCGTCGACGCCGGGCGCACCCATCGACGCCGAGTTGAGCACGAAGCTGTCGATGCACATTCGCATCACGATGCCGCAGGCGTGCCAGCCCGACGCGCTGAGGCCGCCAAGCAGCGTTTCACGGGCGGCGGCTTCGTCGAGGTGCATCGGCTGGGGATCGAACTCGGCGGCGAAGCCGACGATCTCCTCGCGGGTGATGCGACGCGGCCCGTGCTCGAACACGCGGCCGGGCTTGAAGTCTTCCCAGTAGAGCTTGGACACGAGGACTCCGCTTTCGACAACCGATCCGTAGAGACGCGACGCCGAGCGGTCAACCGTATCTTTCATCGCTCTTCCGAGGGCGAATGGCGTGCACTAGACTGCGCCATTCCATCCACCAAACCGAAACCTGAGCGAGGTTCGAAGGCGGCCCAAGGCAACCTCGACCGCGAGACCGTCGAAGGATTTGGGCGTGAATGGGCGACCTTTCGGCAGGGCGAAGAGCTTTCAGCGAACGAGCGCGCCAAGATATTCGAGGGCTATTTCGGGATCTTCCCATGGCAGGCGCTGCCGCAACACGCCATTGGGCTCGATGTCGGATGCGGCAGCGGACGATGGGCCGTGCTGGTTGCGCCCCGCGTGAAGCATCTGCACGTCCTAGACGCCAGCCCTCTGGCACTGGAAACGGCGAGACAAAATTTGGCGGGCACCCCGAACGTGAGCTTTCATCTCGCCGGCGTTGATTCCATACCGCTGCCGGACGCCAGCCTCGACTTCGCGTACTCGCTGGGCGTGCTGCATCATGTGCCCGACACCGCCGCGGCGATCCACGACGTCGCACGCAAGCTCAAGCATGGCGCGCCGCTGCTGATCTACCTCTACTATGCCTTCGACAATCGGCCGCGCTGGTTTCGCGCGATCTGGCATGTCAGTGCATGGGTGCGGGTCGTGGTGAGCCGCTTGCCGCATGCCCTGCGCCTTGCGGCAAGCCAGTTCATTGCCGCAACCGTATACTGGCCCCTGCGCGCGTCGCGCGAAGGCTCGAAACCGCCGGCCGGCTGCCGGGATCCTGGCCACTCGCCTATTATCGCGACAAGTCTTTCTACGTGATGCGCACGGATGCGTTCGATCGCTTTTGCACCCGGCTGGAACAGCGATTTACGCGAGCTCAAATCGAAGCCATGCTCGGCTCGGCGGGATTCGTCGATGTCCGGTTTTCCCAGTCCGAGCCCTACTGGTGCGCGGTTGCCACCAAAAAATGACGAACTCCCTGGTGCCCCAATTCAGACGCGAATAGATTCTCCATTGCCTTGACCGCCCGCGATTCCGCCGGAAGGAGATTTTTCAATGTTGAATTTCAGCGACCTGTTCCAGTGGGAGCGTTTCATCACGCCTTCGATCATCAAGCTGTTCTACTGGCTGGCGCTCGGCATCACGGTGCTGATCGGACTGACCGGGGTCGTGTCGGCGCTGGGGACCATGGTCGCCAGCCCCGGCGTCGGTTTCGTCATGCTGCTGGCGAGTCTTCTTGGCGTGGTGGTCGGCGTTATTTTCGCGCGGATCGCGGCCGAGTTCATCCTGATCGTTTTCCGCATCAACGAGCACCTCGGCGCCATCCGCAACCGCGGCGATTTTTGAGGTATGAGCCGGGCGTTCGTCAAAGAGCCGGATGGCGGAGAACCGCCCGAGCCACTCCCCGACCGCCCGATCTCGCCGCATCCGAATTTGGTGACGCCTGAAGGACTGAGAGCGATCGACGATCGGCTTGAGGAATTGCGGCAACGACTTGCCGCCGGGCAAGCTGCGGGCGACCGCGCCGCGCTCGCGCAAATCGCGCGCGATGCACGCTACTGGGCCGCACGGCGCGCGAGCGCGCAAGTGGTCGCTCCGCGCGACATTCCATCCGAGGTCGCGTTCGGCGCGACGGTGACGTTGTTGCGCGACGACGGGCGGCGGCAAACCTATCGCATCGTTGGCGAGGACGAGGGCGATCCCCCGCGCGGCGCGCTGTCATACGTCTCGCCGCTTGCGCGGGCGCTGATCGGCAAGTGCGTCGGCGACGTGGCGCGCTCGGGCAATGCCGAGGTGGAGATCGTCGAGATCAAATGACGCGGCGGAGGCTAGGTCGCGCGCTCATAAATCGCGACCGTTGGCATTCGCTGATCGATGTCCGCTTAGCCCCTTCAAGCGGCGAAAAGCGAACATGCCGGGAGGTCCGAGTCATGCCATGAACCGACATGCTGCCCCGCTACTCAATCACCTCATCGGCGCGCGTGAGCATCGTTGGAGGTACAGTGAGGCCGATCGTCTTTGCGGCCTTGAGATTGACGACCAGGTCAAAAACCGTCGGTTGCATCACCGGCAGGTCAGCAGGCTTCGCACCCTTGAGAATTCGGCCTGCGCAGAGGCCGGATTGGCGGTATTGATCTCTTGTGCTGGCGCCGTAACTCAACAAGCCACCATCCAACGCGAATTCGCGCCGGTCATAGATCGTGGGAATGGCATGCCGCGCCGCGAGCGCCGCGAGCCGTTCGCGGTTGGTGAAAAACACCGGAGCGTTCATCACCAGCAGGCCGCCGATGCGCTGCTGTGCGAGCGCGGCAAAGGCGGGCTCAAAATTCACGCTCCGAAGCGATGCGGCCCGGCTCGACCTGCTGGCCCGGCCGAGCGGCAGCCTGCACTTCCAACACGGTCGGCTCTGCACTCGGATGGCTCGGACTGACGAACAACGCGAGCTTGGTCGAAGGCGGAATCAGTTCGCGCAGCAGCTCCAACCGTTTTGGCCATAGCGCGGCCGTCATGTTCGAAATGCCGGTAGCGTTGCCGCCGGGCCGGTTCACGCTGGCGACGAGGCCGTCCGTGACCGGATCGCCGCCGACAGCAAAGACGACCGGGATGGACGAGACGGCGTTTCTGACGATCTTCACCTCACCGTCTCCGCCACCCACGAAAACGACCGAAACCCGTTGGCGTACCAGCTCGGCTGCGAATGCAGCCGCCTGATCGGTGCGGCCTTCCGCCCAGCGATATTCGATCGCCACGTTCTGGCCTTCGACGTAACCGGTCTCCGCCAACTCCTGCCGGAACGCTGCGACCAGATGGGCATCCGATGCGAGCGCTCTCGCGCTGATGAAGCCGACAACCGGCATCGGCTCCTGCGCTCGCGCGACGAGCGGCCAAGCGGAACACGCCGCCGTGCCGCCGAGCAGACCGATGAACTCCCGCCGCCTCATGTCCGCCCCAGACACTCACGCCAAGGGCATCGTACCGGTGAAACCTCTAGGTCGCAAAGCGGAAGTGCATGACGTCGCCGTCGGCGACCACGTAGTCCTTGCCCTCCAGGCGTAATTTTCCGCTGTCGCGCGCGCCGGCCTCGCCGCCGAGTTTCACGTAGTCGTCGTAACCGATGGTCTCAGCGCGAATGAAGCCGCGCTCAAAATCGGTGTGGATCGCGCCGGCCGCCTGCGGCGCCTTGGTGCCCTGGGTAATGGTCCACGCGCGCGCCTCTTTGGGCCCCGCGGTGAAGTAAGTCACAAGATGAAGCAGCGCGTAGCCGGCGCGGATCAGGCGATCCAGGCCCGCTTCCTTCAAGCCGACGGCCTCCAGGTATTCCTTGCGCTCGCCCGGCGACAGCGTGGCGATCTCCGATTCGATCTTGGCCGAGATGACAACGCAAACAGCGCCTTCCGCTTTCGCACGCTCCTCGACCTTGCGCGAGAAGTCGTTGCCGGCGGCCGCGGAGGCCTCGTCGACGTTGCACGCGTAAAGCACGGGCGCCGAGGTGAGCAGGCCGAGCGAATGGAACAGCTTTTCCTCGTCCGACTTGCGCTCGACCAGCCGCGCGGGCTTGCCCTCGCGCAGCAAGACCAGCGAGCGCTGGACCAGATCCAGCATCGCCTTCGCCTCCTTGGCGTCCTCGCCGCTGCCCTTCGCCTTCTTCTCGAGGTTGTCGACGCGCCTTTCCAGGCTGTCGAGATCGGCGAGCATCAGCTCGGTCTCGATCGTGTCGATGTCGGCGATCGGGTCGATCTTGCCTTCGACGTGCGTGACGTCTGGATCGACGAAGCAGCGCACCACGTGCACGATGGCGTCCACCTCGCGAATGGTGGCGAGGAACTGATTGCCGAGACCCTCGCCCTTCGACGCGCCGCGGACCAGCCCGGCGATATCGACGAAGATGATGCGCGTCGGAATGATCTTTTCCGATTCCGCGATGGCCGAGAGCTTTTCAAGCCGCGAGTCGGGCACGGCGATCTCGCCGACGTTCGGCTCGATGGTGCAGAACGGATAGTTCGCTGCCTGCGCCGCCGCGGTCTGCGTCAATGCATTGAAGAGTGTCGATTTGCCGACGTTGGGCAGACCGACGATGCCGCATTTGAAGCCCATTTTCTTCTCACGTTCCTTGCTGGCGTTGCGGTTCAGTCCGCGGGCTTCTCATCGGGCGTGCCGAAACCCTTGGCGGCCATGGCGAGATGCACCTTGTTCTGGAACGAAGCGTCCTGCGCGCGCGCGAGCAGCTCCGCATTGTCGGCTATAACGTCGGTCAACGTGTCGACCCAGCCGCGCTCGCTCTTGGCGAAATCGCTGAGCACATAAGGATGCACCAGCTCCTTGGCTCCGGGATGACCGATGCCGATCCGCACGCGGCGGTAGTCGTTGCCGACGTGGCTGGTGATCGAGCGCAACCCGTTGTGCCCGGCGACGCCGCCGCCGGTCTTCACGCGGACCTTGCCCGGAGGAAGATCCAGCTCATCGTGGAACACGACCGAAGAAGACAGCGGAATTTTGTAGAAGTTCGCTACTTCCGCCACCGCGCGGCCGGATTCGTTCATGAATGTTCCCGGCAGGAGCAGCGTGACACGCTCGCCGCCGAGTGCGCCTTCCGCCGTAACCCCTTGAAAACGCTTGCGCCACGGCCCGAGGCCGTGGCGCTTGGCGATGGCTTGGACGATCACGAAGCCGACGTTGTGGCGATGGCCAGCGTAGCTCGCGCCGGGATTCCCAAGCCCGACGAAAAGCACCATGGCTCACCGCCCGCGCGCCGCCTCACTTCTTCGGCGGCGGCGCGGCAGCGCCCGCGGCAGGCGCAGCGCCGCCCGCAGCCGGCGCCGCACCCGCGGCAGGAGCCGCGCCAGGCGCAGCACCCGGGACCGCAGCCCCTTCCGCGCCCGGCGCCACACCGGCCTCCGCGGCGGCGGCGGCGGCGGCAGCAGCCGCAGCAGCCGCTTCCTTGGCGGCCCGCATTTCTTCGGCGTAGCCCGACGGCGGCACGATGGTGATCAGCGTCAGATCGATGCGCGACGCCGCCTTCACGCCCTCCGGCAGCGTGATGTCGCTGAGATGCTTGGAATAGTTGATCTCCAGCTCGGCGATATCGACCTCGATCGCCTCGGGGATCGCCTCCGGCTTCACCATCACCGGGATCGAGTGGGTGACGATGTTGACGGTGCCGCCGCGCTTGACGCCCGGCGCCTGATCAGCGTTCAGAACCCTCACGGGAACGTTGACCCGGATCACCGCGCCCTCGCCGATGCGCATGAAATCGACGTGCAGCGGGTTGTCGCGAACCGCGTCGAGCTGGAAGTCGCGCGGGATGACGCGCTGCTTCGCGCCGTCGACCTCGATGTCATAGACCGTGGTCAGAAACCGCCCGGCATAGATCTTCTGCCGCAGGTCGGCGTATTCGAGGGAGACGGGTTGCGGGGGCTTGTTGTCGCCGTAGATGACGCCGGGCACGCGGCCCGCGCGACGCTCCGACCGGGCGGCCCCCTTGCCTGCCTTCGGACGCGCCGTCGCCTTGATTTCCTTGACGGTGGCCATAGCTATCCTCTTGAAACTGAACGGTAAATTTCGATTGACGCCGCGGCAGCCTCCAGGGGTGCTGGAGCCGCAGGCCGCGGGCTTATAGCCCCGACAAGCCCGGAACACAAGGAATTCGGGCCTGTTCGGCCCCGACGTCGGGCCTGTTCCGCGCCTATTCGGCTTTTCCGAGTTTCTGTTCCAGCGTGGCGATCCGCGCCTTCAGCGCCTCGTTCTCCTCGCGGGCGAGGCGCGCCATGTCCTTGACCGCCTCGAACTCCTCCCGCTTGACCACGTCGAGGTCGTTGAGGATGCGCTCGGCCTGGGTGCGGAACAGCGTGTCGAACTCGCGCCGCACGCCCGAGGCGACGCCGGCGGCGTCGTTCATCAGCCGCGCGACCTCGTCGAAAAACCGGTTGGTGGTCTGTGCCATGGCCGTCTCCCGCGACTCGAACGTCAGGGAGAATGGCGCTGCAAGCCGCGCGCCGCAAGGCCGCACTCTGCCAGAATCTTGTTCCGAAGAATCTTGGCCCGAATCTGCTAGAGGTCGCCGATGCCCCTCTTCGCCCTGCCGTTTCCCGCCATCGACCCGGTGCTGATCTCGATCGGCCCGTTCATGATCCGCTGGTACGCGCTCGCCTACATCTTCGGCATCCTGCTCGGCTGGCTGTACGCCCGCGCCATCATCCGCAACGAACGGCTGTGGGGCGGAGCAGCGCCGATGAGCGTCACCGACTTCGACGACTTCGTGCTCTGGGTCACGCTCGGCATCATCCTCGGCGGCCGGCTCGGCTACGTGCTGTTCTACAATCCGGCGCACTTCGCGGAGCACCCGCTGGAGATCTTCCAGCTCTGGCATGGCGGCATGTCGTTCCACGGCGGCTTCGCCGGCTGCGTGGCGGCCGTCATGCTGTTCGCCTGGCGGCGCGGCATCCCGATCCTGTCGCTGGGTGATCTGACTTGTGCGGTCGCGCCGATCGGCCTGCTGCTCGGCCGGCTCGCCAACTTCATCAACGGCGAGCTGTGGGGCCGCGCCAGCGACGTGCCGTGGGCGATGGTGTTCCCCGGCGCCGGCGCAATGCCGCGCCATCCGAGCCAACTCTACGAGGCGGCGCTCGAAGGCGCGGTGCTGCTTGCAGTGCTCGCAGTCATGGTGCGCGCCGGAGCACTGCAGCGCCCGGGGCTGATCCTCGGCGCGTTCTCGCTCGGCTACGGCCTCGCGCGCAGCTTCTGCGAGCTGTTCCGCGAGCCCGATGCGCAGCTCGGCTTCCTGTGGGGCGGCATGACCATGGGCATGCTGCTGTCGGTGCCGCTGATGATCGCAGGGGTGGTGTTGATAGGGGTGGCGATGCGACGGCCGATGCTGCGGTAGGGGTGACGTCCGCTTCGCTGCCGGAGTTCTGCACCCTGTGGTCGCTTTGCCCGGCATTCGTTGGAACTTAAAGAATGTCTCCCGCGTTCCGGGCAGGGCTGACGATGTGCCCACTCAAGCGTTGGAGGCGATCAATGGCTGACGGTGGCGGCGGTGCGAGCGGGGTCTTGGGCGTCCTGGTGGGCGCCATTCTCGTGGTCTTTGTTGGGGCGGCGGTGTTGATGGCGACCGGAAACCTGGGCGGCAGCAAAGGTCCGAGCCTCACCATCCAAATGCCGAAGTAACCCAACACACAATTCTTCACATACAATTCTTTGGAGACAACAATGAACGGCGTCATCTATCTCATCGGACTGATCGTGGTCATCATGGCCGTGCTCTCCCTCGTCGGCCTGCGTTGAGGGGAGAAGAGACATGGCACAGCCCATTCCTGGCGTCGCATCGGCCGTTCGCGCCCCATACCTCGATTGGGGTCCGGTGCTCGGAGGCGCCGTCGGAGCGGCGGCCCTCTCGTTCTTGTTCCTGACATTCGGAGGCGCAATCGGCCTTTCGATCACGTCGCCCTGGCCCAATACCGGGGTATCGGCGGTGACAGTCGCCATCGTGGTCGGGCTGTGGATGGCAATCGTGCAGATCATCAGCTTCGCCGCCGGCGGTTATCTCGCCGGGCGGCTCCGCGCGTCGTGGGTCGACTCCACCCTGGTTGAGCATCAATTCCGGGATGGCGCTCATGGCTTCATGGTTTGGGCGACCGGCGTCGTGATGGGCGCGCTGATTCTGGGTATGACCGGTGCCGGCGCTCTTGGCACGCTGGCACAGTCGGGCTCGCTGGTGGCCGCGGGTGCGGCGTCCGGTGTCGCGGCAAAGGGGACCGAGGTTTTGGCGACCAGTCCCACCGACTATGCGGTGGACCTGCTGTTGCGCCCCGCACCTCGCTCGGCTGCCGGTACCGCTGCGGCGCCCGCGATGCCGGCAGCGCAGGCCGCGCAGCCCGCGCAGGACGTAGACGGCCTTCGGACGGAAGCGGGTCGTATCTTCACGGCGACGATCAACAACCGCGCGTTCACCGCCCGCGACCGCGATTACCTGGCTCAGGTCGTCGTCAACCGCACGGGGCTTCCCGAAGCCGAGGCGCAGCGCCGAGTCGATGCCGCGGTGACAGAAGCACGCGATCTCGAAATCAAGGCCCGTGAGACGGCCGACAAGGCGCGCAAGGCTGCGCTGATCGCCGGGTTTGTCGCGGCGGCAACGCTGCTCATCAGCCTGGCTTCTGCATGCGCGGGAGCGAGCCTGGGCGGACGGCACCGCGACAACAACGTCACACCTGAATTCCTGGGTTATCGCTTCTGGTAGTCCCGACGGCTGCCACCTGACCGCCGGCGAAGCCGGCGGTCAGGTGATTCTTTCGAAACAAACTGACGTTGAGCCCGAGGTCATTGGCCTGGGACGCCACAGGCGTTAACGCGCGTTAACGAAAAAGTTCGGAACGAACGACTCCGCGAACTATTGTTGAGCCAACAGCCTTGGAGAACACGATGCTGATGCAGGCACTCTTGCTCACCCCGTACATCGCGATTGCTTCGAGCCTCGTGCTCACTGTGACAATCGCAGCCATCTGCTACAGCCAAGCCCGCCCGCGTGAGGCGGGCTTTGTTGCGTAAGCTGACAACGCAACTCCCCTCCGCTCGACCGACACCGGCCCTCTATCGACCGCGCAAGGCCCGGCGACGCCTCGTGGCTACATCGCAGCCGTGGCTACATCGCACATGCTTTGAGAAGGACAACCGTGACCAGCACTGAAATCACGATCGAGCCGATCAGTCCCAAGCCGTTTGAGAAGAATAAGAACATCGTCGTCCTCAACGTCCCTCAGCGGGAACGTTTCCCACCACCTAAAGTTCACGAGACTGGCCCAACGCGGATCAGCCCCGGTACCACCTCAACACCGCGGTGGTCGGCATCACCGGCTGTCCATTGAGATAAGTCCGCGGCACCGCGCGCGGCGCCGGGACGGTTTCATAGAGCAGGCGCGACGCGTCGCGCTGCAACCACGGCGGGGCGACCCGGATCACGATGGGCGTGCCGTCGTAGTCACGAACAGTCCGCACCCGGTGGATGACCTTCACCCGCTTGACGACACGGACCACTTTCTTCGGTTGCGTCAGATCAAGATTGGCCGGCAGGGCTGGAGGCGCGGCTGGCAACATCAGTGCGGCGCCAAAACCAAGGACAACAAGCGCTTTCATCGATGTCCGCATGGGTTCTCCGTCGGGGGACAATGTTGCAGTGCGTCCGGAACAAACCTCGCCCTGAACGGCTTGTTTGACGTCCAAGGAGGAATGTCATGAAAGCCCTTTTGGTTGCAACGGCTCTAACCGGACTTTTCGCAGCACCTGCGTCGGCCGGTCCCTTTGCGTCGCTGCCGATCGCGGCCGCCACCTCAATGCAAGGAAGCGACATCATCGAAGTGAAGAAGAAAGGCGTTCGGCCCTACGGCTGGAGCCAGGGACGCAAGACTGGCTGGCGCGGCCGCGGCATGCCGCCGGGCCAGGCCAAGAAGATGCGTTGGGGCTGAGAAGCCCGCACGTCGCAGGCGACTGACGAAAAAGAAAAAGCCCCGGCGCGTCCACAGACCTCGCCGAGGCTTTTCATTTAGCCGCTTGTCTCATTGGGAGCATGACCGCGGTTACCGGGGAACCGCGAATTCGGCGCTGTCTGATTTAACGCGTCCTAACCAAGCGCCCAGGCTTGCAGTCCGATCAGGGTGAAGAAAAGAGTGCCCGCGGCGTAGGCAACCAGGCGGGCGACCTTGCGTTCCGATTCGACGGCCAGAGGAGACATGTGACACCTGCGATTCAAAAAGCTCCGATCCCTGCGACCGGAGCTTGGAGAGGCGCAATATGAGAGGCGCAATATTGTCCCGCGCCGTCAGGCTTCTAATGCACGGCCGGCGCATTCGTTCCACCGTCGAGACGAAGACCGAGCGGCGGCATCGCGCCGCCGTCGGAGGGCTCTGGACTCCCCGCGGCGCCGGCGTTATTTTCATTTCAACGATTCAAGGATTATTGAACTATGAACGCAAACCAGGCGCTCGCCGGCTTTGCCGCCCTTTCGCAGGACACGCGGCTCGCCATCGTCCGCCTGCTGGTCCGCGCCGGGCCGGAAGGCGTGCCGGCGGGCGAGGTCGCGGACAAGGTCGGCGTCTCCGCCTCTAACGTCTCGTTCCATCTCAAAGAGCTGGAGCGCGCCGCGCTCATCGATGCGCGGCGCGAGGCGCGCTCGATCCTGTACAGCGCCAACACCGGCACGCTGCGCGACCTGATCGGCTTTCTCATGAAGGATTGCTGCGGCGGCCGGCCGGAAATCTGCGCGCCGCTGCCGTCCGGCCGCGCCAGCGCACCCGCCAAACAAAAGAAGAGCGTCCATGCCTGACCGCATCTACAACGTGCTGTTTCTCTGCACCGGCAATTCCGCGCGCTCGGTCGTCGCCGAGGCGATCCTAAACCGGATCGGCGCCGGCAAGTTCCGCGCATATAGCGCGGGCAGCCAGCCCAAGGGCGCGATCAATCCCGGCACGCTCGCGCTGCTGAAGGGCCTCGACTACGACACCGCGCAATTCCGCTCGAAGTCCTGGAATGAGTTCGCCAAGCCCGGCGCGCCGCCGCTCGATTTCGTGTTCACGGTCTGTGACAACGCGGCCGGCGAGACCTGCCCGTTCTGGCCCGGCCAGCCGATGACGGCGCACTGGGGGATTCCCGATCCGGCGGAAGCGAAAGGCAACGACGCCGAGATCGCGCTGGCCTTCAAGGACGCCTACCGGATGCTCAACCAGCGCATCGGCATTTTTGCCGCGCTGCCGATCGCCTCGCTCGACGCGCTGACGCTGCAGCACCGTCTGCGCGAGATCGGCAAGCAGGGAACGGCCGCGAAGGCCGACGCGCAGTGACCGCAAGCTTGTCGCGGCGCGCGGCGGCGGAAGCGCTCGGCACCGCGTTCCTGCTGGCGGCGGTGATCGGCTCCGGTATCATGGCGCAGCGGCTGGCGGGCGGCAACGCCGCGCTGGCGCTGCTGTGCAACACGATCCCGACCGGCGCGATGCTCACCGTGCTGATCCTGATGTTCGGCCCGCTGTCAGGCGCGCACTTCAACCCGGCGGTGTCGCTCGCGTTCTCATGGCGTGGCGAGCTGACATCACGCGACGCCGCGGTGTACATCGCCTGCCAGATCGCGGGCGGCATCGCCGGCGTTCTGGCAGCGCACCTGATGTTCGATCTTCCCTTATGGCAGGTGTCGCAGACGGTACGGACCGGCGGCGGCCAGTGGTTCGCGGAAGCCGTCGCAACGTTCGGGCTGCTGCTGACGATCTTCGGCTGCCTGTCGTCGAACCGCGCGGCGATCCCCTACGCAGTCGGGCTCTACATCACCGCGGCGTACTGGTTCACCGCGTCCACCTCGTTCGCCAATCCGGCAGTGACGATCGCGCGGTCGTTGTCCGACACCTTCGCCGGCATCGCGCCCGTCAACGTCACGGCTTTCATCACCGCGCAGCTCGCGGGGTCGCTGCTTGCCATCCTCGCCGCAAACCGGCTTTTTCCTAAACATCCGTAGCGTTATGCACCGGGGGCGCCAGCCCGGACGCCCGTTTGGCGCATCGTTTGCTACACTGCGGTGGCATGGCCCCTACCCCTCTCGAAGCCGAAATCCGCCGCCGCATCGCCCTCGCCGGACCGATGCCGGTGCGCCAGTACATGGCGCTCTGCCTCACCCACCCGGAGCACGGCTACTACATGAACCGCGACCCGTTCGGCCGCGCTGGCGACTTCGTCACGTCGCCGGAGGTGAGCCAGATTTTCGGCGAGCTGGCCGGACTGTGGGCGGCGTCAGTGTGGCAGGCGATGGGCGCGCCGGAGAACGTGCGTCTCGTCGAGCTCGGTCCCGGCCGCGGCACGCTGATGCTGGACGCGATGCGCGCAGCGAACGTGGTGCCGGCGTTCCGCGCCGCGCTGGTCGTCCACCTGATCGAGATCAGCCCGGCGCTGCGCGCGCGCCAGGAGGAGATGCTCAAAGGGATCGACGTGCCGAAGCTGTGGCACGACAGCTTCGACGAGGTGCCCGACGGCCCCGCGATCGTGCTCGCCAACGAATTCTTCGACGCGCTGCCGGTGTACCAGGCCGTCAAGCAGATCAACGGCTGGTACGAGCGTATGGTCGGGATCGACGAGAGAGGCAATCTCGCCTTCAGCATCGCCGACGAGCCGATGCCGCTTTTCGACCAGTTGCTGACGCCGGCAGTGCGCAACGCGCCGCTCGGCTCGCTGTTTGAGTGGCGCACCGACAACCTGGCTCTCGAGCTCGGACGCCGCATCATGCGCCAGGGCGGCGCGGCGTTGATCGTGGACTACGGCCATATCGAGAGTGCGATCGGCGAAACCATGCAGGCGGTCGGCCGGCACGGCTTCGCCGACCCGCTCGGCATGCCGGGCCAGGTCGACCTCACCGCGCACGTCGACTTCCAGGCACTGCGGCTCGCCGCAGAGAGCATGGGCGTGCGCGCCCACGGCCCGCTCGACCAGGCCGAATTCCTGCGCCGCATGGGAATCGAGCGCCGCGCCACCGCGCTGAAGTCCGCCGTCACGCCGGACAAGGCCAAGGATATCGACGTCGCGGTCGCACGCTTGACAGGCGAAGGCCGCACCGGCATGGGAAAATTGTTCAAGGCGATCGCGTTCACCGATCCCAAGATCGCAGCCTTGCCCGGATTTATCCGCTGACATGACGTACGCCCAGACCTTGCAAGCGCCCGCGCTCGCCGCGCTGCCCGGCATCCGCCACGGCTTCTTCACCCGCGACGGCGGCGTTTCGGACGGCGTCTATGCCTCGCTGAACGGCGGCGTCGGCTCGAAGGACCTGCGCGCCAACGTCGACGAGAACCGCGCGCGCATGGCGAAGGCGCTCGCGGTCAGGCCGGAGCGGTTGCTGACCTGCTACCAGATCCATTCGCCCAAGGTGGTCGAGGCGCGCGAGCCGTGGAGCCACGAGACGCGGCCGCATGCCGACGCCATCGTGACGCGCGAGAAGGCATTGGCGATCGGCGTCTCGACCGCGGATTGCGGACCGGTGCTGTTCGCCGACCCGCAGGCGCAGGTGATCGGCGCGGCGCACGCCGGCTGGCGCGGCGCTCTCGGCGGCGTGCTGGAGGCAACCGTTGTCGAGATGGAGCGGCTCGGCGCGTCGCGCTCGCGCATCGTCGCGGCGGCCGGGCCGATGATCCACCAGCCGAGCTACGAGGTCGGCGCCGAGCTGGTGGAGAAGTTCGTGGCGTCCGACGCGGACAACGCGCGCTTCTTCGCCCCGGGCCAGCCCGGCCATTTCATGTTCGACCTGCCGGGCTACGTCGTGGCGCGGCTGAAACGGCTCGGCCTCGCCGCCATCGACAACCTCGCGCTCTGCACCTACGCCGACCCGACGCGGTTCTATTCCTACCGCCGCACCACGCATCGCGCCGAGCCGGACTACGGGCGGCACGTCAACGCCATCACCCTGGCGGGTTAGTGTTGCGGCCGCTATCTTCGGCCGATCGGATTCGATCGCGAACCTGGTGATGACGATGAATCGCAAAGTCATATCACACGTCCTTGCTGTTGCGGGCGTGCTGCTCATGTCCCATCCGGCCTACCCCGCCCCGGCGCTGATCGCTTGCATGACCGCGCACAAAGAAGAAATGAAGGCGCTCAACATGCAGATCGCCGAGCTGGAGAAGACGAAGGTCGCGGCCGGCGGGCCCAACACCAAGATGGGCGAGTGCGCGAACCGCCTGCAGACGCTCCGGGGCAGCGCGCTTCCGTTCGCCAGCGACAAGAACACGGTCGACCACCGGGAGAAGATTTCCTGCCTCACGGTCAAGAAGACGCTGCTTGAGCAGAAATGCGTTTGCGAGGCGAAGGGGTTTCAGTTCTCGAGCGATTCCGCGGTGATCGATAACACCCTCGCCGCGCAGAAGCGGCTCGCCGACGCGCAGAAGGCGGCTCGGAAGGGCTCCTTGCGCAACTCGCAAGAGGTGCGGGACACCGTGAAGGAAACCTCCAAGGTCCGCGGCTGCTACAGCGCCCAGGTGATCGACATTCTCAACAAGAGCTCCGCGGCGGTCGAAAAAATCGCCCAGGCGAAGCGATAGCCCATCGTTCGCTCATTCCCGCGCATAACCGTCGAACACGGCGTCGCTTCGCTCACCTTATGCCGGGAATCCAGGGCCACATCATCGTGGTTGCCTTATCGCTCGGGGTCTCCGCTTTCGCGGGGACGAGCGGAGCGAGCTCTCGACCCACCTAACCCCCGGTAAAATCGCACCAAAAAGCATCGGGACAACGAAACGCCCGTATTGCCGGGGTTCCCCTTGCTTGTTATCAGGACGCGGGCGAGGCCGTGGCGTTGGCCGCGTGGCGTGGGAGATACCGATGGCGGCGAGGAATGGAGCAATCAAGCTCGTCGCCGGCAACTCGAATCCCCAACTCGCCGAGGGCATTGCGGCCTACCTAAAGACTCCGCTGACCAAAGCCCAGGTCCGGCGCTTCGCCGACATGGAGGTGTTCGTCGAGATCCAGGAGAACGTGCGCGGCGCAGACACGTTCATCATCCAGTCGACCTCGTATCCGGCCAACGACCACCTGATGGAGCTCTTGATCATCACCGACGCGCTGCGGCGCTCGTCGGCGAGCCGGATCACCGCGGTTATCCCGTATTTCGGCTACGCCCGGCAGGACCGCAAGCCCGGCCCCCGCACCCCGATCTCGGCCAAGCTGGTCGCCAACCTGATCACCCATGCCGGCGCCAACCGGGTTCTGACGTGCGACCTGCATGCCGGGCAGATCCAGGGCTTCTTCGACATCCCGACCGACAACCTGTTCGCCTCGCCGGTGATGGTACGCGACATCAAGGAGCGCTTCGACCTCAGCAAGCTGATGGTGGTGTCGCCCGATGTCGGCGGCGTGGTGCGCGCCCGCGGCCTCGCCAAGCGCATCAACGCGCCGCTCGCCATCATCGACAAGCGTCGCGAGCGGGCCGGCGAATCCGAGGTGATGAACGTGATCGGCGAGGTGCGCGGCTACACCTGCATCCTGGTCGACGACATCGTCGACTCCGGCGGCACGCTGGTGAATGCAGCCGAGGCGCTGCTCAAGGACGGCGCCACCGACGTCTATGCCTACATCACCCACGGCGTGCTCTCCAACGGAGCGGCGACCCGCATCACCGGCTCGCGGCTCAAGGAACTGGTGATCACGGATTCGATCCAGCCGACCGACAGCGTGCGCGGCGCCAGGAACATCCGCGTGCTGCCGATCGCCAGCCTGATCGGCGAAGCGATCGCGAGGACCGCGAAGGAAGAGTCGGTTTCAAGCCTGTTTGACGACTGATTCCACGGACTCTTCCGGGCGCGAGAGTCAACTTCGCGAAACGCTGTGGATGACCAGTTTTCCACAGTTGCCCGAATCACCACGATTCTTCAAAGACTTCGACCCACGAACGGTGTGTTGCGCGCGGACTCCGGGTGGCTATATTCGAACGGCGAAGTGATTCGCTTCGTGCCGATCAACCCCTGAGTCGTGAGCCGGTGCTGCGTCAAAGTCGATCCCTTGGCGGGGCGTGCCTTTGCGTGGCGAGCGCGTGTGTCGTGCGCATCAATCCTACTCCAACGGCGAAGTGGAGACGGCATGGCCCTCAGCGGTCTATCCGAAGAATCACGAATCAACCCCCTCGATGTGGTCGAGCGCATCGCTTCGGTGAACGACTGGTCGTTCGAGCGCGCGGGTGACGACGAGATCACCATCCTGATCGCCGGCCGCTGGAGCGACTACCAGGTTTCCTTCACGTGGATGAACGACATCGAGGCGTTGCATCTGGCTTGCGCGTTCGATCTCAAGGTGCCGGAGCGCCGCCGCGGCGAAGTCCAGCAGCTCATCTCGCTGATCAACGAGCAGCTTTGGGTCGGGCATTTCGACCTGTGGAGCAAGGACGGCATGGTGATGTTCCGCCACGCGCTGGTGCTTTCGGGCGGCCTGGAGCCGTCGAACCAGCAGTGCCAGTCGGTGCTCTCGACCGCGCTGGAGGCCTGCGAAGGCTACTTCCCGGCATTCCAGTTCGTGGTCTGGGCCGGCAAGCCGGCACGGGCGGCGCTCGACGCCGCCATGTTCGAGACCTCGGGCGAGGCCTAGGCCCAACTTTCCCAACAATCGGCTTGTCATGCCCCGCGAAAGCGGGGCATCCAGTAATAGCGTTTGCGGATTGTCCGCGCGATTTCGGATGGTTCGCAAGGCCCGCGATTACTGGATCGTCCGCTTTCGCGGACGATGACACCGAGGACGTCATGGCAAAGTCAGCAAGACCAGCCAATTCGCTCGCAAAAATCCCCGGAACGCTGGTGCTGGTCGGCGCCGGCAAGATGGGCGGCGCTATGCTCGACGGCTGGCTCGCGCTCAAGCTGCCGCCGAGCAAGGTCGTCATCATCGACCCGCAGCCGGGGAGGTCGATCAAGGCGCTGGCCGGGCGCGGCGTGCGCATCAATCCCAAGGGCAAGATCGGCAACGTCGCGGCGCTGATCGTCGCGGTGAAGCCGCAGGTCGCGCCCGACGCGGTGCCGCCGCTGGCCACGCTTGTCGGACCCAAGACCGTCGTGGTGTCGATCATGGCCGGACGAACGCTCAAGTTTCTCGAGCGCGCCCTGCCCGGCGTCGCGATCGTGCGCGCCATGCCCAACACGCCGGCCGCGATCGGCCGCGGCATCACCGTGGCGGTGCCCAACGCCAAGGTCCGCACGTCCGGCCGCAAGCTGGTCCACGCCCTGCTGTCCGCCATCGGCGCGGTGGAATGGATCGACGACGACGATCTGATCGATGCCGTCACCGCGGTGTCGGGCTCCGGTCCGGCCTACGTGTTCCTGCTCGCCGAGGCGATGGCGCGCGCCGGCGCCGCGGCGGGACTGCCGCCGGCGCTGGCTGCGAGGCTGGCGCGGGCGACCGTGGCAGGCTCGGGCGAGTTGCTGCATCGCTCGACGCTCGATGCCGCGACGCTGCGCGCCAACGTGACCTCGCCCGGCGGCACCACCGCAGCTGCGCTGGCGGTGCTGATGGCCAGGGACGGCGTCGAGCCGCTGATGACCAGGGCGGTGGCCGCCGCCACCAAGCGCGGGCGGGAGCTGGCGGGCTGACGCGCTGATCCGCGCCTTGGAACGGCCCGGATGAAAGCCTAGATTGAAGGCAGACCGAGCGTTCAGAGCTTCAGGAGTTCAGCCATGGCCCGCAAGTCCAAACGCCGCTCCAGTTCGCGCGCCGCGGAGACCGGCGCCGGCAGCCGCTCCAACCGGGACAGGGCGATCGCCAGCTTGATGTCGCTTCTGGCCGAGCATCCGTTCGAGCAGATCGGCCTCTCCCAGATCGCGTCCGATGCGAAGCTGTCGCTCGCCGAGTTGCGCGCCGAATTCGCATCCACGCTGTCGATCCTCGCCGCCCATATCAAGGAGACCGACCGCGCGTTGCTGGCCAGCATCGATGCCGACATGGCGGAGGAATCGCCGCGCGAGCGGCTGTTCGACGTGCTGATGCGGCGGCTCGAGATCCTCGAGCCGCACAAGGAGGCGGTGCGCTCGCTGATGCGTTCGGTGTCGTGCAACCCAGGCCTCGCGCTGGCGCTCAACGGCCTCGCGGTGCGCTCGCAGCAATGGATGCTGACCGCCGCCGACATCGGCGCGTCCGGCCCGAAGGGCATGCTGCGCGCGCAGGGGCTGGCGCTGCTGTTCGCCAACGTGCTGCGCACCTGGGCCGACGACGACGATGACGGCCACGCCAAGACGCTGGCCGCGCTCGACCGCGAGTTAGCGCGCGGCCAGCGCTTCGCCGGCATGCTCGACGAGCTTTGCAAGCTGCCGGAGCGGGCCCGCGCCATGACGCAGCGCTCGCGGCGCACCGGGCGCCGCGGCCGCGAACGCGCGGCCGCCTAAACAGGAACTCTTACCGCCGCCCTTAGTCCCCCGAGCGGACTGTCGCTCAGCGTGATCTCGCCGCCATGCGAGCGCGCGATGTCGCGCGCGATGGCAAGGCCAAGTCCGGTGCCGCCCTCGTCCTGGTTGCGCGCGTCATCGAGCCGCAGGAACGGCTTGAACACCTCCTCGCGCATCGCGGCCGGAATGCCGGGCCCATCGTCGTCGACCGTCACCGTCAGCCAGCGGTGGTCGCGGTGGCCGGTGATGGCGATCGACGGCGCGTAGCGCGACGCGTTCGAAACGAGGTTGGCGAGGCAGCGCTTGAACGCCGCCGGCTTGACCGTGACGATCGGCGGGCCGTGGAAAACCGCGCTGGTCTTATGGCCATTGCGCTCGGCATCGGCCTTCAGCTCGTCGAGGAAGGCCGCCATGTCGGTCGGCTCGGCGTTCTCGCCGGCGTCGCCGCGCGCGAAGGCGAGGTAGGCCTCGAGCATGCGGCCCATCTCGTCGACGTCCTTCTTGAGCATCTCGGCCTCGGGCACGTCGCCGAGCAGCGCAAGCTCCAGCTTGAAGCGGGTCAGCACGGTGCGCAGATCGTGCGACACGCCGGCCAGCATCGCGGTGCGCTGCTCGATGGCGCGCTCGATGCGCTGCTTCATCTCCAGGAACGCCTGCGCGGCGCGGCGCACCTCGCGCGCGCCGCGAGGCCGGAAGTTCGGCGCATCGCGGCCCTTGCCGAAGCTCTCCGCCGCGTCGGCGAGCCGCAGGATCGGCTTGATCTGGTTGCGCAGGAACAACACCGCGACGGTCAGCAGCACCAGCGACGTGCCGACCATCCAGAGCAGGAAGATCTCCGAGTTCGACGCATAGGCCTGGCTGCGCCGCGCCAGCACCCGCATGATCGAGTTGTCGAGCTGAATGCGGATTTCAACGAGCGCCGAGCGGCCGACCGTATCGGTCCAGAATGGCCGCCCGATCTGGCGGCGCAGCTCCCGCGACAGCGCCTGGTCGAGCAGCGAGAAGAACGGCTTCGGCCCGGGCGGCGGCATGTCCGCGACGGGAAGGAAATCGACCACCAAGCCGAGCCGTTCCAGCGCGATCTTCTTGACCAGCGCCTGCTCCGGATCCTGCGCCTGCGTCTTCGACAATTCGATCAGCGCCGCGATGTCACGCACCACGGCCGCGGACAGGTTCTGAGTCACCAGCGTCCAGTGCCGCTCCATGAAGACGAACGCCACCACCGACTGCAGAATTACCATCGGGGCAATGATGATGAGCAGCGAGCGGGCGTAGAGGCCCTTCGGCATCATCGCCTTGGCCAGGCGGCCGAAGCGGGTCCAGCCGGTGGACATACGGTTCGCTGCCGAGCGCAGCCGCGCCATGCCGAGATCGAGCGTCGTCACGACGACACCACCAGGCGGTAGCCGATGCCGCGCACCGTCTGCACGATCAGCGGGTTGGCGGGGTCGCGCTCGATTTTGCGGCGCAGCCGGTTGACCTGCACGTCGACCGCGCGCTCGTTCACCGCGCCGCCGTTGCCGGCGAGCGCCATGCGCGGCACCGTTTCGCCGGGCGAGGCGGCCAGCACCTGGAGCATCTCGCGCTCGCGGTCGGTGAGGCGCACCATTGTGTCGCCCTTGCGAAGCTCGGCGCGGCCGATGTGGAACACGAATTCGCCGAACCGCAGCGACTCTTGCGGCGGCGTCGCCATGGGCCGCACACGCTTGAGGATGCTGGCGATGCGCAGCGAAAGCTCGCGCGGCTCGAACGGCTTGGATACGTAATCGTCGGCGCCTATCTCGAGCCCGGTGATGCGGCTTTCCGCGCCGTCGCGCGCCGTCAGCATCAGGATCGGCACACTCGACGTGGTGCGGATCGACTTCGCGAACTCGAAGCCGGTCTCGCCGGGCATCATCACGTCGAGGATCATCAGGTCGAAGCTCATGCCGCTGAGCTTGGCGCGCGCGGCAGCCGCCGAGTCCGCAGTCGAGATACGATAACCCTCGCCGGTAAGGAAGCGTGACAGCAGGTCGCGGATGCGGCGGTCATCGTCGACCACCAGCAGATGCGGCGCGTCGTCGGCGGGCGGAACGGGAATCGGAACAGGGGTCA
Source organism: Xanthobacteraceae bacterium (assembly GCA_040510745.1). Taxonomy (GTDB): domain Bacteria; phylum Pseudomonadota; class Alphaproteobacteria; order Rhizobiales; family Xanthobacteraceae; genus Z2-YC6860. The sequence continues at coordinate 33,719 of JBEVIJ010000066.1, forward strand.
TCATTCCCCCAGGGGGGTCACGGCCGCGGACGCCGCATGCGGTCGGCGCGCGCGACCAGCTTCTGCACGCCGTCGCGGCCGTCGGCGTCGGTCATGGCGATCAGGAAGCGCCGGGCCTGCTCGTGCGCGTTCGGGCCCAGTTCGGACAGCGCCCGTGCGATCCGCTCGGTCTGCAGGCCGGCCAGCTTCATGGCGAGCGTCTCACCCTTCGGGGTGACGAACAGCAGGCGCTGGCGCCGATCATTCTCGCCCTCCTTCTGCACGACGTAGCCCTCGTCGACGAGTTGCTTGAGGACGCGGCCCAGCGACTGCTTGGTGATCTTGAGCACGTCGAGCAAGTCGGCGACCTTGATGCCGGGGTGCCGGTTGACGAAATGCAGCACGCGGTGGTGCGCCCGGCCGAAGCCGAACTTGGCCAGCACATCATCCGGGTCGCTGACGAAATCCCGGTAGGCGAAGAACAGCAGCTCTATGAGGTCCCAGATCGGCTCGGCCGACTGAGCAGTCTCCGCCGAGGCCGAGGCGGCGCGTTTGGCGAGGGTCAAATTTACGTCAGCCATATTGACATATTTTGGTTTGATTGTTACCCAAAGAGGCGACCTCACGAAAGGATCGTGCCGCCGACCCTCGGTTTGGCGGTTGTCTTGAACCGCTTTGGGAAGCGCGCTCTCATGGCTCGGTCCCAAACATATCGGGACTTGAGCTGCGAAGCAAAAGCGGCGATTGAGGGGCCAATCGGCTCCCATGCAGGAGGGAATGCCATGGCCGTGCCCTTCGACCAACGCCCGGACCTGATCTGGTTCGACGGCAAGCTGGTTTCGACGGCGGACGCCAAGATCAACGTGCTGACCCACGGCCTGCACTACGCCAGCGCCGTGTTCGAGGGCGAGCGCGCCTACGGCGGCACGATCTACAAAGGCACCGAGCACTCGGAGCGACTGAAGCGCTCGGCCAACATCCTCGACTTTGAAATTCCCTATTCCGCCGCCGAGATCGACGCCGCCAAGCGGCAGGTGCTCGACAAGAACAATCAGAAAGAGGCTTACGTGCGCGCCATCGCCTGGCGCGGCTCGGAGCAACTCGGTGTCTCCGCCCAGCAGAACAAGATTCATCTGGCCGTGGCCACGTGGGAGTGGCCGAGCTATTTCGACCCGGAGCAGCGCCTCAAGGGCATCCGGCTCGATCTGGCCGAGTACCGCCGCCCCGATCCGAAGACCGCGCCATGTCTCGCCAAGGCCGCGGGCCTCTACATGATCTGCACCATCTCCAAGCATCAGGCCGAGCGCAAAGGCTACGCCGACGCCATGATGCTGGACTGGCAGGGCCGCGTCGCGGAATGCACCGGCGCCAACATCTTCTTCATCAAGGACGGCAAGATCCACACGCCGACCGCCGATTGCTTCCTCGCCGGCATCACCCGCGCGACCGCGATCATGCTGGCGAAGAAGCGCGGCATCGAGGTGATCGAGCGCCGCATCATGCCGGAGGAGCTATCGGGCTTCGCCGAGTGCTTCATCACCGGCACCGCGGCCGAGGTGACGGCGGTGTCCGAGATCGCGCAGTGGACGTTCACGCCGGCCGCCATCACCAAGCAGCTGATGGACGACTACACCGCCGAAGTGCAGCCGAAGGGCAAGCAGGCCGCGGCGTAGCGGGATTCGTCATTCCGGACGCCGAAGGCGCGATCCGGAATCCAGACGCAACCTCCGAATCCACGTCTGGATTCCGGGCTCGCCCGCTAACGCGGGCGCCCCGGAATGACGGTGAGTTGGGTAGCATCGAGCCAGAACACCTCGCCGCTGCTCGCTTCGGTGTCGAGCCAGAGAAACCGCATCTGCGGATAGGCGCGCTCCAGCGCAGGGCGGCAGCGGCCGACCTCGCAGAGAAGCCCGCCGCCTGACGTGAGATGGCGGCCGGCGTGCTCGATGATCCGCCTCACGACCGCGATGCCGTCCTTGCCGCCGTCGAACGCCAGCGCCGGCTCGTGCCGGCATTCCGGCGGCAGGCCGCGCATGCCCCTGGCGTCGACATAGGGCGGATTGGACACGATCAGATCGTAGCGCCGGCCGGCCAGCGGCGCGAACAGATCGCCGTGTGCGAGCCGGACGCGGCGCTGCATCCGGTGCAGCACGACGTTCTTCCGGGCCACCGCGAGCGCATCCTTGGACAGATCGGCAGCGTCGACCTTCGCTTTCGGAAGCCGCATCGCCGCAAGGATCGCGAGACAGCCGGAGCCGGTGCAAAGGTCGAGCACGGATTTGACCTTGCTCGGATCGATCAATGTCTCGAACAATTCGTCGTCGAGAATTTCGCCGATATAGGAGCGCGGCACGATCGCGCGCTCGTCGATATGGAATGGCACGCCGTGCATGTAGATCCGCTTCAACAGATACGCGGCCGGCTTGCGCGTCTCGATGCGCCGCGCGACCAGCGCCTCAATCGCCTGCTGCTGCGCGGCGGGGACGCCCCGCCCGGCCAGCGCCTCGATGCGATCTGGATGGATTTTCAGCGTCTCAGCGACGATGAAGGCTGCTTCCGCCGCTGGATCGGTGGTGCCGTGAGCGAAAACGACCTTGGCCCGCTTGAGCCGCGCGGCGGCTGTCCGCACCAGCGCATTCACCGTGGCGGGCGCATGAAGGCGCGCAACCCGCGTCCGGCTCTTCCGCGCTGTGCGCTTTCGTTTCAACGCACCATTCCGGCTTATGCAGATTCGACTGCGCGCGTGAGCGTGACGTGGCTCACCTGATTAGCGTCGAAGAACGAATCTATTCTCTCGTCCAGGGTGCGGCGGCGGCTCTGCGAGGCGTGGCGCAGCAACACTTCGCTGTTCTTGCCGAATGCGATCAGACCGGTGTGATAGAAATCAAGATGTGGACGCCGCGAAACGAACCCGATCACATCGCCGGCCGCAAGCAGGTGCCGGTTGGCCTGGAACGTCGCCCTCGGGATCGCCGCAATCGACACCTGGCGGCGGCCCTGGTCCTTCCAGTTCACAATCTTGTCGACCGTGACCGACGGTTGCATCGCCACCGAACGGCCGATGCCCTTCTCGTTGGCGCGCCTGATCCACTCGGCGAAATAGTGGTTGCGGTCGCTCCACTCCACTTTGCCGTTCTCGTAACGGATGGTGCGGAGCGAATTTCCAAAGGCCTGGAAGTCGCGCGCCATCGCAGCGGCCAACACGACCTCGCAAAAGGTGACGCAATCGAATGCATCGGCGCGCACGACGAACACCTCCGGCTGCCGGGAGCTGCCGATCAGCGTGTTGGCCTGGTAGCGGATGCCGAGCAGCGCGCGCGAAATAAAATCCATGCGCTGTGAAATCCGCGGATGAACGCGTGCGTCGCGTATCAGATTGCCGATCAGGGCTTCATCGCGCGACAATGCGGGACGGCTCGTTGCGGCGAGGCAGGGCAGGCTGGCAGCGAGCTGCAGAAAACGGCGGCGGGTGGTTGCCTGCGTCATGACGCGGCAAATGTAGCATTTCGCGGCCGCACGCAAGGCTGGCGGAGCCAGCCAGCGTTAATAGCGGACCACAACCAGCCGGCTGTTGCCGGATTCCGCGCCCCAGGCCTCGCCGGGGCGGCCCAGCATCTGGCGCACCTGCGCGCCGCGCTGGCTGCTCGGGAAGCTCTCAAATTTCTCGGTCTTGGGATCGAAGCGGACAATCGCGTTGGTCATGAAGTCGGTGAGCCAGACCTTGTCCTGCTCGTCGACATAAACCGAATAGCAGCCGCTGCCCGGATTGCTCGGCAACAGCCAGGTCGTCCAGGTCTTGCCCGCTGGGTCATACACGCCGACCTCGCCGGAGTGCCAGAAGCTGACCCAGAGCAAACCCTTGGAGTCGGTCCAGACGCGGCGTGGGCCGGCGCCCTTCTTGTGCGGCTCGACGATCGTCACGTTGCCGGTGGTCTTGTCGATCTTGCCGAGGTGGTCGCCGGCGAGCGCGACGTACCACACCTCGTTCGACGGCGTGACGGTGATGCCATACGTACCGCGGCGCGGCGACTTCCAGCTTTCGTGCTTACCGGTCTTGGGATTGACATAGCCGTGCACGCCGTTCTGCCCGGTGAACCAGTAGATGCCGTCCTTGTCGAACACGCCGGTGTTGAGATTGGCGTAGGGCATCTGCGGTGGCAGCGCGTAGTAGTCGAACTTCTTGGTCTTCACGTCGTAGCGCACATTGGCGTTGAGCCCGCCGTCGGTCAGCCACGGCGAGCCGTCCGGCCCGACGATCACGCCATGCGGCGACGAGCCGGTTCCAATCGGAATGCTTTCGTCCTTCCCGGTCTTGGGATCAATCAGTCCCAAGGTGCCGTTGCCCTGGCCCGAATACCAAACCTTGCCGTCAGCACCGGCCGCGACGTCGTGGGGTCGCGAGCCCTGCTTCACCGGAAAATATGAAACCCGGTCGTTGGCCAACGCGCTGGCCGCGAACCCGAGCGTGGCTGCAACAAGCGCGATCGTCCGGATCATGTGTCGTTCCTGTTCCTGCAGCAATGACGGATAAACCCGCGCATGCGGCGAATTATTCCGCAGCGTCCCGGCCCTTGCGCCAGCGATCCGCCGCAGCGTCGTCGGCGCCCTTCGCCTCGACCCAATCCTTGCCCTTCGCGCTCTCCACCTGTTTCCAGAACGGCGCACGGGTCTTGAGGTAGTCCATCAGGAACTCGGCCGCGGCGAAAGCGGCCTCCCGATGCGACGAGGCGGTGACCACCAGCACGATGTTCTCGCCGGGCTCGATGCGACCGTAGCGGTGGATCACGGTCACGCCCAACAGCGGCCAGCGCCTGTTGGCTTCCTCGACATGGCGGGCGATCTCCTCCTCCGCCATGCCGGGATAGTGCTCCAGCGTCAGCGCCGCGATCGGCTCGCCGGATTCGGCGCCCCGGCAGAGGCCAGTGAAGGTGACCACCGCGCCCACATTGGTGCAGGCCCGGGTCAGCAGTGCGGCTTGCGCGGCGGCGTCGAAATCTTCGCGCTGCAGGCGGATGGTGTCAGCCATGGCGCTTCCGGTATCAGCCGCCCGTCATGGGCGGAAAGAACGCAATCTCTCGCGCACCTGCAATGGCGGCGCCTGCCTGCACATGGCGCTTGTCGATCGCAGCGCGGATGACGTTCGGATTCTCGAACGCATGGGCGTATTCCTCGCCGCGCTTCGACAGCCACGCGACCAGTTCGGCAACAGTCGCGACCGACGGTGGCGGAGCGATCTCCTCTTCCGCCCTGCCGACACGCTCACGAACCCACGCAAAATAGACGAGCTTCATCGTGCTCACTAGTCGATCACGTGCTTCAGCCCGGCCCGCATATAATCCCAGCCGGTATAGAGCGTCACGATCGCGGACAGCCACAGCAACGTGATCCCGACTGGCGTGACGGCGCCCCAGAACACCTTGTCGCCGGCATCACCCGCGATCAGAAATCCGACGGCGATGAGCTGTCCCATCGTCTTCCACTTGGCGAGCCGCGACACCGGCACGCTGACACGCAGTTCCGCGAGATACTCGCGCAGACCCGACACAAGGATTTCACGGCATAGGATGATGACAGCCGCGAGTAGCGCCCAGCCGCGGATGGTCTCCTCGGCGGCGAGCATCAAAAGGCACGAACCGACCAGCAGTTTGTCGGCGATCGGATCGAGCATCCGTCCGAGCGACGTCATCTGCCCATAAGTGCGCGCCACGTAACCGTCGAGCATGTCGGTGATGCCGGCGGTGATGAACACGGCGAGCGCCGCCCAGCGCAGCCAGAGGCCACCGTCCATGATCGACTGCCAGAACATGAAGGCGACGACCACCGGCACGGCGGCGATCCGCGAATAGGTCAATAGGTTGGCCAGCGCGAGCGGCCGCGCAGGCAAGGTCGTGCTGCTGGCGGTTTCCATAGGCGAATGATGATACGCCCCGATTTGCGGCATGAATAGGAGCGGAACGCCGCGCAGGGGCGTGATATCCCCTGCCATGCGCGCAGCGGCTAGGGACTGATCCAACTCCGTTGGATCAGTCCCGTCGCTCATCTTCTTGTTTGAGCATGATCTTCTCCGAAAACCGGTTCCCACTTTTCGGGATCGTGCTCAGCGCGCCGCCGGCACACTGTCATGGAAGAAATTGTAGATTTTCCGTGCGGTGTCCTCGTTGATCCCGGCCACCTGGGCGAGATCGTCGAGCGAGGCCCGCTCGATCGCCTTCAACGTCCCGAAATGATGGAGCAGCGCGCGCTTGCGGGTCGGGCCGATGCCGGGAATCTCCTGTAATCCGGCCTCGCGGATGTCTTTCTTTCGGCGCGCCCGATGGGAACCGATGGCGAAACGGTGGGCCTCGTCGCGAAGCCGCTGGATGAAATAGAGGAGCGGGTCGCGCCGCGGCAGCTTCATCGCGGCCCGGCCCGGCAGGAACACGGTTTCGTTACCGGCATCGCGGTCCGGCCCCTTGGCAACCGCCATCACCGGCACACCGGTGACGCCCAGTTCCACCATCGCCTGCTGAGCGGCACTGAGCTGGCCCTGGCCGCCGTCGATCATCACCAGGTCCGGCCAGTGCGATTCGCCGTCCTCATCCGTGGCGCTGTTGCTGGCGGGCGTGAGCAGCCGCTCGTCGTGCATCGGCATATCACCGGGGAGCTGCACCCGCGGCGCTTCGGCGATCAGCCGCTTGAAGCGGCGCTCCAGCATCTCCCGCATCATGCCGAAGTCGTCGCCCGGTGTGACCTCGGCCAGGCGCATGTTGAACCTGCGGTACTGGTTTTTCCGGAAGCCCTCGGGCCCCGCCACGATCATGGCGCCGACCGCGTTCGAGCCCTGGATGTGGCTGTTGTCGTAAACCTCGATTCGGCGCGGCGGCCGCGGCAGGCCGAGCGTAACGGCGAGCGCCGCGAGCAGCTTCTGCTGCGATGAGGTGTCGGCCAGCTTGCGGCCCAGCGCCTCGCGGGCGTTGGCGAGCGCGTGCGTCACCAGGTCCTTCCTCTCGCCGCGCTGCGGCACCGAGATCTCGACCTTGCGGTTCGTCTTGGTGGCCAGCGCCGCGGCCAGCAGCTCCTGCTCTGGGACCTCGTGAGAAAGGAAAATGCAGCGCGGGCATGGCTTGTCGTCATAGAACTGCGCCAGGAAGCTGCCCAGCACGTCGCCCGGACCGAGCGAGCGGTCAGCCTTCGGGAAATACGCGCGGTTGCCCCAGTTCTGCCCGGTGCGGAAGAAAAACACCTCGATGCAACTGAAGCCGCCTTCCTGATGGATGGCGAACACGTCGGCTTCCTCGACGGTGCGTGGATTGATACCCTGCGAACCCTGCACGGCGGAGAGCGCGGCGAGCCGGTCGCGATAGATCGCGGCGCGCTCAAAGTCCTCCGCGGCGGACGCCTTTTCCATCTCGCCGGCCAATTCCTCCTGCACAGCACGGCTCTTGCCGGACAGGAACGCGTTCGCCTCGCGGACAAGCTCCCGGTAGTCCGCGAACTCGATCTCGTTGGTGCACGGCGCCGAGCAGCGCTTGATCTGGTGCAGCAGGCACGGCCGCGTGCGGCTCTCGAAAAAGTTATCCGAGCAGGAGCGCAACAGGAACGCGCGCTGCAGCGCGGTGATGGTGCGGTTCACCGCCCACACCGATGCGAACGGGCCGTAGTACGCGCCTTCGCGCGCGCGCGCGCCGCGGTGCTTGAGGAGTTGCGGCGCCCAGTGGTCGGCGGGGATCAGGATGTAGGGAAACGACTTGTCGTCGCGCAGCAGCACGTTGAAGCGTGGCCGCAGCCGCTTGATCAGGTTCGCTTCAAGCAGCAGCGCCTCAGTCTCGGTGCTGGTCGAGACGAACTCGACTGAGCTGGTCGCGGCGATCACCCGCTCGATGCGGGTGTCGTGACCGGTCGGCCGCGTGTAGGCGAGGATGCGCTTCCGGATGTTCTTCGCCTTGCCGACGTAGAGCACCTCGCCGGCGGCATCGAGCATCCGGTAGACGCCGGGCGACGACGGCGCGAGCTTGGCGTGGCGCAGCAGCGCGGCACGGCCGGCCGCAAGCGGCGCCGCACCTTCGAGATCGAGCGAAGTTTCCTCGGTCTCCGGCAGCGTTGCTTCCTCGTCGTCTTCGACGAGCTCGCTTGCCGGATCGATGTCCTTGCCTTTGCCGCTCATGCCCGAAATCTTACCGCTGCCGTCCAGTGTTTTGGCACCGTCAATCCATTGGTAACCGCCCCCGGAAACTGTTCCTTAGCCTTAAACGTCCGGCTCGTTCTTAGCGCTTCACCAACGCTTAACATAAGACTCGAGATAATTCGTTCAGCATCGAACTACCAAGCACGGTGCGTCCACTCAGGGTCATGTCGGGGTCACCTTCCAGATTGGCGTTTGCGTCGGCGCTCATGCTCGCGCTGCCCTTCGGCGCGGCGGCCGCGGCCGATCTGCCCCGCGCGCCTGCTCCTGGCAGGGCCCCTACGTCGGCGTGAACCTCGGCCATCAATGGGCTAGGACGACCGGCAATCCGACCGATCCGGCTGGCGTCGCGGGGGCTGCAGGCCGGCTACAACTTCCAGCGCGGCGTATTCGTGTTCGGAGCCGAGACCGACATCCAGTTGTCGAGCGCGGAGGACCGTTTCGCGCTGTGGAAATTCTCCAACCCATGGTTCGGCACGTTGCGCGGCCGCGGCGGCTACGCGCACAACAACGTCCTGTTCTACGGCACCGTCGGTCTCGCCTACGGAACGCTGCGCGGGCAGAACAGCTTCACCGGGCTCTCACAGAGCAGGACGGATATCGGCTGGACCGTCGGCGCCGGTATGGAAGTCGCGCTGAACAGCAACTGGAGCGCGAGAGCTGAATATCTCTACATCGACCTCAACGATCGGTCGCATTCTGTTACCGGCACCGACAACGGGCTCGAATCCTCACTGTTGCGCTTCGGCATCAACTACCGATTTTAGTCGATGGGACGCGAGGTCCTCGCAATTGCGAATATCCAAGCATCTGAAAAAGCCCGTAGTGGCGGGCTTTTCTGCATTCATGAACTCACAGCGTCATGTCATTGCACAAGTGCTTCCTCGTTGTGGCCACATAGGACCCATCTTGTCCGCCCACCGTTGAATATGAAGTTGGGTTACATGGAGGTGGTATGCGTCGTGTTCTTCTTTCAACAATCAGTCTGGTTGCGTTGTCGGCCGGCAGTTCTTTTGCCGCTGACATTCCGCGCCCGGCCCCGGTCTACAAGGCGCCTGCTGCGGTTCAGATGTACAACTGGACCGGCGGCTACATCGGCATCAACGGTGGCTACGGCTTCGGAAACTCAAATATCCTCGGCTTTGAAGCCGATCCCAAAGGCGGTCTCGTCGGCCTGACGCTTGGCTACAACTGGCAGGCTCTCGGCAGCCCGTGGGTGTTCGGCCTCGAGGGCGACATCAACTGGTCCGACATCAAGGGCAGCTTTGCCAGCCTCGCCTGCCCGCTGGGCTGCGAGATCAAGAACGAATGGTTCGGCACGGTGCGCGGCCGCGTTGGCTACGCCATCGATCGCTTCATGCCGTATGTCACCGGCGGTCTCGCCTTCGGCGACGTCGGTGCGACCGTCAATGGCATCGCCTCCACGAGCGACACCAACTTCGGTTGGACTGTCGGCGCGGGCCTCGAGGGCGCGCTTGCGCCGAACTGGACTGCCAAGATCGAATATCTCTACATGGATCTCGGCAAGACGGAGTGCGGCGTGTTGGCTTGCGGCGCGTTCGCAAACAACATCGACTTCACCACCCACATCGTGCGCGCCGGCGTGAACTACAAGTTCTAATCGGCACGCTCCAACAGCAAAGCCCCGGACGAAAGTCCGGGGCTTTTTTTGCTTTTTGGTAGCAGTGTTTCTTCAGGAATGGTTCACCACGTGTATAGCTAACTTTCAGTAAAAATTTCAGACCATTAAAATTGCTGGGATTTTTATAGTAATAAAACAATAAATCCTCCGCTCTTTGCCGGTGTGTCTTTCACGCACTAGACGCAGACGCCTCCGCGAATACGTTGCGCACACGTTCAACGGAGGTTGGTGAGATGAAGCGTTCTTTCTTTGCGGGCTTGGCCCTGACGGCTGCGGTTATCGCGGCGCCGGCGTCGGCGGCTGACCTGCCGCGTTCGATGCCGTACAAGGCGCCGGCCTATGTGACGGCCTACAACTGGACCGGCTTCTATATCGGCGCGCACGCCGGCTATGGCTGGGCCAGTTCCGACGGCTTCGATGCGCGCGGCGGCTTCATCGGCGGCCAGCTCGGCTACAACTGGCAGCCCATGGGCAGCCCGTGGGTGTTCGGCGTCGAGGTCGACAGCGCCTGGGCCGATCTCGGCCGCAGCAGCACGTTCCTGGTGCCGGCCGGCCTGCTCTCGGTGTCGTCGAATGCCAATTACCAGGGCTCGCTGCGCGGCCGTGTCGGCTATGCGTTCGACCGCACCATGATCTATGCGACGGGCGGCCTGGGCTGGATCAACAACGAGGTGACCGTCAACGCTGCGGTCGGCCCGTTCGCGATCGGCCTGAACGAAAGCCAGATGCACTTTGGCGGCGTGGTCGGCGCCGGCATCGAGCATGCCATCGCTCCGAACTGGTCGGTCAAGGCCGAATACCTCTATGCGATGTACGGCAGCGAGCGCTATTTCGGCGCGGTCGGCGGCGGCATCTCGGGCGACATCGACACGCACACGGCCAAGGTTGGCCTGAACTATCAGTTCCGCTGATAGGGGCCGGTTACAAGCAACTCAGCCCGGGCTTTACGCCCGGGCTTTTTCTTTTGCCCTGCGGCTAGCCGAATATCCCGACCGCGTAATAGCAGAACGCGGCAATGATGGCGGACGCCGGGAGCGTGATGATCCAGGCGTAGACGATGTTGCTGGCCACGCTCCAGCGCACCGATGACATTCGCTTGGCGGCGCCGACGCCGACGATGCAGCCGGTGATGGTGTGCGTGGTCGAGATTGGAATGCCAAGCCAGGTCGCCCCGAATAGCACCATTGAGCCGCCGGTCTCCGCGCAGAAGCCCTGCATCGGCGTGAGGCGGGTGATCTTGGAGCCCATGGTTTTCACAATGCGCCAGCCGCCGAACAGCGTGCCGAGGCCCATCATGGCCTGGCACGAGATCACCACCCAGAACGGCACATGGAAGCCGCCCTCCATGTAACCTGACGAGTAGAGCAGCACGGCGATGATGCCCATGGTCTTCTGCGCATCGTTGCCGCCGTGCCCCAGCGAATAGAGCGAGGCGGAGACGAACTGCAGATTGCGGAACGTACTGTCGACCGCATAGGGGGTGGCTCGAATGCACAGCCACGAGACGATCAACATCAGAAAGAGCGCCAGGAAAAAGCCGGTCATCGGGGACAGCACGATCGCCGAAGCAGTCTTGATCACGCCGCTCCACACGATCGAGCTGATCCCCGCCTTGGCGATGCCGGCGCCGATCAATCCGCCGATCAGCGCGTGCGAACTGGACGAGGGGATGCCGTAATACCAGGTGATCAGGTTCCAGCTGATCGCGCCCATCAGCGCGCCAAAAATCACCCGCGCATCGACCACCTGGGCCGAAATGATGCCGCGGCCGACCGTATCGGCGACGTGCAATCCAAAGAACAGAAAGGCGATGAAGTTGAAGAACGCCGCCCAGGCCACCGCATAATGGGGACGCAGCACACGGGTTGAGACGATTGTGGCGATGGAGTTGGCAGCATCGTGCAGGCCGTTGAGGAAGTCGAACGCCAGCGCGACGAAAACGAGCGCGATCAGGATCCAAAGGGCGAGCGAAGCGTCCATGGATTTCCTCCGCCCACCCGAGGTTCAGACGTGCTCGATCACAATGCCATGCATCACGTTGGCAACATCGTCGAACCGGTCGACCACCTTTTCCAGATGATCGTAGACCTCGTTGCCGACGAAGAAGTTCAGCGCGTTGTTTCCTCCGGCGTTGGCCTTGTAGAGTTCGTGCATGCCTACATCGTGCAGATCGTCGGCGCGGCCTTCCAGCGCCGAAATCTGCTGCGTGATGTCGCTAATGCGAGTCGCTTCCTTGCTGATCGATTGCAGCAGCGGCAGGCCTTCCTGGACCAGATGCGCGCACTTCACGATGGCGTCGGCCATTTCCCTCTGCTGCGTGGTGAAGGTCGTGACTTCGAACAGCTTCACCGACTTGGCGGTCTTCTGCATCTGATCGATGGAATTATCCATGGCCGTGATCAGGTCGCGGATGTTGCCGCGGTCGAACGGCGTGATGAAGGAGCGCCGGACCGCGATCAGCACTTCGCGGGTCACGTCGTCCGCGTCGTGCTCGCGATCCATCACGATCTGGTAGTTGCGCGCGATCGCATCGCCGCCCTCCAGCATTGCGCGCAGCGCCTCCGCCCCGGCCAGCACTGCCCGCGAGTGCTCCGCGAACATCGGGAAGAAGCGGTCCTCCTTCGGCATCAATGCGTGAAACCAGCGCAACATCGCCATCCTCGCATTTCGTGTTTAAATCGAATTCGAGCGGAGCGCTCAGCCAACACCGTCTGGCCGATGCAGAGAATCGGACATGACAGATTTGTGACAGCAGATCGTTGAAGGCAGCCGGGGGCCGGCGCAAGCCACCAGCCGGCCGTATCCCCATCTCGTTGGGAGAAAGAAGCCCGCGCGGGGGGCAGTCCGGGCGCCGAGCGCTAGGCCCGCCCGGTGGTGCCGCAGCGCACGTAGATCATGTTGCCGTAACGGTTGCCCGCATCCGGATCGACGAAGCGCGTGACCAGGATGCGGCCGTCGAACGACACGATCTCGCGGTCCTCGGCCACGCCGGCCTCACCGCCCGGACCGATATATTGCTTGCCGCTGGCGCTGCCTTTGAGGCGCAGCTCGGTCGGCTGACGCTGGTCAGCCAGGTGCATCATGATGCC
>JBEVIJ010000067.1:0-16793 GCA_040510745.1 Xanthobacteraceae bacterium
AGCATCGCGATCGACGACGCCCTCGATTGAACGGGACGCGATCAATATGAGGCCGGATTCAAGGGCGGGGATAAGTTTATTTTTTGCATGTCGCGCACTTATCCCCGCGGGGATAGCACGCCACTTGCTTCTATCCCCGGTCACGCAAACCTAACCGATGTCGTCCCCGCGAAAGCGGGGACCCAGACTCCCGGTGGTGGTTATGGGTCCCCGCCTTCGCGGGGACGACAACTGAGCGCGCGGCGGACGCTTTCTCTCATCGCACTGACCCGCTAAAACACCGCCGTGCGCGCTCTCGCTTTCACCGTTCACATCTTCACCGCGCTCGGCGCCGCGCTCGGGCTGCTCGCGCTGTTCGCCGCCGTACGTGACGAATGGGCGATGATGTTCCTCTGGCTCGGCCTGGCGCTGCTGGTCGATGGCATCGACGGCACGTTTGCGCGCGCGCTGCACGTGGCCGAGCGGCTGCCGCGCTGGTCCGGCGACGCGCTCGATCTGGTTATCGATTTCGTCACCTATGTATTCGTGCCGGCCTACGCGATCGTGGCCAGCGGTATCATGCCGCTGGCGCTCGGCATGCCGGCCGGGTTCGCGATCGTGATGACCGGGGCGCTGTATTTCGCTGACGGCAGCATGAAGACAGCCGACAATCACTTCCGCGGCTTTCCCGCGGTGTGGAACCTGATCGCATTCTACCTGCTGCTGCTCAAGCCGCCGGCGTTCGTCGCGGCCGCTGCGATCGCCATTCTGGCGGTGCTGACATTCGTGCCGGTTAAATTCGTGCACCCGTTCCGTGTCAGCAGATTGCGGCATCTCACGATCGCGATGCTCACGTTATGGGCCGTTCTCGGCCTGGTGGCCGTTTTGAACGATCTCGCGCCCGGACCCTGGATCACCGGAGGCCTGTGTGCCGTCGCACTTTATTTTCTCGTCATCGGCCTGTTGCCCGAACGCCGTTCACAATAGATACGCATATGCTCGAACTGCTTTTCGATCCTCACGCCTGGGCCGCTCTCGTCACCTTGACGGTGCTCGAGATCGTGCTCGGCATCGACAATATCGTCTTCATCTCCATCCTGGTGTCGCGCTGCGATCCGAAGCAGGCGAAGCGCGCGCGCCAGATCGGACTCGGCCTGGCGCTGATCTTCCGCGTCATCATGTTGTTCGGCCTGACGTTCCTGATGAAGCTGACTGCGCCGCTGTTCTCGATATTCGGCATGGGGATTTCCTGGCGCGACATCATCCTGATCGGCGGCGGACTGTTCCTGATCGCCAAGGCGACGCACGAGATCCACAATGAAGTCGAAGCTCGCGATGGACACGGGGGACCGGGCGCGGTCTCGCAATCGTTCTTTATCGTGGTGCTTCAGTTGATCGCGGTCGATCTGATTTTTTCGCTCGATTCAATCATTACCGCGATCGGCATGGTGGACCGCATCGAGATCATGATCGCAGCTGTGATCATCGCGGTCGGCGTGATGTACGCGGCGTCCGGGCCGGTATCCGCATTCATCGCCGAGCACCCGACTACCAAGATGCTGGCGCTGGCCTTCCTGGTGCTGATCGGCGTGGCGCTGGTCGCCGACGGGTTCGAGGTGCACATTCCGCGCGGTTACATCTACTTCGCCATGGCGTTTGCTGCTGCGGTCGAAGCATTCAACGTCATTGCCGGTCGCAACCGCGGGCGCGCCCGGCGCAAACCGAGGGTCTGATGCCAGTTCTTCTGATTACGGGTGCTGGTCGCGGCATCGGCGCCGCGACCGCGAAGCTCGCCGCGACGCGCGGCTTCGATGTCGGCGTGAATTATAAGTCCGACGCTGGGTCGGCCACGGCCGTGGTTGATGCGGTCAAGGCGCAGGGCCGCAAAGCCGTCGCGATTCCGGGCGACATGGCGTCGGAAACCGACGTCGAGCGCATGTTCAAGACGGTGGACGACAAGCTCGGGCCGCTCACGCACTTTGTCTACAACACCGGCATTCCCGGTACCGCCAGCCGGCTCGATGTGGCGAGCCCGGCGATGATCCGCGAGGTGATGGACGTCAACGTGCTCGGCGCACTGTGGTCGCTCCAGCATGCGATCCGGCGCATGTCGAAGAAGCACGGCGGGCAGGGCGGCGCGATCGTGCTGCTGTCGTCGGTCGCGGCCGACATCGGCGGGCCCAATGAATATGTCTGGTACGCCGCCTCCAAGGGCGCGATCGAGTCGATCACCTACGGGCTGAGCAAGGAGCTCGCCGGCGAGGGCATCCGCGTCAACTGCGTGTCGCCGGGTGCCAGCGAGACGCGTGTCCACGCCGACGCCGGTACGCCTGACAAGCTCGCGCGCATCGCGCCGATGATCCCGATGGGCCGCGCCGGCAAGCCGGAGGAGCAGGCGGAGGCGGTGATGTTCCTGCTCTCGGATGCCGCGTCCTACATCAGCGGAACGGTGCTGCGAGTAGCGGGCGGGCGTTAGATTATCGTTCTGGCGTCACTTGCTTCCACGCCGCCCGCGCCTATGATCCCGGCCCGACGGATGGATTTTTCAACGGCAGTTGCGTGATTTCGCGCGTGCCAGTTCAGGGAGTAAAAACATGGTTGCAGCAGTCCGCGTCCATAAGACCGGCGGTCCCGAGGTTCTCACCTTCGAGCAGATCGACATTCCGGCGCCCGGCCAGGGCCAGATTAAGCTCAAGCAGCACGCTTGCGGCGTGAACTACATCGACACTTATTTCCGGATGGGCATGTACCCGTCGCCTGTGGGCCTGCCGTTCACCTCAGGCAACGAGGGCGCCGGCGAGGTCATCGCGGTCGGACCCGGCGTCACCGACTTCAAGGTCGGCGATCGGGTCGGCTACGTGACGGCACTCGGCGGCTACGCGCAGGAGCGCGTGATGCCCGCCGACCGCGCCGTGAAGTTGCCCGACGGCATCACTTACGAGCAGGCCGCGGCGATGATGCTGAAGGGCATGACCGCGCAGTACCTGCTTCGGCGCACCTATAACGTGAAAAAGGGCGACACCATCCTGGTGCATGCCGCGGCCGGCGGCGTCGGCGTCATCCTGTGCCAATGGGGCAATGCGCTCGGCGCCACCGTGATCGGCACCGTCGGCGACGAGGAGAAGGCGAAGCTCGCCAAGGCCAACGGCGCACACCACACCATCCTTTATCGCAACGAGGATTTCGCGGCGAAGGTGAAGGAGATCACAGGCGGCAAGCTCTGCGACGTGGTCTATGACGGCATCGGCAAGACGACGTTTCCGGCCTCGCTCGATTGCATTCGGCCGCTCGGCACGTTCGCGAGCTTCGGCAGCGCGTCCGGGCCGGTCGAGGCCTTCAACATCAATATCCTGCAGACCAAGGGGTCGCTGTTTGCGACACGGCCGACGCTCAACAACTACGTCGCCAAGCGCGAGGACCTGCTGGCCACCGCCAAGGATTTGTTCGACGTGGTATCGAGTGGAAAGGTCAATATCCCGGTCAACCAGAAGTACGCCCTGAAGGATGCCGTGAAGGCGCATCAGGACCTGGAAGGCCGCAAGACCACAGGCTCGACCATCCTGATCCCGTAACGGTTGCAAAAAAATTGGACTGTCATGGCCCGCGCAAGCGGGCGATCCAGTATTCGTGGTGCTTGAGACAAGGCCCGCTCGCTGACGGTTGCGTTTACTGGATGCCCGCTTGCGCGGGCCATGACAGCCGCGTTTAAGATGACCGCATGGGCCGCCTCACCACGCACGTACTCGACACCGCTTCCGGCAAGCCGGCGGCGGGCGTTCGCGTCGTGCTGCGCCGCGACGGCGATGCGGCGGTTGTGGCCGAAGGCGCCACCAATTCGGACGGCCGGCTGGACAAGCCGCTGCTCGAAGGCGGCGCGTTCAGCAACGGCCGCTATGAGCTGACGTTCCATGTCGGCGAGTACTTCCGCAGGTCGGGTGCAGCGCTCGCGGACCCGGCTTTCCTCGACGTGATTCCGCTGCGCTTCGCCATCGCCGAGGACGCGCACTATCACGTGCCGCTGCTGGTTTCGCCCTACGGCTATTCGACCTATCGGGGAAGCTAATGGACGTCTTCCTCGGCGAATGGCTGAACCTGATGCTGCGCTGGGCCCACATGGTGGTCGGCATCGGCTGGATCGGCACGTCGTTCTATTTCATGGCGCTCGACTACACGCTGATGAAGCGTGAGCGCATGAACCCCGGTGTGTACGGCACCGCCTGGCAGGTGCACGGCGGCGGCTTCTATCACGTCGAGAAATACACCGTTGCGCCGCCCGCTTTGCCCGACGTGCTGCACTGGTTCAAGTGGGAGGCGTATCTCACCTTCGTCACAGGCTTCGGCTTGATGATCGTGCAGTACTACGTCCACGCCGAGGCCTATCTGATCGATCCGGCGGTGATGCCGCTGACGCAATGGCAAGCCATCGCGATCTCGGTCGCATCGCTGACCGCGGGCTGGTTCATCTACGACGGGCTGTGCCGCACCAAGGTCGGCGAGCACACGGTGCTGCTGGCGCTCTCGGTGTTCGCGCTGATCCTGCTCGCGTCCGTCCTCTACACCAGAGTGTTCTCCGGACGCGGTGCGTTCATCCACGTCGGCGCGCTGGTCGGCACCATCATGGCGGCCAACGTGTTCGCTATCATCATCCCGAACCAGAAGAAGATGATCGCGCAGATGATGGCCGGGCAGACGCCCGAGGCGCGGTTCGGCCTGATCGGCAAGCAGCGCTCGATCCATAACAATTACCTGACGTTGCCGGTGCTGCTGATGATGGTGTCGCAGCACTATCCATTTCTGTTCGGCCATCCGCAGTCCTGGCTGGTGGTGGCGCTGATCCTGATCAGCGGCGGACTGGTGCGGCACATCCTCAACCGGCTCGACGCCGGCGACGGCTGGGACGGCTACGGCTGGGCGTTGCCGGCCGCGGCGATGGCGCTGCTCGCCGCGATTTACGTCACCACGCCGCAAGCGCGCACCGCCGCGGCCGGTGCCCCCGTCACCGACTCCCAGGCGCTGGCGATCACAACCAAGCACTGCAACATGTGTCACGCCAAGGCGCCGAGCCATGTCGCCTTTCGCGAGCCGCCGAAGAACGTCTCGCTCGAAACGATCGCGGAGATGCGGCGCTGGGGCAAATTGATCGTCGCGCAGACGGTTCAGAACCGCGCGATGCCGATGGGCAACCAGACCGGCATGACCGACGAAGAGCGCGAGATGCTCGGCCGCTGGGTCAGCGGCGCGAAATGAGCGCGCCCGACGCGCAAGCGCTGGGAGCGCGCGCCGAGGCGATGCTGACCGAGCTTGGCGCGATTTCGGCCGAGCCCCGCCGCCGCGTCCGGCTTTTTCTCACGCCCGAGCACCGACGCGCCGCCGATCGGGTCGCACTGTGGATGCGTGAGGCTGGTCTCGCCGTCAGCGAGGACGCGCTCGGCACGGTGAAGGGCCGCACCGGCGAGGGCAAGCGGCTGCTGATTGGCTCGCACATCGACACGGTGATCGATGCTGGCAAATATGACGGCCCTTTTGGCGTGGTTGCTGGAATCCTCGCGGCCGAGCATTTCATCAAATCCGGCCAGCGGCTGCCGTTCGGCATCGACGTTCTGGCGTTTGGCGACGAGGAGGGCTCGCGGTTTCCGTCGACGCATTCATCGGCCGCGGCATACGCCGGCGTGTTCGAGCAGGGCACGCTCGGCCTCGCGGACCAGAAGGGCATAACCTTCGCCGACGCGCTAAAGGCTTATGGCAAGGACGCGCGCCAAATATCCGCTGCCGCGTACCGCTGCGAGGACGTGGCCGGTTACGTCGAACTGCACATCGAGCAGGGGCCGGTGCTGGAGGCGAAGAACCAGCCGCTCGGGGTTGTCACCGGCATCTGCGGCCAGAGCAGATTGCGCGTTACCGTCACAGGCGAAGCCGGTCACGCCGGCACCGTGCCGATGGCGCTGCGCCACGATGCGCTGGCCGGTGCGGCAGAGATGGCGTTGGCGCTCGAAGGCATCGTCAAGCAGCATCCCGAAGACGGCATGGTCGGGACGGTTGGCCGCATCGAGGCGCTGCCCGGCGCAGTGAACATCATTCCGGGCACGGTGACGTTCACCATCGATCTGCGCTCGCTGACCGACGCGCTGCGGCTTGCGGCGCTGAAAGCATTCGAGGCCGAGGCGAAACGGATCGCCGGCAAACGCGGCCTGTTCTTTTCGATGGAGGCCTTCCACGAGATCGCGACGGCGCACTGCGCACCGGCCTTTCAGGATGGGTTTGCTGCCGCGATCACGGCACTCGGTCACACGCCCATCCGCTTGCCGTCCGGCGCCGGCCATGATGCACAGGTGATGACGCAGTTATGTCCGTCGGCGATGCTGTTCGTACGCTGCCGTGGCGGCATCAGTCACAACCCGGCGGAATTCGCGAGCGTTGCCGACATGGGGCTCGCGGTCGCCGCTTTGATCCGATTCATCGAACGCTTCGATCCGGGAAAGATCACGTGAGCGATTTCATTGAGACGAATTTCCATCGCCAGGTCGAACTGCTCAAGGCGCTGGTGCGCGTGCCGTCCGACAATCCGCCCGGCGATTGCGCGCCGCATGCGCAGGCGGCGAAGGCGCTGCTGGAGAAGCTCGGCTTCAAGGTCGAGACGCACAAGGTGCCGGATCAGATTGCTCAAAAACACGGCATGGCTTCGGTTACCAATCTCGTCATCCGTGAACGATTTGGACCGGGGCCGGTGATCGCGCTCAACGCGCACGGCGACGCGGTGCCGCCGGGGCAGGGCTGGACCCACAATCCGTACGGCGCGGTCGAGCAGGACGGCGCGATTTACGGCCGCGGCGCGGCTGTGTCCAAGTCGGATTTCTCGACCTATGCGTTCGCCATGCTTGCGTTGAAGGACGACTCCGCGGGCCTCAACGGCACGGTCGAGCTGCATCTCACCTACGACGAGGAAACCGGCGGCTTCGTCGGTCCCAAATGGCTGCTCGACGAGAAGATCACCGAGCCGGACTACGCGATCAGCGCCGGCTTTTCCTATGCGGTGGTCACCGCGCACAACGGCGTGCTGCACCTCGAAGTCACGGTGAAAGGCCGCCAGGCCCATGCCGCGATGCCCGAAAGCGGGGCCGATGCGCTGGAGGCCGCGACCGGCGTCCTCGCCGCGCTCTACAAGGAGCGCAAACGGCTGGCGAAGAAAAAGTCGAAATCACCCGGCATCGGCTCGGCCAAGCTGACGGTCGGGCAGATTTCCGGCGGGTTCGCCACCAACGTGGTGCCGGATGTGGTGACACTGCGGCTGGACCGCCGCCTGATCCCGGAAGAAAATGGCATCAAGGTCGAGAAAGACCTGACGGCGCTGATCAAGCGCGCGGCGAAGGGCACAGGCATTTCTGTCGACTGCCGCCGCATCATCCTCGCCGAGCCGCTCAGACCGGTCGCCGGAGTCGAGAATCTGATCGAGCCGATCCGCCGCCACGCCAAGCGCGAACTGAAAGTCGCCATCCCGGTGAAGGGCGTGCCGCTCTACACCGACGCGCGGCACTATTCGGCGGCCGGCATCCCGACGGTGCTTTACGGCGCCGGCCCGCGCTCCATCCTCGAGGCCAACGCCCACGCCGCCAACGAGCACGTCATACTTTCGGATCTGAAAGCCGCGACCAAGATCGTCGAAGCAACGCTCCGGGACATGTTGTCAAAGTAGGTCGGCGATCGGCTTGAATGCCGCCGGATCTGGCTTGTACTTGAGGCCGACGATCGGAATTGAAGGCGCAAAACACTTCAGTCGCGCGACAGTATCCGAGAACGGCACCGGCGAACCGGGCGTCTCGTTCACCACCAGTGCCTTGATGACAAGCTCGCGCCGCTTCAGGACGTCGAGACACGTCAACGTATGGCTCAGCGTTCCAAGGTAAGTGCCTGTCACCAGCACCAGCGGAACGTTCAGCGCCATCATCCAGTCGAGCACGGTATGACGGTCGTTCAGCGGCACCATGATGCCGCCGACGCCCTCGATCAGGAGCTTGCCGGAATGCTTTTGGATGGCGCGCTGCGAGAATGCGACAAGTTCGTCGAACGGCAGAGCGCGCCGCTCTCGGCTGCTGGCGACATCGGGCGAAAGCGGTGCGGCATATCGCCAGGGCGAGACGCGTTCGATCTCCTCAACCGTGACCGGCTTGCCGAGCGCCTTGAGCAGTATTCCCGCGTCGTTACCTTCGGCCTCCGACACATCGAAGCCTGTCGTAACCGGTTTGAGGGCTTCGACTGGCTCTCCGGCTTTCTTCCAATGGCGCAGCAGACCGGCGGAGACGAATGTCTTGCCGATGTCGGTGCCGGTCGCAGTAATAAAAAACGCGCTCATCGCCCCGGCAATATGCGCTCGCGAAACACCGCCGCAAGACGCGAAATGTCATCGCCGCTATGCAGCGCGGAGAACGTCAGCCGCAGCCGCGCCGTGCCTTCAGGGACGGTGGGCGGGCGGATCGCAACGACCAGGAAACCTTCATTCTCCAACAATCGCGACGCATCGAGTGCATCGTCCGCCTTGCCGATGACTATGGGGACAATGGCACTCTGCGCGTCAGGCAGATTGGTTGCCTGTGTGAACATCCGAGCCTTGGCGAGAGGAAGGGTTAGCAACTCTGGCTTACCTTCGATCAGGCCGAGCGCAGCAATCGCCGAGGCGAGCGTCGCGGGCGGCAGGCCGGTCGAATAGATCAAGGTGCGGGCCCGGTTGCGGATCAGCTCGATGGCCGGCTTTGAGGCCGCGACATAGCCACCATAGGCGCCGAGCGCCTTCGACAAGGTTCCGATCCGCAGCGGCACGCCGGCGCGCGCGGCGGCGCCGAAATCGAGGTCGTGCGCGTCGTCGGCGAGCAGCCAAGCTTCCCATCGCTCCGCCAGCAAGGCGAGCTCGGCGAGCGGCGCGCGGTCGCCGTCCATCGAAAACACACCCTCGGTCACGATCAAGGCGCGGCGATGCTTGGCGCGATGCTCGTTCATCAGCGCCTCGGCGTGCTTGAGATCGTTGTGCCGGAACGCATGCACGTTGGCCTGCGAGAGCCGCGCGCCGGTCCACAAGCTGGAATGCGCCAGCTCGTCGATCAGCACCAGGTCCTCGCGTCCCGCGAGGGCGGGTGTGACCCCGGCATTGACGAGGTAGCCGGAGCCGAACACGCAAGCGGCTTCCGTGCCCTTCAGCCTCGCGATTCGACCCTCGAGCTCGGCATAGAGCGGATGATTGCCGGTGACGAGCCGAGAGGCGCCGACGCCGACGCCGTGCCGCTCGATCGCCGCGATGGCCGCAGCCTTGAGGGCGGGGTGCTGCGAAAGACCGAGATAGTCGTTGCACGACAACGACAGCAGCCGGCGGCCGCCGCGGACCACCCAGATGCCGTCGGTGCGCTCCGTGTCGGCGAGCGTCCGGCGAAGGTGTACCTTCTCCAGCTCGGCGAGCTTCTCGTTCGCGAAATCATCGAGTGACGGCATGTTTGCCGTTTATAGTACGGGCCCATGGATGGGAACCACTGGTATGGGCCGGGCCTGGAGCACGTCTGGCTGCCTTACGCGCAGTTGAAGACGGTGCGGCCGCCGCTGCCGGTCGCTCGCACGCACGGTTGCCGCATCGTGCTCGCGGACGGGCGCGAACTGATCGACGGCATCGCGTCCTGGTGGACGGCTTGTCACGGCTACAATCACCCGCATATTCGCGAGGCGCTCGAGCGCCAGCTCGCCACGATGCCGCACGTCATGTTCGGCGGGCTGGTGCACGAGCAGGCCCTGACGCTGGCAGGGCGGCTCGCGGCGCTGCTGCCGGGCGATCTCGACCGCGTGTTCTTCAGCGATTCAGGATCCGTTGCGGTCGAGATCGCGATGAAGATGGCGGTGCAATACTGGCGCAACCGCGGCGAGCATTCTCGCTCGAAATTCATCGCGTTTCGCGGCGGCTATCACGGCGACACCACCGGCGCGATGGCGGTGAGCGATCCGGACGCCGGGATGCACGAGGCGTTCAAGGGTCTGCTGCCGGAGCATGTCATTCTGGATTTGCCGGCAGCGAGCGGCGCCGCGCTGTCGGCGTTCTTGCAGATCCACGGTGAGGAAATCGCCGGCATTATTGTGGAGCCGCTGGTGCAGGGCGCCGGCGGCATGAAGTTCCACGATGCGGTCGTGCTGCAGCGACTGCGCGCGCTGGCGGATCGTCACGGGTTGCTGTTGATCTTTGACGAAATATTCACCGGCTTCGGCCGCACCGGAAGCATGTTTGCCTGCGAAGCGGCGGGTGTTGTGCCGGACATCGTGACGTTGTCGAAGGCGTTGACCGGCGGCACGCTGCCGCTCGCCGTCACGGTGGCGCGCAAGCATGTGTTCGATGCGTTCTGGTCGGACGATCCGGCGCAAGCGCTGATGCACGGGCCGACCTATATGGCCAACGCACTTGGCTGCGCCGCTGCCAACGCCTCGCTCGATCTGTTCGAGCGCGAGCCGCGATTGGAGCAAGTGAAGGCAATCGGCGATCAGATGACGCGGGAGCTTGCGTCATGCCGCGAGATCAAGGGCGTCAAGGACGTTCGGGTGAACGGTGCGATCGGTGTCGTCGAGATGGAGCGGATCGCGGACTTGAACGCCTTGCGGGCGCGGTTCGTGGAGGAGGGCGTGTTCATCCGTCCGTTTGGCAACGTGATCTATCTGACGCCGAGCTTCACGATAGAGGCGGATGAGTTGAGCAGGCTCACGGGGGCAATTGTGAAGGCTGCGAAAGCACTATCTCCCTCATCCTGAGGTGCGAGAGCGTACGCGAGCCCCGAGGCATGAGGCCACGTTCTTGCAACAGCCCGGCCGATCCATCCTTCGAGGGCCGCCTGCGGCGGCCACCTCAGGATGACGGAGACAGGTCAGAGCCCGACTACGGAGCCGTGCAGGTCGTATTCGTCCGACTTCTGAATCTTCACCGACACGATATCACCGACCGTCAGCGGTTGTTTGCTCTTCACATAGACCGCGCCGTCGATCTCCGGCGCGTCGCCTTGCGAACGGCCCTTGGCGATCGTCGGCCCGGCCTCGTCGATGATGACCTGCTGCTTCGAGCCGACCTTGCGCTTGAGACGCTTCGCCGAAATCGCCTGCTGGCGCGCCATGAAGCGATGCCAGCGGTCCTCGACCACGTCAGCCGGCACCGGATCTGCGAGATCGTTAGCCGGCGCGCCGCGCACCGGCTCGTACTTGAAGCAGCCGACCCAGTCGAGCGAGGCTTCGTCCAGCCACTCGAGCAGCATATCGAAATCCTGCTCGGTCTCGCCGGGGAAGCCGACGATGAAGGTGGAGCGCAACGTGAGGTCGGGGCATTGCTCGCGCCAGCGCGCGATGCGGCCGAGCGTCTTCTCCTGCGCGGCCGGACGCTTCATGCGCTTGAGAACCTCGGGGGAGGCGTGCTGGAACGGGATGTCGAGGTAGGGCAGCAGCTTTCCGTCCGCCATCAGACCGATCACTTCGTCGACGTGCGGATAGGGATAGACGTAGTGTAGCCGTACCCAGGCGCCGAGCGTGCCGAGTTCGCGCGCGAGATCGAGGAATTTGGCGCGCACCTCGCGGTCCTGCCATTTGCTCGCGGCGTATTTGATATCGACGCCATAGGCCGAGGTGTCCTGCGAGATCACCAGCAGTTCCTTGACGCCGGCCGCGACGAGCTTCTCCGCCTCGCGCAGCACGTCGCCCGCCGGACGCGACACCAGATCGCCGCGCAGCTTCGGAATGATGCAGAAGGTGCAACGGTTTTTGCAGCCTTCCGAAATCTTGAGATACGCGTAGTGCCGCGGCGTCAGCTTGATGCCCTGCGGCGGCACCAGATCGAGGAACGGATCGTGCTTGGGAGGTGCTGCGCGATGCACGGCGTCGAGCACGCTCTCGTATTGCTGCGGGCCGGTGATCGCGAACACGTTGCGATAGCGCTCGGTGATCTTTTCCGGCTCGGCGCCCATGCAGCCGGTGACGATCACCTTGCCGTTT
This sequence comes from Xanthobacteraceae bacterium, assembly GCA_040510745.1. Lineage (GTDB taxonomy): Bacteria > Pseudomonadota > Alphaproteobacteria > Rhizobiales > Xanthobacteraceae > Z2-YC6860. The sequence goes on from JBEVIJ010000067.1 coordinate 11,971, forward strand.
TCTGCCAGCGCGTCGCCGATCGCCTCGAGCGATTCCTCCTGCGCGCTGTCAAGGAACCCGCAGGTGTTGACGATCACCATGTCGGCGCCCTTGTGCTCGCGCGTCAGCGCATAGCCCTCGGCGCGCAGCCGCGTGATGATGCGCTCGCTGTCGACCAGCGCCTTGGGGCAGCCGAGCGAGACGAAGCTCACGACAGGCGCCACTTGGGACGCGGCTTTGTCGCCGGTTTGTTTCGGGTTGTCGGATCGCACGGAGAGGAGCTATAGGCGAACGCTGGCGAGATCAAGCTCCAGCAGCTATCTAAGGCCAAGTTCGAAAGTCAGGATTGCTGCCGGTCATGTCTGAGCACCAACACGTCTCCGCGCCCGCCGCCGGCCGGGTGATCGATCCCGTTTGCGGCATGACGGTCGATCCGCAGGCCACGCCGCACCAGCACACGCATCACGGCAAACCGTATTTTTTCTGCTCCGGCGGCTGCCGGACCAAGTTCGCCGCCGAGCCAGAGAAAGTCCTCGGCGCCAAGGCCGAGTCTCAAAGGATGCCGGAGAACACGGTCTACACCTGCCCGATGCATTCCGAGGTCCGTCAGATCGGCTCGGGGAGTTGCCCGATCTGCGGCATGGCGCTCGAGCCAGACGTGGTGACCGCCGATAGCGGCCCCAATCCGGAGCTTGCCGACATGACACGGCGGTTCTGGATCGCCCTTGCGCTTACGATCCCTGTGTTCGTGCTGGAGATGGGGCAGCACGTGTTCGGCCTGCAGCTCGTTGGCCCGCCGTGGTCGAACTGGCTGCAGTTCATCTTCGCCAGCCCGGTGGTGCTGTGGGCGGGCTGGCCCTTCATCGTGCGCGCCGACCAGTCGATCCTGACGCGCAACCTCAACATGTTCACGCTGATCGCGATGGGGACGCTGGTCGCCTGGGCGTACAGCACGTTCGCGACGATCGCGCCGCACTTCCTGCCGCACCAGTTCCACGGCCACGACGGCGCGGTCGCGGTTTATTTCGAGGCGGCAGCGGTGATCACCGTGCTGGCGCTGCTCGGCCAGGTGCTGGAACTGCACGCGCGCGAGCGCACCTCCGGCGCGATCAAGGCGCTACTTAACCTCACGCCGAAGATCGCGCACCGGATTTTACCCGGCGGCTACGAGCGCGACATGGCGGTCGATGCCGTCAACGCCGGCGATTTGCTGCGCGTCAAGCCGGGCGAGCAGATTCCGGTCGACGGCGTGCTGACCGAAGGCCGATCGGCGGTCGACGAGTCGATGCTGACCGGCGAGCCGATGCCGGTCGACAAGGCGCCGGGCGCGAAACTGGTCGCGGGCTCTCTCAATACCACGGGCAGCTTCACGATGCGCGCCGAGAAGGTCGGTCGCGACACCATGCTGGCGAAAATCGTGCAGATGGTGGCGCAGGCGCAGCGCTCGGGCGCGCCGATCCAGCGCCTGGCGGATCGCGTTTCGGGATGGTTCGTGCCGCTGGTGATCGCGGTCGCACTGCTCGCGTTCGGTGCGTGGGCGTGGTTCGGCCCCGAGCCGCCGTATGCCTATGGGTTGGTCGCGGCGGTGTCCGTCCTGATCATAGCGTGCCCCTGCGCGCTTGGCCTGGCGACGCCGATGTCGATCATGGTCGGCGTCGGCCGCGCCGCGCGAGCCGGCATCCTGATCAAGAACGCCGAAGCGCTGGAGCGCATGGAGAAGGTCGACACGCTGGTGATCGACAAGACCGGCACGCTGACGGAAGGCAAGCCCAAGGTCGTCGCGGTGATCCCGACGCACGGCCTCGACGAGAAGGACATCTTGCGCTTTGCCGCGGCTGTCGAGAGCCGCAGCGAGCATCCGATCGCGCATGCCATCGTCGCGGCCGCGGCCGAGCGCGGCATCGAGCCGCCGGACGTGCGCGGCTTCAATTCGCCGACCGGCAAGGGCGTGGTCGGCATGATCGAGCGCCATCGTGTCGCGCTCGGCAGCGCGAAATTCCTCGGTGAGCTTGGCATCGCGGCGGCGGACCTGGAACCGTTGGCGGAACGGTTGCGGCAGGACGGCGCCACCGCGATCTTCCTTGCGGTCGACGGCAAGGCAGCGGGCGTCATCGCGGTGGCCGATCCGGTGCGCGAGACCGCGCTCGCCGCGCTCAAGGCGCTCAAGCGCGCAGGCATCCGCATCGTCATGCTCACCGGCGACAGCCGCACCACGGCGAATGCGGTGGCGGAGAAACTTGGCATCGACGAGGTCGAAGCCGACCTGTTGCCCGAGCAGAAGTCGCAGATCGTCGAGCGGCTGCGCCGCGAAGGACGCGTGGTCGCGATGGCGGGCGACGGCATCAACGATGCACCGGGACTGGCCGCGGCCGATGTCGGCATCGCGATGGGGACCGGGACCGACGTCGCGATCGAAAGCGCCGGCATCACGCTGCTCAAGCCTGATCTCACCGGCATCATCAAGGCGCGACGCCTGTCGAAGGTGGTGATGCGCAACATCCGGCAGAACCTGTTGTTTGCCTTCATCTACAACGCCGCCGGCGTGCCGATTGCCGCCGGCCTGCTTTATCCGGCGTTCGGCATCCTGCTGTCGCCGATGATCGCCGCCGCCGCGATGGCGCTGTCGTCGGTCAGCGTGATCGGCAACGCGCTGCGGCTGTCGCGCTTGCGGCTCTAGCGATTGCTAAGCTGCGGCTGGCGATGGCGCCGGATCGAGCGGCGCGGTCCAGGCGTCGTAGCCATAGACCCATGCCGGATCGGTCGCCTCGCGCATCCAGGTGTTCTTCTGCGAGGTGCCCTGGATCTGCGAGGTGCGCTGCCGGCGCACTCTCTCGTAACGGCGGAACGCGGCGGGAATATCGTCCGGCGTGGCTTCGATGCAGCGGGTGAGCAGCACCGCATCCTCCATCGCGGTGGCCGCGCCCTGCGCCATGTATTGCGTCATCGGATGGCCGGCGTCGCCGAGCAGCACCATGCGGCCTTCGCCCCAATGGGGCAGCGGGTCGCGGTCGACGATCGCCCATTTGTGCACGCGCGGGCACGCCTCGACGACAAGGCGCACCTGCTCGTGGAAGCCGGTGAAGGCGTTGCGCAGCGCGGCGAGATCGCCGGTCGCCGACCAGGATTCCACGGTGAATTCCGGCTCCGGCACGCTGGTAACGAAGTACACTTCGTCGCGGTTGGCGGTGACGTAATAGATCACGATGTGGCGGTCGGGACCCCACCACTTGCAGCACTCGTCAATCGCATGGCCGCCGAGCAGAGACGCCGGGAATGTGGTGCGGTAGGCGACGCGGCCGGTGAAATTGGCCCGCTCATGGCCGCGCCACAGCTCGCGCACGCGCGAATGGATGCCGTCGGCGGCGATCACCGCGTCGGCCTGTGCCGTCGAGCCATCGGCAAAACGCAGTGTCACGCCGCCGCCGCGCCAGTCGACATCGGTGAGCTTCCTGTCGAGCGAGATCAATTCGTCCGGCACCTTCGACGCCAGCGCCTCGTGCAGGTCGCCGCGGTGCATGAGCAGATACGGCGCGCCGTATTTCGCTTCGGCATCGGCGCCAAGCATGAGCTCGTTGGTGAGCGCGCCGCTATCCCATTCGCGGTTGGTCCACGAGCGGGGCTGGAATGCGCGGGCGCGGATGCGCTCTTCCAGGCCGATGCCGCGCAGCACCCGCATGGCGTTGGGGCTCATCTGGATACCGGCGCCGAGCCGCACGAACTGCGGCGCTTGCTCATAGACGCGCACGGTGAAGCCGCGCCGATGCAAGGCTGCGGCGAGGGTCAGCCCGCCCATTCCGGCGCCGATGATGGCGAGCGAAGGCCGCATGTCACGTCCGTTTGGCGGCGCCGATAGACGATCGCGGAGAGCAGCGCGTCGCTGCGTCCGCCCACGACGACCTCAGGCCGGCAATCACCGTGATCGCGCCGTTGATCACCAGTGCAAGCGAAAGCACGATCAGCGCCAGGCTGGCGGCGCTGAACGCGATTCGCGAAATCTTGGTCATCTCGCTCCCGATCGGTACGCGAGCCTCTTTGGCCCGAACGTCTGAACGCCGGCCCGAGCAAATGGGTTCAAGGCCCGCTATACTATGTGAAAATCCAGCCCGGGGGGCGCGGCCCGGTCGCCCCGCGCAGTTGGCATCCGGGCCGATTTGTGCGAATCCACGGCCTTGCGGTGCGGGAAGGGTGGCCGAGTGGTTTAAGGCAGCGGTCTTGAAAATAGCCATGTGCGGAACGCTAACCATTGGAAGTCCAAACAATTTCCCGTCCGGGTTAGGGCCGCAAGCCAACCGGGTGCCAATTTTTCCCGAAGTGGAGGGGTGGCCGAGTGGTTTAAGGCACCAGTCTTGAAAACTGGCGTGGGCGCAAGTCCACCGTGGGTTCGAATCCCACCCCCTCCGCCATAAGTGCGGCTGGTGCGCTATAATCCTGAGAGCTATGCCGATGCTGCTGCTGACGCCCCCTCAACTCGCGGAACTGGAAGCACTTGGGCCTTACATAGTTCGGCTCAGGCTACAGGTTGCAACCGTGCGAGACCGGAATGCCCAGATGGCCGGCTTTCGTAGCGGCTTGATGACTCGGGGAGAGGTCGAGGACTGGGTCAGTCAAAAAGACCGAGAGGACGCCGAACGGGAGCAGGCGACGCGTAAATGGTGGGCTAGGATCGCTGGCTGGGCCGGTGTCGTCGGCGTGGTCGTAGCGATAGCGGGTGGCATTCTCGCCTTCTGCCTTCAAAAATAGCAGGACCGTGCTCGGGGCAAGAATGACCAGCAAGTTCATCCGGCGCGCGCTGGGCAAACCCGAACCACCACGCCCGGACCAAGCGCAGTACGAACGGATCATGC
>JBEVIJ010000068.1:0-14678 GCA_040510745.1 Xanthobacteraceae bacterium
GCGCCTGCCGGGCGGCGCTGGCCGCCACCGTGGCCGCCCGCCGCGGCGCCGTGACGCTGAACGAGCGCCGCGCCGCGGCCGGCCTCCCGGTCACGGACATGTATCTCGGCCTTCACTTCGGCGAGGTGTTTTAAGGCAATATCGGCAGCACCGACCGGCTCGATTTCACAGTGGTCGGACCGGCGGTCAATGAGGTCAGCCGCATCGCCGCGATGTGCCGCTCGGCCGATCAGTTGATGCTGGTCTCCGCGGCGTTCGCCGATGTCGTGACAACAGAAGCCGCCTGGTGCCGGTCGGGCGCTATGCGCTGCGCGGCGTCGGCCGCCCCCAGGAATTGTTCACGCTCGATCCTGAGATCGGGTCGTGAGTGGCGAGGCGGAAATCGTCCGACGTTCCGCCACTCGCCACCCGGTTTTTGATGATTTATAGGTTTTTCCCAGCGGTCCCGTAGCTCAGCCGGATAGAGCAGCGGTTTCCTAAACCGAAGGTCGGAAGTTCGAGTCTTCCCGGGACCGCCAATTTTGAACGGGGTCTGAGGCGCGATGCGCATTGTCTGGACATTGAAGCTCGCTGCTGCGGTGTGTGCCCTGGTTCTCGTGCTGGACCCGGTGTCTGCCGTTCGCGCTCAGGAAACCCAGAGCGAAGCTCCGTCGGCGGCGAGCAAAAGGTCACCTTATCGCGCCCGCGATTGCGAGCCCCTGGAGAAGCGTGCCGACGCGAAATTCCGCTACCTGCTGTGCTCGGTCGGTTTGTACGACCGACAGGTGAAGGGCTACGTCGCGGCGTTCAACGGCTCGCAAGCCAGCCTGTCGTTCGACCTCTACCGCGCGCGCGGCTTCAAGTCCGAAACCGGACCGGTCCCGAAGAAGTACGAGGACGCCATCGCAACGGCGGCGCCCGACAAGAACGTGGTGGTGTGGTCGGATCAGGACGAGCCGGTTGTGCTCGTGCGGCGGACCACCGAAGCGAAGCGCATCCTGGTCTCGACGTTCATCGTGTCGTCCAAGTTCATCGACGCCAACGGGTTGTTCGTCGGCGCCAAGCCCGAGGATGCCTGGTCCAAGCGTTTCGCGAAGACGTGCCGGTCGGGACGAAGACGTGCCGGTCGGGACAAAGTCTTTTTCTGAGAACGGGACGCAAGGGCCTCGTGACGTGCCCCGTCCGGTTCGTAAGGACGAACGTGCGCCGTCAGAATTTATATCATGCCGGCGTTGCGCTTCCGAACAAGCCCAACGCGATCGAGATGATCGAAATCACAGCGAGCCCCGATAGCGTTGGCCAACAAGGCGAAACCCCGGCCCTCTGCGGTACCGGGGTTTCGTACAATTGGAAGCGCCCGAAGGCCGCCTCCGCAACCATAACGCACACGAGTGGCGCCCGGTTCCGGCTATGCGAGGTTGAGCAGGGCCGCCAGTTCCGCCGGCAATGCCTCGATCTGCCGCTCGGCCAGCGGGCGCACCGCGGCGCGGAACGCCGCGCGGCCGGCGTCGTCGAGATCGACGATGGCGACGCCCTCCGCTTCGAGCGCGGCGCGCGATTCCCGCTCGTCCTCCGTGGCGAAATCCCATTGCGCCCGGGTTGCCAGGGATGCGGCCTGCGCCAGCGCGTCGCGAAGCGCGGGCGCGCACGTATCGAGCATCTTTGCGTTGCAGAGCAGCAGCGCGATGCCGTGGAAATGCGCGGTCATGGTGACGTGGCGGTGGTATTTCTGCAGGCCGAACTGGCGCACGTTGGTGAGCGGATTTTCCTGCGCGTCGACCTTTTCGCTGGCGATCGCCTCGACGAAATCCCGGATGTCGATCGTCACCGGCTCCATGCCAAGCGCGCGGTACGTGGCGTGATGGCCCGCGCTCGGCAGCGTGCGGATCCTAATGCCCTTGCAGTCCGCCGGCATGCGAATCGCCCGCAGGCGGTTGGAGATGTGGCGCGGGCCGTTATCCCAGAAGCCGAGCACCTTGTAGGCGGTCCGCGCTGCCACGTCGCTCGCCAGCCGCTCGCCGAGCGCGCCTTGTAGAAGTGTCCGCGTGCGATTGCGATCCGTCATCGCGAAGGGAATGTCGAACACACCGAGCGTCGGAACGCGCGCGGTCACATAGCTCGACGAGAAATAGCAGAGGTCCAACTCGCCGGATTCCACGAGGTCGAGCAGGTCCGTCACCTTGCGGCCGCGCGTCGCGATGTTTTCCTCGAATTCCACGGCGATACCATCGCCGAGTTTCGTCTTCAGCGACGCTTCGAGCGCGCGCATGGCGCGGGTGTGCACCGAGCGTGCATCCTGATAGCCGGCGATGCGCAGCTTCATGTTCCGGCGCCCATCCCTTGCCAGCCCGTTGCATCTCGCCGACTATCGTCCAGCCCAGCGAGCGCGCGAATGAATATCGATATCCATGCTCATTTCGTCGACCGGCATTACCTCGACGAACTGACCCGGCAATGCAAGCTCGATGTCGAGGAGACGGCTGACGGCAAGACGCTGCTGCGCGACCGCGGCGCCACCATCGCCTGGACCCGGCCGGACATGTTCGACGTCGAGCACCGGCTACGCGACATGGACAAGAAGGGAATAGGTATGCGCGTCCTCTCGGTCAGCGCGCCAAACGTCTATCCGTTCGCCGGTGACGAGCAGATCCGCATGGCCCGCCACGTCAACGACAGGCTTGCGGAGTATTGCCAGGCGCATCCGGACCGCTTTATCGGCCTCGCCAGCTTGCCGCTCAACGATATCGGGGCCTCGCTGAATGAGATCGACCGTGCGGTCAGCGAACTGGGCCTCAAGGGCCTGGCAATCGGCTCCAACATCGGCGGCCCTCCGCTCAACGACCGGCGATTTGAGCCGCTGTGGAAGCGAATCAACGAGCTTCGCCTGCCGGTGATCGAGCATCCGATGTTTCCCAAGGACACGTCGGACATGGGCGAGTTCGAGCTGCCGCTGCGCGTCGGCCTAATGTTCGACACTACGCTGATGGCGGCGCGCATGATCTATGCAGGCATCTTCGAGCGCTATCCCGACTTCCCGCTCGTGCTGGCGCACAGCGGCGCGGCGCTGATCATGCTGCTGGAGCGGCTCGACAACGGCTATCGCCTGTTCCCGGATTGCCGCAAGCACATCAACCGCTTGCCCAGCGAGTACGCTTCGCGGCTTTACTACGACACCTGCGCGTTCGGCGAAGCGGCGCTGATGTTCGTGGTCGGCGCGGTCGGCGCGAGCCAGGTTCTGGCCGGCACCGACGATCCTTTCATCGGCTCCGACCTGTCGCACGTGCAGCGCCTGCGCGTGTCCGACGCCGACAAGGCGGCGATCCTCGGCGGCAATGCGGCGAAGATGTTCGGTTTGAGCTAGTTTACCGGCGTCTCTTTCAGCACCGGCGCCCAGCGCACCACCTCGGACTTCACGTAAGCATCGAACGCGGCCGGCGTGCGTTCGGCCTTGCCGGGGATCGAGCCGCCCAGCTTGTTGAGCCGCTCGCGCACGCCCGTGTCGTCGAGCGCCTTGTCGAGTGCGGCGGCAAGCTTGTCGACCACCGGCGCCGGCGTGCCTTTGGGCGCGAAGATGCCGGCCCAGATGCTCATGCGGTAATCGAGGCCGGCCTCCTTGGCGGTCGGGACGTTCGGCAATGCGGCGAGCCGCTCGTCCGCCGAAACGGCGTAGGCCTTGATCGAGCCGCCCAGCACCTGCTCGGTGACGCTGACGGACTGCTCGCAGAAGAAGTCGACATGACCGCCGACCAGATCGTTCATCGCGGGGCCGGTGCCGCGGTAGGCGACCGCCGTCGGCTTCAGCGCGGCAGACGCGTTGAACAGCACGCAAGCCATGTGCGACGACGAGCCGATGCCGCCGTGTGCCTGCTTGGTTGCGGCGGGGTTCATCTTCACGTGTTCGACGAACTCGCGCAGATCCTTGGCCGGATGATCCTTGCGCGCCACGACGACGGCCGGCGCGTGGGCGGTCGGTCCGATCGGGGCGAAATCGCCGGCGCCGTACTTGATGTTGGGTGTCAGCACCGGCGCGGCGACATGCGATCCCATGCTGCCGGCGAGCAGCGTGTAGCCGTCGGGCGCCGCGGCCGCGACGCGGCCGCTGCCGATCGTGCCGCCGGCGCCGCCGACGTTCTCGATCACCAGGGTCTGGCCGAGTGAGCGGGACATGTGCTCGGCGACGATGCGCGCGACCACGTCGCTGGGGCCGCCGGCCGGGAACGGCACAACGACGGTGATCGATCGCGCGGGGTAATCCTGCGCCTGTACGGCTGAGCCGAGCGCGATCAGCGCGCAGAAGATGACCGGAATTCGTGCCGCCGACTTCATTCCAAACCTCCCTAGTCGTTCTTCATCACCTCCGCGACTTCGACGCGGCGGCCTTCCCTGGCCGACAGGATACCCGCGCGAAGGACTGCAAGCGAGGTGGTCCCGCTGTCGCCGTCCATCTCGGGCTTCGCACCGCCGCGCGCCGCCGCGGCGAATTCCTCCAGTTCCTCGAGAAATACGTCGTTCTTGTCGCAAGGGACATGCGTCGCCTTGTCGGTGCCTCGCTTGAGCAGCCGCAGGCCGTTGTGCATGTCGTAGTAGGCGCTGGCTTCCTTGCCGTAGACGTTGAGCAGGTAATATTCCGACGCCGAGGCGTAGCTGGCATTGAGCGTTGAGAGCGCGCCGTTCTGGTGTTCGAGCACGAGGCTGGCGACATCCGGGTTGTCGCCCGGCAGCACCAATTGAGCGAGTCTTCCGCTGACCGCTACGATCGGCCCCATCAGGTATTCCAGCACGTCGCTGTAGTGGATGCCGATCTGCAGCATCACACCGCCCGGCATGCCCTGCGCCTGATAACGCCAGGACGACAGATCGATCTTGCCAAGCCGGTCGCGGCTGATGTTGGCCTCAGCGTTGACCAGCTTGCCGAACGCGCCGCTGTCGATCTGCTTCTTGACGTAGCGGAAGTGGCTTTCGCGGCGGCGCTGATAGCCGAGTGCGAGCACCACAGCGGCCTTGCGGCAGGCGTCGGCGATGGCGCGGCCTTCGGACACGCTGTTGGCAATCGGCTTGTCAAGGAAGGTGTGCTTGCCGGCCTCCGCCGCCACGCGCGTGGTTTCCAGATGCGCGTTGTTCGGAGTGGTGTTGACGATCGCCTCGATGGATTTGTCGTTGAGCACGTCCTGGTAGCTTGCCGCGGCCTTGCAGCCGTATTTCTTGGCGAACGCCTCGCGCTTGTCCGGCGAGCGCGTGTAGCAGGACACGATCTCGATCTTGTCGGTGCGCTTGATGGCGTCGGCAAGGACGTCCGACCACCAACCCATGCCGAGGCACGCGACGCGCAGCGGCTTCGTTGCCATTCGGGCGTTCCTACTTGGCGTCCGGATCCCAGGTTGCGCCGATCGACTCCACGGCGGCCTTTGCCAGATCGAGGTCGGTCTGCCAGTCGCCGCCGGCGACGCCGATGCCGCCAATGCACTCGCCGTTCACCAGGATCGGGCAGCCGCCGCGCGTCGCGGTCCAGCGCTCGGGGCCGGCGGCGAGCGTCAGCCCGATGGCGTTGACCACGTCGAGGTCCTGGCCGACCGCGCCCTTCGGAGAGGTGGGGCGCTTGTTCGAAGCGGCCGCGACCGCCTTGGTGGTCGAGGAATGCACGGTGTGGAAGCGTCCGCCTTCCATGCGCTCCAGCAGGATCAGGTGTCCGCCGGCGTCGACGATGGCGATGGAGACGGCGATGCCTTCCTTGTTTGCCCCCGCGATTGCGGTGGCCATCATCGTCTTGGCGCCCGCGTTTGTCAGGCGCTTGGTGTCGGCGAAATTCATGCTGTTGTCCTCAACGATTGCCGGCATAGTGCGTTATGCAAAGCGGGGCATCAAGCTGTGACTGTCATCGTCCGCGAAAGCGGACGATCCAGTAACCACCCAACAGTGCTGTGAGTACTGGATGCCCGCTTTCGCGGGCCTGACAGCGGGGGGGGTGTAAGGAGACCTGCTTACCTCGCCAGCGCTTCGATCAGCGGCGCGGCGTCCTTGAGCGACTCGATATTCCAGAGCCGCTCCGACAATTGCTTGGCACGCGCTTCGCCGTATACCGGCGTCACGAGGTCGTGGAATTTGGCGATCAGGCCGTCGTCGTCGAGCGGCACGATGCGCGAACCCCAGGCTTCGTCGGCCTGGCGGACGAACGTGCCCTTCGCGGTGTGCACGGTGACGCGGGCCGGGCGAAGTCGGGGATAGAGCTGGTCGATCTCGGTCGGTGCCGTGATGGAGAGCTTGTTGGCGAAATCAGCGAACGCCGGGTCCTTCCGCGTTCTCTCGTCGAAATGCTCGAACTTGATGCCGCGATAGCGCGCCGCGAGCCCCATCAAGTACGGGAAGCTCAGTTGCGCGCTGGCGAAATCGTCCCATGGCACATGGGCGTGCTCGGCGGCGATCTTGTAGGTTTCGACGTCGACCTTCTTGATGTCCTCGAACTTGATCTTCTCGTCGTTCAGCAGGCCGAATGCCGCCTCGACCGCGGGCTGGATGTGCCGGCAGCAGGCGTACGGCTTGATGTAGCAGTCGGTGATGCCGTAGTCCGCCTGCGGCGGCAGCGTGATCGGCCGCGCCTTGTCGACCCGGCCGAACGCGAAGGCCTGCATGAAGCCGTCGCGCGATTCGATGACGTTCGGCGGGCCTTCGACACCCTGCTCGGCAAGCAGCGCCGCTTGCACGCCTTCGCGCGAGGCGTGTCCCGCATGCAGCCGCTTGATGTCGCCGCCGCCGTTGACGAAGGCGAACAGCCCGGCGGCGCTCGACGCCGCGATGCCGAGCGCGTTGCCGAGCTTGTCGGCCGGCAGCGCGCGCAGCTTCGCGGTCGCCATCGCCGCACCGAACGGGCCGACCGCGCTAGTCGGATGGAAGCCGCGGTGGCGCAGGTCCGGCGCGCAGGCGCGAGCCAGCGAAATGTTGGTCTCGTAGCCGGCCACCATCGTCTCGATCAGCGCGGCGCCGGAGGCGCGGCGCTCGTAGCCGACGCTGAGAATGGCCGGCACCACCACGCAGCCACAGTGCGCCGAGCCGTTGCGGTAGCCGTCGTCGAGCTCGATGCCGTGCGCCGCGGTGCCGCCGAGGAACGCGGCGTCGAGCAGGTCGGCGCGGCGGGCGCGGCCAGGCACCGGGATCTTGCCGGCTGGGCGCACCGAGGCGATGACGTTTTCGGCGCTGGTCGCGATGGTGCCGGGCGCGCCGGCGATCATCACTCCAACTGTGTCGAGCAGGTGGCGCTTGGCGTAGTGCCGTGCCTCCTCGGGGATCGCGTCGTAGCGCAGATCGCGGTTGAACGCGATCAGCGCCTGCGTCGCGCCGGCGGCGGGCTGCAGGGTGTGAACGGCTTCGGCGTGGGACATGGCGCTTCCTCGATTTCGAGGGAGCTTACACCGGTGCTGCTTGCTCGGTCACCTTGTCCGTAACCGGGGTTCCTTCGATTGACAGCGGATAGGAGGCGAACTCAGCCTTTCCGTATCTTCTCCAGCACCGGCAGCAGATACGAGATGAACTTCGGCGGGTCCTCGCTCATCGGGAAGTGGCCCAGTCCCTTCATGATTGTTGCCTCGGCGCCGGTGCGCTTCGCCACGTCGAGCGTGCCCTCGCTGGTGCAGGAATAGTCGTATTCGCCGGTGAGCAGGTAGAGCGGCGTCTTGCGGCCGTCGATCTCGTCGACCTTGGCGCGGATGTCGCCGTCAACCTTGTAGAAATGCAGGTCGCCCTTGAACACGCCGGGCCCGCTCATCAGGTAGTGCCAGAGCGTCTCCCAGCGGTGATTGTCGGGCGCGGTCGGCGCGACCAGCCCGGACACGACGCCGGTCGACACCTCGCCGCCGTGCACGTCGGGCCGGTGCAGCCATCCGACGTCGTAGTAGGGCGCGACATGCGCCGCGGTCTCCAGCCCGATGATGGCGCGGAACCGCTCGGGGTGCTGGTGCTCTAGATAGAGCACGATGCGGCCGCCGATCGAGCATCCCATCACCACGGGTTTGTCGAGCTTCAGCGCGTCGGAGATTTCCAGCACCATGCGGACGTAGTCGCGTGAGGTGAGCTTGTACTCCTCGTCCTGGTAGCCTTCGGGCGGCGACGACTTGCCGTGCCAGGGCATGTCGAACACGATAACGCGGAAATTGTCGGTGATGCGCGTGTCGTTGAGCAGTCCGCGATACTGACGCCCGTCGGAGCCGGCGGTGTGCAGGCAGAGCAGCGGAATGCCCTGGCCCGCTTCCTCGATATAGAGCCGGTGCGCTCTGCCGAGCAGATTGAAGTTGAGGTAGCGGCCGACGATGGGCTCGAAGGTCGGCTTTGCCGGCGCCGCTTTCGGCGCGGGCGCGCTTCCGCCGCCGCCGGCGTGCTTGCGCGGCGAGGCCAGCACATCCTTGATGTAGAGCAGGTTCTGCATGAATGGGCGCAGGTCGCCTTCGATCTTCAGCTTGCCGCGCTTGAACAATGCGAAAATGTCGTGGTGACCGGGCGGCGGCATCTCGGTCCAGAACAATTCCCATTCGTCGCGCGGCGCGCGCAACGCGAAGCTGTAGTTCGGCGTCACGAACGGGCCAGGCGTGATCGAGGCGATGCGGCCTTCCAGGATTTTGACAAGATAGCCCTGGTCGCTGATCTCGACCAGAAACGTGGTGGAGAGAAAACGGCCGCGCCGCACGAGATTGGCGTCGGCGTTCACCAAATCGGGAATGCGTTCGATCATTACGGCTCTCCCGTCACGCACTGCTGTCACACCAAACACCGCTGTCATCACCCGCGAACGCGGGTGATCCAGTAACCACAGACATTCGACGATACTGCAAATTCCTCGAGTACTGGATGCCCGCTTTCGCGGGCATGACAGCTGGAGGGTGGCACAGCGGCATCACATCATCCTCACCAGCGCATCGACCGCGACGACGCCCTGGCCCTTGGCGCGCACCATCAGCGGATTGACCTCGGCTTCCGCGACGGCGGGCCCGTCCATCACAGCAAGCTGCGACAGCGCGGCCAGCGCGTTCGCCAGCGCGTCGAGATCGCCCGGCGGCTTGCCGCGATAGCCGGCGAGCGCCTTGAGCGCCGCGACTTCGCCGATCATCTCATGCGCAGTGGCGAGATCGACCGGCGCGAGGCGAAGACTGCGGTCGCGGTAGATTTCGGCGAGCACCCCGCCGGCCGCCACCATCACCAGCGGCCCGACGTCGGCATCGACGCGGTACCCGATCAGCACTTCGCCGAGGCCTTGCGTCATCGGCTGCACCAGCACGCGCGGCGCTTTGGTGGATTGCGCGATCTGCTTTGTCGCAGCCAGCAGGGCCGCGTCGTCGCGCACGTTGAGAATGACGCCGCCGACATCGGACTTGTGTGCGATCTCGGCCGACAGCGCTTTGACAGCGACGGGATAGGAAAAGGGCAGGGACGGTACTTTCGTCGCGTTCACATCGAGCGCGACGCTTGGCGCGTGAGCCACACCCAGCTTGTCGAGCAATGCATAAGCCTCCAGTTCATCGAGCATGCGGACCGCCAGCTGCTTCTCCCTCCCCCTGAAAGGGGCAGGGTTGGGATGGGGGCCAGCGATCACACGCGGCTCGCGCCGCCCTAACGCCGCTGCGATCGCGTCGGCGCAGGCTTCAGGCGTGTGAAAGTTCGGTATGCCCGCGGCGGAGAGACATTTCAGCGCGTCCGGCGCCTCGGGAACGAGGAACGCCGCGATCGGCTTCTGCGCGCCGGCGCTATCAATGATCGGCTTCACGGCCAAGTCGGGATAGAAGCGTGCCGATGAGCCGATCACCGCCACCACCATGTCGAACTCCGGCGCCGAGGTCAGCACGCCGAGCGCGGCCTTCATGGCGTCGTACTGCGTGCCGGTCAGCGTCATGTCGACGATGCGCGCCGGCGCGACATCGACGCCGGTGCTTGCCTTCAACCGCGCCAGCGTCTCCGCGCTGGGCTGCTCGACCTTGACGCCGCGGACGCTGAGCGGATCGACCACGGTGGCCGCGCCGCCAGCCGTCGTCGTCACCACGGCGACCGCGCCGCGCTTGGCGCCGCGCGGCAATGCCGGCACGCGCGCTACCATCGGGAAGCCTTCGATCAGCCCTTCCAGCGTGTGGACCCGCGCGATGCCACACTCGGCCAGGAACACGTCGGCGATGTCGTCTTCGCCGGCCAGCGCGCCGGTGTGGGACACGGCGAGCGAACGTGCCGCTTCGGAGCGGCCGAGTTTGTAGGCCATTACCGGCTTGCCGCGCTTCGCCGCCTCGAGCGCGAAGGCGCGCAGCGCAGACGCCTTGCGCATGGTTTCGAGGAACAGCACGTAGCCGTCGATACCGGGATCGTCGAGCGTTGACGCGCATATCTCGCCGATCGACAGATCAGCCTCGTTTCCGACGGAAACCAGAGCGGCAAATCCTATACCCCGTGCCTTTCCGCGCGAAAGGAACGTGCCGATCATGCCGCCGGAGTGTGAGGCCGCGAAGATGCGGCCGACCGGCAAATCCTTTTCGTCGAAGGCAGCGTTGGCGGTGAGGAATGTCTTGTGCCGCAGGTCCACCACGCCGAGGCTCGACGGCCCAACGATGCGGGTCTTGGTCGTGGCGACGATCTCGCGCAGCCGCGTCTCGCGCGCGTGGCCTTCTGCGCCGACCTCGGCGAAGCCGTTGGCGAGCGCGGTGACGACCGGCACGCCGAGGCGTCCGCATTCCTCGATCGCCTCGATGGTCGCCTCGGTGTTCGCGACCACGTAGACGTGCTCCGGCACCTCAGGCAGCGCCGCGAGCGACGGGTACGCGCGCTCACCGAGCACCTCGTTGCGCCGCGCGTTGACCGGATAGATGCGGCCGGCATAACCGGCCTGGCGCAGGAACTTCAGCGGGCGTCCGGCGGTCTTGGTTGCGTCGTTCGACTGGCCGACGATGGCCACGGACTTCGGCGCGAAGAGGTGTTGGGCGAGGGTGGCGTCAGCGGCGCCCTCTCGTCTCCCTCCCCCGCAGGCGGGGGAGGTAGGAATCGAGAGAGTCATTCCGCGGCCTCAGCGGATTTCGGCTTCGGCGGCCTTTGATCGAACCGCCGGTCGAACACGTGCTCGGCGATGCGGTTCTTCAAGATCTCCACCGAGCCGCCGGCGATCATCCAGCCGCGGCAGCGGCGCATGCAATATTCGACCAGCGCCGACTTGCTGTAGCCTGCCGCGCCCATGATCTGGATCGCCTCGTGCGCGACTTCGAAGCCGGCGGTGTTGCACGCAACCTTAGCGACGGAGGTCTCGTATGCGGAGGGCAAACCGCGGTCGGCGTTCACCGCGGCGCGATAGAGCAGCAGCTGCGCGCTCTCCAGCTTGATCGCCATGTCGGCGAATTTCCATTGCAGGCCCTGGAATTCGCACAGCGGCCGGCCAAACTGCTTGCGCACGGAGGCGTGCTCGCGCGCGCGTTCGTAGGCGTAGCGGCCAAACGCCAGCGAGCGCGCCGTGTTGCCGATGCGCTCGACGTTGAAGCCCGCCATCTGCTTCTTGAAGCCGCCGGGGCCGAGCAGCACGTTCTCCGCCGGGATGCGGCAATTGTCGAAATGCAGCTCGCTCCATTGCTCGCCACTCATGAATTCCTGCGGCGGGCCGACGGTGAAGCCCGGCGCGCCGCGCTCGACGATCACCGAGCCGATCCCGCCGGTGCCTGGCCCATAGCGCACATAGACGAGGAAGATCGCGGCGTCCGGGCTGAAGGTGGAGAACACCTTGCTGCCGTTGAGGATGTAGTGCGGGCCGTCCGGCCTGGCGGAGGTCTTCAGCTCGGTCGCGGCCGACCCGGCGTCCGGCTCGGATATGCCGAGGCTGATCACCATGTTGCCCGCCAGAAGCTCGGCGAGCCATTTCTTCTTCTGCGCTTCGCTGCCGTATTCGGCGAAGGTGCGGATCGGCCCGAAGTTGCCGAACTGCACGACGTCGGCGCTGCGCGGGCACACCGATGCGACCTGCTCGATCGCGATCACCGCGTCGAGCAGCGTGCCGCCTAGGCCGCCGTCGGTCTCGGGGATGGTGATGCCCATCAGCCCTTGCTTGTGCATCAGCTTGGCGACATCGAACGGATAGCGCGGATCGTGCGCGCGGCTGAGCGCGTCCTTCTCCAGATGCGCAACCGCAAACTTACGCACGGAGTCCGCGAACAGCTTTTGCTCTTCGGTGAAGTCGAAGTTCATTTTAGTCCCGCAGCTTGCCGCTCTTTACCTCTCCCCGCTTGCGGGAGAGGTCGGCCTCCGAGCATAGCGAGGAAGCCGGGTGAGGGGGACTCTCTACGGACGCGACTCCTTGAGATTCCCCCTCACCCGGCTCGCTTCGCTCGCCACCCTCTCCCCGCAAGCGGGGGGAGGAAGCGCCCTACTGCGCCTTGGCCCCTGACGCCCGCACGATCGCCGACCACTTCTTCTCTTCCTTGTCGATGTCCGCGGCGTATTCTTCGGGCGTTGAGGGCAATGGCTCGGTGCCGTCGGCCGCCATGCGCATCTTGGTATCCGGAGAGGCGACCGCCTCGCGCAGCGCCACGCTGAGCTTGCGGATGATGGCGTCGGGCGTGCCGGCCGGCGCGATGATGCCGTAATGCAGCACCGCTTCGTAGCCGGGCAGCGTCTCGGCCACGGTGGGCAGGTCGGGGAACACCGCCGAGCGTGCGGCTCCCGTCACTGCGATCGGGCGCACCTTGCCCTCCTTGGCGATGGCGACCGCCGGCGGCAACGACGAGAAGAACATCTGCACGTGGCCGCCGATCAGGTCGGTCAGCGCCGGCGCGGTGCCGCGGTACGGCACATGGGTCAGCTTGACGCCCGCCATCTGCTCGAACAGCACAGCGCCAAGATGGATGCCGCTGCCGATGCCTGACGAGGCGTAGCTCAGCTTGCCGGTTTCCTTCTTGGCGAGCGCGATCAACTCCGGAATGGTCTTTACCGGCACGTTGGGATTGACCACCAGGATGAGCTGGCCTGTCCCGATCAGGCCGACCGGCGCAAAATCCTTGCGCGGATCGTAGCCGACGTTGTCGTAGAGCGTCGGATTGACGGCGAGGGTGCCGGTGCCGCCGAGGACGAGCGTGTAGCCGTCGGGCGCGGCGCGCGCGACCTGCCGTGTCGCGATCGAGCCGCCGGCGCCCGCGCGGTTCTCAACCACGATGGTCTGACCAAGCGTCTTGCTCATCTTCTCGGCCACGCTGCGGCCCATGACGTCGTTGCCGCCGCCGGGTGGATAGGGGATCACCAGCGTGATCGGACGGCTCGGATAGTCCTGCGCGGCCGCGCCCGTCAGCAACGCGGAAGCGGCGAGCAGCGCAGCGGCGAGCGATGACAGTTTCATTCCCAACCTCGATGTGAGTTGAAGCCCGTTCAATGCTTGGCGCTCATCGACCGGATGATGGCCGACCATTTGGTTTCCTCGTTGTCGATCACGGCGGCGTGCTCTTCCGGCGTTGTCGGCATCGCCTCGGCGCCCTCCTGGGTGAGCCGGCGCTTCACTTCGTCGGTGGCGAGCGCGGCGCGCAATTCCTTGTTGAGCCGCTCGACGATCGGACGTGGCGTGCCGGCGGGCGCGACGATGCCATAGGTCAACACGGCGTCGAAGCCGGGCAGGCCGGACTCCGCAATCGTGGGCAGGTCGGGGAACATGCTCGATCGCTTCATCGAGGTGGCGGCGAGCGCGCGGATCAGCTTGCCGTCGATTGCGGCGCGCGACACCGGGATCGGGTTGAAGCCGACCTTGACGTGGCCGCCGACCAGATCAGTGATCAGCGGCTGCGAGCCTTTGTATGGAATGTAGGAAGCCTTGACGCCAACCTGCTGCGCCAGCATCACGGCGGCGAGATGATTGACGGTGCTCACGCCGGGTGTGGCAAGCTGGAACGGCTCTTTGGAGGCGCGCATGTCCGCGATCAGATCGCCGACGTTGCGATAGCTCACGCTGGGATGCACCAGCAGCAGCGCCGGCGCCGAGCCGATCAATCCTATCGGTGTGATGTCCTTCCGCACATCGTAGCCGACGTTGTCGAACATGTGCGGACCGGTGGCGAGCGTCGAGGTGTAGCCGAGCAGCAGCGTGTAGCCATCTGCCAGGCCCTTGGCGACCGTGCGCGTCGTGACGGTGCCGCTGCCGCCGCCGGCGCGGTTTTCCACCACCACCTGCTGGCCGAGCGCGGCGCCGAGCTTGTCGGCTACCGCGCGCGCCATGATGTCGACGGTGCCGCCCGGCGGCAGCGGAACGACAAGTGTGATCGGCCGGTTGGGATAGTCCTGCTGCGCCGCTACCGGGCCGGCGCCCGGCGTTGTCGCGGCGAGCGCGAACAGGACCGCTGTCAGATGTCTCATCATGGCTGCCCTCCTTTCGCGTCTTGCACGGCTCTTGCGGCCATCGCCGGGTTACTGTCGCGCATTCCGCGTGATAGATAAACGGCTCTTTCCGCCGGAACCCGCACGAATGGCTTGGTCACGTCGTGTGGCGCCGCGTTCAAATGGGGAGATGGAGCCATGAACCAGAGTCCTGCCGGCCGGCCGTTCGCTGCGCCCACGGTCGACCAACTTGCTGTCCGCGTCATCGTCGATTCCCGTTACGAGCGGTTCTTGCCGAAGATGACCCACCCGTTCGCGGTGATCGAAAACGTCGATACGGTGCCTGGGCGGCAAATGACGTCGCTGGCCTGCGAATGGGGTCTCTCGCTGCATCTGGAATCGCA
>JBEVIJ010000069.1:0-6660 GCA_040510745.1 Xanthobacteraceae bacterium
CTGGCCGCGCTCGAAATACTTGTCGCGATGGATGCGGCCGTGCTTGCCCTCGGTGATCTGGCAGCCGACCGTGTTGCGGTCGTAGACCTGCGAACGGTAGGCGCCGAGGTTGAACCATCCGGCGTCAGGGTCCTGCGTCATCACGCAGCAGCCGGTGCCGATGTAGCGCGAGGTGTCCTTCTCGTGATGGCGCGGCACCGGGAATTTCAGCACGTCGATCTTGTCGCCCTCCAGCACGTTCTGCAGGACCGGCCCATCCTTCACGAAGCGCGGCGGTATCGTCTTCAGCTCCTGCATGCGCGCATGATAGCGCTGCACGATGTCGACCTTGCGGTCGTGCTCCAGCGGCAGGCCAAGTGTGAGCGCGACGCGCTTGATGGTCGAGAAGTGGCCGTACAGCGTGCGGAAGCCTTTCGCGTAGCCCGGAATGTCGTCGAACAGGATCGCCGGCGCCGAGTTGTTGCTCTTCTCGGTCAGGATCTGGGTGATGCTGCCCATCTCGGCGTCCCAGTGCGCATTACTGACATGGAGCAGCTCGCCCATCCGCTGCACCTCGTCGAGCCAGCCGCGCAGGCCGTCGCGGTACCAGCCGCGGGATTTGGTTTCGCTGTCGAGCAGGGCCATGACGGGTCTCCCGGATGCCTGGGAACAGTGAGGATTTTATCCGCAAAGTCCGGACCTTGTCGATCAAAGCGGCCGCCAAAGCAGCATCCAAGCCGCGCACGGCGAGCGGCCCTATGCTATGTTTGCTGCTATGTTTGCGCGGGGGAAACCAATGAGGCGGCGCGATTTCATCGCACTGGCTGGCGGCGCGGCGGCTTATCCATTCACCGCTCGCGCGCAACAAGCCGGCAAGGTCTGGCGCGTCGGCATGCTGGACACGACCTCGGCCGCGCTGAACGTCAAGAACCTCGATGCATTTCGCGCCGGCCTGCGCGCGCTCGGCTATGTCGAGGGGCAAAACCTCATCATCGACTATCGCTCGTTCGACGGCCGTATTGATCGGTTGCCGCAACTGGCGGCCGAACTGGTCAAGCTGAAGTGCGACGTTCTGGTCACGCGCGGCACGCCGCCGGCGCTCGCCGCCAAGCGGGCGGCGGGCGGTCTTCCCATCGTGATGGCGGCGAACGGCGAGCCGATCGAATCCGGCATGGTGGAAAACCAGGCGCGGCCCGGCGGCAACGTCACCGGCTTGAGCGCCTTCGTCACTCAGCTCACCCAGAAGCGCATCGAGCTGCTCAAGGAGCTGGTGCCGGGCATGAAGCGGATCGGCGCGCTCGATAACATCACCAATCTCAGCGTTCCGGCGCAGTGGGACGAAACCCAGCTCGCCGCGCAGACACTGGGCTTGGAAGCGCTGATGTTCGACGTCAGGAAGCCGGAGGACATCGCGCCGTCGTTTGAGGCGATGACGGCCAAGCGTGTTGATGCGCTCGCCGTCGGAAACGACTCGGTGGTGATCGCCAGTCGGGCGCAGATCACCGAGCTTGCGGCCAAGCAGAAGCTGCCGGCGATCTACGCCAGCCGCGAGTACGTCGATGTCGGCGGCCTCATTGCGTATGCCGCCCACTATCCCGACCTCTATCGCCGCGCCGCGGCCTACGTCGACAAGATTTTCAAGGGCGCCAAGCCCGCCGACCTGCCGGTCGAGCAGCCGACCAAGCTGGAGATCGTCATCAACCTCAAGGCGGCAAAGGCGCTCGGCCTCACCGTGCCGCCCACGCTGCTCGCCCGCGCCGACGAGGTGATTGAATGAAGCGGCGCGAGTTCATCGCGGCGCTCGGCGGTGTGGCGGCATTGCCGTTCGCGGCGCGCGCGCAGCAGGCGATGCCGGTGATCGGCTTTCTTCGCAGCACATCGGAAAGGGGGTCCGCACACCTCGTGAAGGCGTTCCGGGCGGGGCTGAACGACGCAGGATTCGTGGACGGGCAGAACGTTGCCATCGAATACCGCTGGGCCGAAGACCGGCTCGATCGGCTCCCGGGGATGGTGGCCGATTTGGTTCAGCGCCAGGTGGCCGTGATCGTCGTCAACACGCTTGCGGCGCAGGTTGCCGTGAAAGCAACGAAGACGGTCCCGCTAGTGTTCGCCTCGGGCAGTGATCCGATCAGACTCGGCCTGGTCGCCAGCCTCAACCGGCCGGGCGGCAACGTCACCGGCGTCGTATTTACCGTCTCGGATTTGATGGCCAAGCGGCTTGGACTGCTGCGCGACTTGGCTCCCAAGGCCGCCGTCGTCGCCGTATTGCTGGATTCAAATTACCCGGAAATCGAAATCGTGGCGAAGGACGCGGAGACCGCGGGTCGCGCGATCGGGCAGCAAGTCCTGATTGTGAAAGCCGCAGGCGAAGATGAGTTTGACGCCGCGTTCGCAGCCATGGTGAAGGCAGGCGCCGGCGCCCTGCTGGTCGGCGGTGGTCCGACCTTCAACAACCGGCGCCGGCAACTCGTTGCGCTGGCGGCACGCCACGGGCTGCCGGCGAGCTATGTGAATCGCGAGTACGCCGACGACGGCGGCCTGATGACCTACGGAGCAAGCCAAACCGATGGCTACCGCCGTGCCGGCATTTACGTTGGCCGGGTTCTCAAGGGTACGAAGCCCGCCGATCTGCCGGTTGCACTGGCGACCAAGTTCGAATTGGTCCTCAATCTGAGGACCGCCAAGGCGTTAGGCCTGACGGTGCCGAGCTCGATGCAGTTGCTCGCCGACGAGGTGATTGAATGAAGCGGCGCGAGTTCATCGCGGGTCTCGGCGGCGTGGCGGCATTGCCGTTTGCGGCGCGAGCGCAGCAGGCGATGCCGGTGGTTGGGTTTCTCAGCGGTGCCTCGCCGGGTCGCCAAAAAGATTCGTTTGTGCAGGGACTGAGTGATGCTGGCTTTGTCGACGGTCGGAACGTGACCATCGAATTTCACTGGGCGGGGGGCCGGTATGAACAGTTACCGGTGTTCGCGACAGACCTGGTTCGCCGGCAGGTAAACGTCATAGCCGCATTCGGCGGCGTCCACACCGCCGTTGCTGTGAAGGCCGTCACCTCGACCATTCCGATCGTCTTTGGGATGGGCAGCGACCCGGTCCAGTTCGGCTTGGTCGCGAGCCTCAACCGTCCAGGCGGCAATGTTACCGGTATAAGCTTCTTCAGCGCCGAGCTCGAAGCGAAACGGTTGGGCCTCCTCCATCAACTGGTTCCCGGAGCGACGGCCATCGGTACACTGATCAATCCAACCAACGGCAACGCCGAAAATCAGACCAAGGAACTGGCGGAGGCCACGCGTAAACTCGGGCTACAACTCCACGTTCAGCACGCCAGCGCGGAACCGGAGTTCGAGGCGGCGTTGGCGGCTCTTGCCCAAAAGCGCATCCAGGCGCTCCAGGTCGCATCGGATCCGTTCTTTTACGCGCAGCGCACGACGCTGGTTCCACTCGTCGCGCGGCATGCGATCCCTGCAATCTACGAATGGCGCGAGTTCATCGAGGCGGGCGGACTCATAAGTTATGGGACCAACTTGAACGACGCTTATTACCAGACCGCCGGCTATGTCGGACGGGTGCTGCGGGGGGAGAAGCCCGCCGATTTGCCGGTCATGCGAACGACCAGGTTCGAGCTTGCGATCAATATGAAGACAGCGAAGGCGCTGGGTCTGTCGGTTCCCAATGCGATGCAACTGCTGGCCGACGAGGTGATCGAATAGTGGGGCAGGTAAGGGCCCGGTTTCTTTCGCCGCCGGATCGCCGATGCTATTCTCGCCAAATCAGGGAGCGCACGATGGATCAAGCGGCCCATTCGTTTTCGATCAAGCCACTCTCCGCGCACACCGGCGCGGAAATTCGCGGCGTCGATCTGAGCAAGCCGCTCGACGGCGCGACCCGTGACGGCCTCAACCAGGCGTTCGTCGACCACGCCGTGCTCTGCATCCGCGACCAGAAGCTCTCGGCGCCGCAGTTCCTGGAGGCGATGAAGGTGTTCGGCGAGATTTTCCCGCAGCACAATTCGCGCTTCTCGGTGCCGGAGTGCCCGGCCATCCATTACATCTCCAACCAGGACAAGCTGGAGGACGGCCGCGTCTACATTCCGGGCGAGGGCTACCACACCGATCATTCCAACGATGAAGTGCCGCCGATGGCGACCGCGCTGCACGCGGTGAAGCTGCCGGCGACCGGCGGCGACACCCAGTTCGTCAATATGGTTGAGGCCTACGACGCGCTGCCGGAGGCGATCCGGACGCGCATCGACGGCTTGCAGGCGAAGCACGTCTATCAGAGCAAATACAGCGAGCGGAAATTGCCCAAGCTGCCGGGCGAGAAAAAGAAGATCGAGACCGGCGCGGTGCTGCATCCGCTGGTGCGCACGCATCCGAAGAGCGGCCGCAAGGCGATCTACATCAATCCGATCCGCATCGAGGAGATCGTCGGGCTCTCCGAGGCGGAGGCGCTGCCGCTGCTCGATGAACTGCTGCAGCACGCGACGCAGGACAAGTTCCAGTATCGCCACAAGTGGCATTCCGGCGACGTGGTGATCTGGGACAACCGCTGCCTGCTGCACAAGGCGAACGGCGACTATCCGGTCGCCGAGGTGCGCTACCTCTATCGGCTGATGCTCAAGGGTGAGCGGCCGGTTTGATCGGGCTTCATCCGTCATCCTGAGGTGCCCGCCGAAGGCGGGCCTCGAAGGATGAATCGGCCCGGCTGCTGCAGCGCTGTGGCCGTCCATCCTTCGAGGCTCGCTTCGCTCGCACCCTCAGGATGACGGCGCTTGCAATTGGGCCATGCCGGCCGCGCCCTTGACCCGCCAAACGCTGCATCCGATGGTGCGCTCGAAACGATGGGTGCATGTCGGAGGACTGAAAAGTGGCGGGTAAATCTTGGGATGTGGTGGTGGTCGGCGCCGGCAATGCGGCGTTCTGCGCGGCGCTCGCGGCGCGCGAGAACGGCGCCAACGTGCTGATGGTCGAGCGCGCGCCGAAGGAGCTGATGGGCGGCAATTCGCGCTTCACCGCGGGCGCGTTCCGTTGCGTCTACGACGGCGTCGACGACCTGAAGGCGATCATGCCGGACTTGACCAAAGAGGAGGTCGAGCGCTCCGACTTCGGCACCTACACCACCGACCAGTTCTACGACGACATGTTCCGCATCACCAATTACCGCACCGACGGCGACCTGTGCGACCGCTTGGTCGGCCGCTCGCGCGATGCGATGCGCTGGTTGCACGGCAAGGGCATGAAGTTCGATCCGATCTGGGGACGCCAGGCGTATCTGATCGACGGCAAGTTCAAGTTCTGGGGCGGTCTCACCGTCGAGGCCAAGGGCGGCGGCCCGGGCCTGGTCGAGCAGCATCTCAGCCTGGCGCAGAAGCAGGGCATCGAGATCGTGTACGGCACCCGCGCGTTCGAATTGATCTACGACGGCAACGTGGTGCGCGGCGTCAAGGTGAAGGTCAACGGCGCGATCGAGGAGATCCGCTGCAAGTCCGTCGTCATCGCCTGCGGCGGCTTCGAGTCGAGCGCGGAGATGCGCACCAAGTATCTCGGCCCCGGCTGGGAGCTCGCCAAGGTGCGCGGCACGCCCTACAACACCGGCGACGGCATCAACATGGCGCTGGCGATCGGCGCGTCGTCGTTCGGCAACTGGTCCGGCTCGCACGCCGTGCAGTGGGACTACAACGCGCCGGAGTTCGGCGACCTCTCGGTCGGCGACAACTTCCAGAAGCACAGCTATCCGTGGGGCATCCTGATCAACGCCAACGGCCGCCGCTTCGTCGACGAGGGCGCTGACTTCCGCAACTACACCTACGCGAAATACGGCGCCGTGGTGCTGCGCCAGCCCAACAACTTCGCCTGGCAGGTGTTTGACGGCAAGATCGTTCCGATGCTGCGCGCCGAGTACCGCATCAAGCGCGTCTCGAAGGTCTCGGCCAACACCATCGAGGAGTTCGCCCACAAGCTCGAGGGCGTCAACGCCGAGGCGTTCCTCGACGAGATCAAGAAATACAACGCGGCGGTGAAGAAGGACGTCACCTTCAATCCGAACGTCAAGGACGGCCGCTGCACCGTCGGGCTCGACATCAACAAGTCGAACTGGGCCAACACCATCGAGGAGCCGCCGTTCGAGGCCTACCAGGTCGGCTGCGGCGTGTCGTTCTCGTTCGGCGGCGTGCGGATCGATCCGGACACCGGGCAGGTGATCGACTCGGACATGAACCCGATCCCGGGCCTCTACGCGGCGGGCGAGCTGGTCGGCGGCATCTTCTATTTCAACTATCCGGGCGGCTCGGGCCTGATGTCGGGCGCCGTGTTCGGCAAGATCGCGGGCACCGGCGCGGCGAGCACCGTGCGGAATGTGTAGCGGCGCGGCATCGCGCCGCGCTCGCCCCACACTCCGCTGTCATCGCCCGCGACAGCGGGCGATCCAGTAACCACCGTCTTTTGAAACGGGCACCGCGCCCGCCCGATTGCCGCGGCGTGCTGGATGCCCGCTTTCGCGGGCATGACAGCCTGCGCTATAAGGGCTCGCGCGCCATGAAACTTAAGAAACACAATCGCTACGCCTATTCGCCGATCACCGAGCGGCAGGATTTCACCTGGCCGGACGGCAAGCGCCTCGCTTTCTATTGCGCGCTGAATGTCGAGCATTTCAGCTTTGGCGAAGGCCTCGGCCACACGCCGA
>JBEVIJ010000070.1:0-5892 GCA_040510745.1 Xanthobacteraceae bacterium
TTCGAGCCGCCGGTGCTCTGCTTGGCCAGCGCGGACAGCCGGCGGCGGAACTCGTCGCGCACGCGGGCATCGCCCAGCACGGCGGCGGGCGGCGCCTCCGCGGCAAGTCCCGCGAGCTTGCGGCAGGCCTCCACGTCGGGAAACACCAGCGCCGCGATGTCGTCGCGGTCGGCGCCCGCGATCACCGCATCTCTGACGAGAGGCGCAAAGTGATCGACGAACTGCGCGCGCAACGCGCCGGTCGATACCCAGGTGCCGCTGGCCAGCTTGAAGTCTTCCGCGAGGCGGCCGTCGAACAGCAGTCCCTTCGCCGGATCGGCCGGGTCGACGAATTTCAGAGCATCGCCGATCTTGTAGTAGCCGTCGGCGTCGAACGCGTCCCTGGTGAGGTCGGGCCGATTCCAATAGCCCGGCGTGATGTTGTCGCCCTTGAGCCGCGCCTCGAGTTTGCCTTCGTTCGGAACGAGCTTCAGCTCGACGCCGGGCGACGGCAGGCCGATGTTGCCGGGCCGGTCGAAGTCCCAGTTGCAGGACAGCGCGAGCGGCGACGTTTCGGTCGAGCCGATGCTGGACAGGAAGATGATGCGCGAGCCGGTGGTATCGACGCTCATCTGCGTCAGCTCGTCCCAGACGTATTGCTGCAACCCGGCGCCGGCGTAGAACATCACTTTCAAGCGGCTGAAGAAGTTGCGGCGCAATTCCGCGTCGGCGCGCAGGTGCGGCAGCAGCGCCTCGAAGCCCTTCGGCACGTTGAAGTAGATGGTCGGCGCGATCTCTTTCAGGTTGCGCGCGGTCGCGGCGATCGCGCCGGGCAGCGGCTTGCCTTCGTCGACGTAGAGCGAGCCGCCGTTGTCGAGCACCAGGTTGAAGTTGTGGTTGCTGCCGAACGTGTGGTTCCACGGCAGCCAGTCCACGATCACCGGCGGCTCGTCGCCGACGAAGGCGAGCCCCGAGCGGATCATCGCCTGGTTCGAGCAGAGCATCCGTTGCGTGTTGATGACGCCCTTCGGGTATCCGGTCGAGCCCGAGGTGAACAGGATCTTGGCAATGGTGTCGGGGCCGATCTTGGCGTGCGCGGCGTCGACCGCGGCGGTCGGTGTGGCAGTCAAGTCGGCAAACAACGTTGCTTGGCGGTTGCCGGGCGGATTGGTGGTCACGACAACTTCGGCGTCCAAAGGCACCGCCGCGTCGATCGCGCGGGCGAACGGCTTGCCGTCGGACACGAACACCAGGCCGGGGGTCAGGTCCGCTACGATCGACTTCAGCTTGCCGAAGTCGGACGACATCAGCGAGTAGGGTACCGAGATCGGCGCATAGGGAATGCCGGCGACCATCGCCGCCAGCGCCAGCAAGGCATGCTCGATGTCGTTGCCGGACAGGATCGCGATCGGGCGTTCGGTCGAAAGCCTGCGTGACAGCAAGGCCTGGGCAATGCCGCGCACCTGCGCCAGCGTCTGTGCATAGGTCAGCTTGCGCCAGTCGCCGGCTGCGGTGCGCTGCGCGATGAAGACGCGGTCGGGCGCGGCCTTGGCCCAATGCTGCAGCCGTTCGGTCAGCTTGGCTGGATAGCGCTCCAGCGCGTGCGGCGAGCGCAGCAAGATCGTGCCGTCCGGCTTGCGGTCGAGCGTGACGTCGGCGGGGCCGAGCCGCACCGGGCGCAGTGGCGCGGCGCTCGCGTGCATCGGCTCAGCCAGATTTTGACTAGCCATGCGTCACCTTGGCGCCGCGCTTCTCCAGAAAATCCTTGAGCCTCTCCTTGGCCTCGTCGCTGCCCTGCGCGATCGCCGCCATCAACGACTCGGCAAGGTAGCCGCTCGCCGGATCGCTCTCGGCGATGCGCGGCAGCACGTGCATGACGGCGAAGTTGGTCAGCGGCGCGTTGGTGGCGATACGCTCGGCAAGCTCAATGCCCTTGGCGAGGCCCGCGCCGTTGTCGACGAGATACTGCGACAGCCCGATTGCCTGGCCTTCCTCGGCCCCGTAGATGCGCCCGGTCAGCATCATGTCCATCACACGCGCGGTGCCGATCAGCTTCGGCAGGCGCACCGACGCGCCGCCGCCGACGTAGATGCCGCGGCTGCCTTCCGGCAGCGCGTAGTAAGAAGAGCGCTCGGCGACGCGGATGTGCGCCGCCGCCGCCAGCTCGAGCCCGCCGCCGACCACCGCGCCGTGCAGCACCGCGACCACCGGCACCTTGCCGAACTCGATGTGCTGGAACGCGCGATGCCACATCCGCGAGTGCATCACGCCTTCCGCGGTGTCGCGCTCGGACAATTCGCTCAGATCCAGCCCGGCGGAGAAATGCTCACCCGCGCCGTGAATGACGGCGGCCTTGATGCCGTCCGGCAGCGCTGAGAAGAACGCCTCGATGCCGAGCACGGTGGCGTCGTCGAGCGCGTTGCGCTTCTCGGGCCGCGCCAGCCGCAGGATCGCGACGTCGCCCTTGCGCTCGGCGTGCAGCGAGGAGGGCAGCTTGGCGAAGCTCGGCGATGCAGCCATCGGCGGTCCTTGAGACGTTTCCTGCGAAAGTCATGCGTGGCGGCGCGGGCAGGGTCAAGCGTTTGACCCTGTCCGGCCGGACCCCTACATTGCGCTGGAAAACGCAGTCCAATCAATGCATTTGGCCGGCGTGCCCAGGAGCGGCGGATGAGGCGGCGCGAGTTCATCGCAGGCTTAAGTGCCGCCGCGTGGCCGAGGGCCGCGCTCGCGCAGCTGCCACAGCTGGTGATCGGATTTCTCGGCAGTGACCGGGAGGAGCTTCGCTCGAATCGCTTCCGCGCGTTCCACGAAGCGCTGACGGAGGCCGGCTACACTGATGGACGCAATATCACGATCGAATTCCGCTGGGGGGACGGCGAGGTGAGCCGATTTCCCGAGTTGGCGTCCGATCTCGTGCGGCGGCAAGTGGCTGTCATCGCATCACTGGCCGGGATCCCTTCCGCCAAGGCGGCCAAGGAGGCGACTTCGACCATCCCAATTGTGTTTCAAGGCGGCTTCGACCCGGTCGAAATCGGCCTGGTCGCCAGCCTGAGTCGGCCCGGTGGAAATGCCACGGGCGTCACCAATCTTGGCTTGGAATTGGGGCCCAAGCGACTCGAGGTGATGCGGGAACTGCTGCCTGCCGGGAAGCTGTTCGCTCTTATCTTCAATCCGGATTATCCCAACGCGCCGCGGCAATTGCGCGACATGCAGGACGCGGCGCGCAAACTCGGCGTGCGCGTTGAAACCGTGGCCGCGCGGCTGGCAAGCGAGTTCGACGCAGGGTTTACGGCTGCGGTACGGACGGGTGCGGACGGTTTGATTGTCGGCTTCGGTCAGCCTTTTACCGCCTTCGCCAAGGATCTCGGCGAATTGGCCATGCGGCATCGCATCCCCGCGATCAGCGAGAGTCCCGAGTTCGTCCGGTCCGGCGGTCTGCTGAGCTACTCGGGCAATAGAGAGGACGCGTTTCGTCTCGCTGGCCGCTACGTTGGCCGCATCTTGAAGGGGGAAAAGCCGGCGGACCTCCCGGTCCAGCAAGCCACTCGAGTCGAAATGGCGGTCAGCCTGAAAGTGGCCAAGGCCCTGAACATCGACGTGCCGCTTTCGCTGCTCGGCCGCGCCGACGAAGTGATCGAGTGATTTCTGTTGGGAGTTGAAGATGCCCGAAGCCTTCATCTGCGATGGTATCCGCACTCCGATCGGCCGCTACGGTGGCGGGCTCGCCAAGGTGCGCACGGACGATCTCGCCGCGGCGCCGCTCAGGGCGCTGATGAAGCGGTATCCCGGTCTCGACTGGTCGGCGGTCGACGAGGTGGTGTTCGGCTGTGCCAACCAGGCCGGCGAGGACAACCGCAACGTGGCGCGCATGGCGCTGCTGCTGGCAGGTTTGCCGGAAACCGTTCCCGGCGTGACGGTGAACCGGCTGTGCGCCTCGGGCCTCAACGCAGTCGGCTACGCGGCGCAGGCGATCCGCGCCGGCGAGATGGACCTCGCCATCGCCGGCGGGGTGGAATCGATGACCCGCGCGCCACTGGTAATGGGCAAGGCGCAGGAGGCGTTCCAGCGCAGCGCGCAGGTCGAGGACACCACGATCGGCTGGCGTTTCATCAATCCGCTGATGAAAAAGCAATACGGCGTCGATGCGATGCCGGAGACCGCCGAGAACGTCGCCGAGGATTATCAGGTGGCGCGCAAGGACCAGGACGCCTTCGCGCTGCGTTCCCAGCAGCGCGCCGCCAAGGCGCAGGCGTCGGGCTACTTCGCCGAAGAGATCGAGCGGGTGATCGTGCCGGGCGGCAAGGCCGGGCCGACGACCGTGGATAAGGACGAGCACATCCGGCCCGAAACCACGATGGAGGGCCTGGCGAAACTGAAAAACTTCGTGCGCGACCCCGGCACCGTCACCGCCGGCAACGCGTCGGGTGTCAACGATGGGGCCGCTGCGATGCTGGTGGCGTCGGAAGCCGCGGTGAAGAAATACGGGCTCAAGCCGGTCGCGCGCATCACCGGCATGGCGTCGGCCGCGGTGCCGCCGCGCGTTATGGGAATCGGCCCGGTGCCATCGACGCGCAAGCTGATGGAGCGGCTCAAGCTCAAGATCGGCGACTTCGACGTGATCGAGCTGAACGAGGCGTTCGCCTCGCAGGCGTTGGCCTGCCTGCGGCAGCTCGGCCTTCCCGACGATGCCGGACACGTCAATCCGAACGGCGGCGCCATCGCGCTCGGCCATCCACTCGGAATGTCGGGTACGCGGCTCGCCATCACCGCGACGCATCACATGACCAAGACCGGCGGCAAGCGCGCGCTCGCGACGATGTGTGTGGGTGTGGGGCAGGGTGTTTCGCTGGCGATCGAGCGCGTGTGATTTTTGTTGTTGTCATCGCCCGCGAAAGCGGCCGATCCAGTATCACCGGTTTGGATTTGACTCACGAACCTGCCTTGAAGCATCACGGCGGTGACTACTGGATGCCCGCTTTCGCGGGAATGACAGCCTAAAGTGGAGATACGACAGTGCCGATGAGTGCCGGTTACATTCCGTTCCATCCCAATCCGTCGAAGCCGAAGTACCAGCCGCCGGCCGGCGCGGTGGACGCGCATTGCCACGTGTTCGGTCCGGAAGCGACGTTCCCGTTCGCGCCGGCGCGCAAGTACACGCCGTGCGACGCTCCGAAGGAGACGCTGTTCCAGCGCCGCGATTTCCTGGGCTTCGACAAGAACGTGATCGTGCAGGCGACCTGTCACAACACCGACAACCGTGCGCTGGTCGATGCGCTGATTGCGTCCAACGGCAAAGCCAAGGGCGTGGCGTTCGTGGACGAGAGCTTCGCCTTCGCGACGCTCAAGGCGCTCGACGTTGCGGGCGTCAAGGGCGTGCGCTTCAACTTCATCAAGCGGCTGGTCGATTCAACGCCGAAGGATGTCATGTTGCGGATCGCCAACCGCATCGCCGATCTCGGCTGGCACATCGTGGTCTACTTCGAGCACGCCGATCTCGACGAGATGGGCCCGTTCCTGAAGTCGCTGCCGACCACGCTGGTGTTCGACCACATGGCCTGCCCGAACGTGAAGGACGGCGTGAACGGCACGGCATTCCAGAAGTGGCTCGGCGCGGTCGACGCCAACAAGACCTGGATCAACAAGGTGACATGCCCGGAGCGCTTCACGCTGACCGGCCCGCCCTACGACGACGTGGTGCCGTTCGCCCGCGCGCTGGTCGAGCGGTTTCCGGATCGCGTGCTGTGGGGCACCGACTGGCCGCATCCCAACATGCCGAAGGAGGCGCCGGACGAAGGCGTGCTGGTCGACATGATTCCAAAAATTGCGCCGACCGCCGAATTGGAGAAGAAGCTCCTGGTCGACAACCCGATGAAGCTCTACTGGAGCTGAGATGCCGGATCACACCGTCCACCG
>JBEVIJ010000071.1:0-8106 GCA_040510745.1 Xanthobacteraceae bacterium
TCGGGCTCGGTGGTTTGGTGCTGTTCCCGTTGCGGATCGGCGCATCGACCGTGCTGCTGGAGCAGCCGACGCCGGACAACCTGCTCGGTGCAATCCAGAAGTTCGGCGCGACCGTCTGCTTCACCGCGCCGACCGCCTACCGCGCCATGATCGCGAAGCTCCCCGAGTACGACATCAAGTCGCTGCGCAAGTGCGTCTCCGCAGGAGAGGCGCTGCCCAAGGCGACGTTCGAGGCCTGGCACAAGGCGACCGGCATCAAGATCCTCGACGGCATCGGCGCAACCGAGATGCTGCATATTTTCATCGGCTCGCCCGAGGAGGACGTGCGCGCCGGCTCCACCGGCCGCGTGGTGCCGGGCTACGAGGCGATCGTGATCGACGATGCAGGAAACGAGATGCCGCCCGGCATCGCGGGGCGTCTTGCGGTGCGCGGCCCGACCGGCTGCCGCTATCTCTCCGACGCGCGGCAATTCAACTACGTGCAGAGCGGCTGGAACGTCACCGGCGACACCTACGTGATGGATAAGGACCGCTACTTCTGGTACCAGGCGCGCTCCGACGACATGATCATCTCGTCCGGCTACAACATCGCGGGGCCCGAGGTTGAATCCGCGCTGCTCACGCACGCCGCGGTCGCCGAATGCGGCGTGGTCGGCGCGCCGGACGAAGAGCGCGGCCAGATCGTCAAGGCGTACATCATCCTGCGCGCCGGCATGACCGGCGACGACGCCATGACCAAGCAGCTCCAGGATTACGTCAAGGCGACGGTCGCGCCGTACAAGTATCCGCGCGCGATCGAATACGTCACCGAATTGCCGAAGACGCAGACCGGCAAGCTGCAGCGCTTCGAGCTTCGCAAGAAGGCGGCCGAGACCGCCAGGACAATGGCCTCGTAGGGAGAACCGGAAGTGCATAAGAACCTTCAGCCGCAGGGTTGGCGCAAGCCGAAGGGCTATTCCAACGGCATCAAGGCGCACGGCGAATTCGTGTTCGTTGGCGGCATGGTGGGCTGGGACAAGGACGAGAAATTCCCGGAGGGATTCGTCGCGCAGGCGCGGCAATGCCTGCAGAACATCGCCGCGGTGCTGGCCGAGGGCGGCGCTAAGCCCGAGCATGTCACGCGCATGACCTGGTACGTGCGTGACATGGACGAGTATCTTGCAGCCCGCAAAGACCTCGCCGCGCCCTATCGCGAGGTGATGGGCTCGCACTTTCCGGTGATGGCTCTGGTCGAGGTGGGCCGCCTGGTCGAGCCGCAGGCGCGGCTGGAGATCGAGACGACCGCGGTGGTTCCCTAACCGCTACGCGGACAGCCCGCGATAGGCGAGCCAGGCAAACAGCAGGCACAGCGCGGTCCAGATCGAGATGATGGCGATCGCGCCTCCCGTGCTCTGCGGTTTCTTGCGTGCTGTCGCCGCCGTGGCGCGATGCTGCGCCATGATGTGGGGAGGGATCAGCGCCACGACCAGCAGAATGCCGAGCGGCACGATGACCAGGTCGTCGAGATAGCCGAGAACCGGGATGAAGTCGGGGATCAGGTCGATCGGCGACAGCGCGTAGGCGGCGACGCACCCGGCGATCATCTTGGCGTACCAGGGCACCCGCGGATCGCGTGCTGCGAGCCAGATGGCATGGACGTCGCGCTTGAGCGCACGCGCCCACGCGCGCAGCCGCGCGAGCACGTTATTCCGCCGCTTGCTGCAGCGGCCGGATGTCCTTGATGGCCGCGTTGAGCGCCGCGCCGGTGTCGTCGGCGAGCGCGGCCTTGCGCAGCTTGGCCAGCGTGGCGGCGGCGTCCGGCGCTTCCATGATGCGCGGCAGGAGTTGCATCAGCGTGTCGTAGCGTTGGCGGCCGCGCTCGTGGGTGTCGCTGTAGCCCTTCACCAAGGTGCGCGTCAGCGCGATCTCGGTTGCCAGCGCGTAGTTGGTCTGCGCCACGTCGAGGATTGTCTTGAGCCAGCCGTCGAGAAAGGCGTGCTCGTTCCGGAACCGCAGCGAGCGGCGGCGTGTCGGTTTGAGCGAGGCGACAAAGTAGAGCTGGAGGAAGCCGAGGATGCTCGACGTCTTCAGCACTTTGCCCTTCTTTGTGACGCGCTCCAGCAGCCGGCGCGGCCAGTCGCTGTTGAGCAGCCAGCGGCCGAGGCCGGCCGGCAGCGTGTCGGCGATCTCCTGCAGACGCGGATGCAGGAACTCGGCGATCTCCAGGATCTGCCCTTCGGCGAGCTGAGCCTCCTCGCGAACGCGTTCAAATCGGCCCGGCCGGATCTTGAGTTCGGCGACGCGCACGGTGTCCTCGTAGGCCATGCCGAGCGCCAGTTCGCGGGCGGTTTCGGCGAGCAGCAGCCCCGAGCCGTTGCCATGCTTGCGCTCGGCCTCGATGACCGGCTTGAGTCGGTCGAGGTATTCGCGCGCGTAAGCGGCATCCTGATAGTCGGCGGTCCGTTCGATACCGGCGCGGATAAACGTGCGTGCCAGTTCGTGATGCGCGCCCACCTCGGCCATCAGCGGCGCAAGGGCAGGGGAGACATGTGACAAAATCGGCTCGGAGGCCTTCGCCGGCACGCCGTCGGTCGCCGCTGCGAAGCCGGCGCCGAATGCCGCGAGGCTTTCCTTGACGCCAACGCCGCCGCGCCGGATCGCCGCCTCGAAGGCCATGCGCTGCATCGGCAACACGTTGGCGCCGGCCAGCGCGCCGAACAGCACGGACGAGATCAAGCTGCCGGTCGATTCCGCGAGTTGCGCCATGTCGCCGTGAATGAGCCGCTTCGCCGTGGTGCGGCATGCTTCAAGCAACGCGGGGGAATCGACGCGCCCGTCCGCCAGCGCGATTTTCTCGGTCATCGCATAGACGCGGTTGGTCGAGACGATGAACGTGGTCTTGTCCGGCGTCACCAGGCCGCGCTGCACCGCGCGGCCGGCCTCCATCAGTTCAGAGGCGATCACGATGTCGACGTCGCCGGGCACCGGGGTGAGGCCGAGCACCGGCGGGCCGGTGTTCGCGGTGGTGGCGGATTTCGGGAACAGCTCGACATAATAGTTGGTTGCGCCGGTCCGTTGCGCGACGCCCGGCACGGAGGTCATCTGCGCGATGTAGCCCGCATGCTCGGCAAGATCGACGATCCATTCCGCCAGCACGCCGCCGCCTTCGCCGCCCATGGCGAGGATGGCGATGGTGATCGGGCGTGGCGCTGCGGCAGCCATCGGATCACGCCGCCGCGAGCTTGCGCGCGATGCGTCGGTGGAAGAAGCCGATCACGGCCTCGCGTACGCGCGCCTTGAATTTGTCCCAGCCGGTCGGATTGGTGATCAGCGAGGCACGGTAGAACGACGGGCACAGCACCGCGGCATGGCTCACCTCGCCGCAAAGGCCGCAGCCGACGCAGGAATTGATCACCTTGGTCACCGGCTCGCGCCGCAACGGATCGGGGTTCGGCGCAATGGTCAGCGACGGGCAGCCGGAGAGACGAATGCAGGAATGATCGCCGGTGCAGGTGTCGGCATCGACGCCGAAGCGTTCGCGCACCACGCGCTCGCCGCGCTCGGCCGCCTTGCGCAGCAGCGGCCGAATGCGGCGTTGCTTGTTCAGCATGCACTCCGATTGCGCCACGATCACCTTGGGGCCTTGTTCCTTGGTGGTCAGCGCTTCGCGCAGCGCGTCGCGCATCTTGGCGACGTCGTAGGTGCGGGTGATTGTCTTCACCCAGTTGACGCCGACGCCGCGCACCGCCTTTTCGATCGAATTCTGGGTATTTCGGTTAGGCTGGGCATGGAAGGAGGAGGGGATGTCCTGGCCGCCGGTCGCGGCCGAATAGCCGTTGTCGACAATGATCAGGACGTTGTCGCTCTTGTTGAACACGGCGTTGCCGACGCCGCTGGTCAGCCCGTTATGCCAGAAGCCGCCATCGCCCATCATCGAGATGGCGCGCTTGCCCGCCTTCACGTTGAGCGCGGAGGCGCCGGCGGCGCCGAGCCCATAGCCCATCGTGGTGGCGCCGACGTTGAACGGCGGGAAAATCGAGAACAGGTGGCAGCCGATGTCGGCGCTCACATGATGCTGCCCGAGCTCGCGCTCGACCAGCTTCATCGCGGCGAAGATCGGCCGTTCCGGGCAGCCGGTGCAGAACGACGGCGGGCGGCCATGCACCTTGCCTTCGATGAAGGCCTGCGCGTCGGCCTTGCGCTGGTCGAGCGGCACCACGTCGCCTGTGGGCGCGGTGGCCGGCGACAGATCGGGCCGCGTTTTGGCGATGAACTTGGCGATGCCGTCGCGCACCACGCCGCCGGTGTATTCGCCGGCCATCGGCAGCATGTCCTTGCCGTGGATATTGGTCTGGATGTCGGCGCGGCGCAGGATGGTGTTGACGTTCTGCTCGATAAAATCGGGCTGGCCTTCCTCGACGATCAGAATCGCCTTCTTGCCGGCGCAGAACCGCACGAACTCGGTGTCCACGAGGGGGTAGGTGACGTTGAGACAATAGACCGGCACCTTGCTGTCGCCGAAGCTGTCGGCGAGGCCGAGCAGCTCAAGGCCGCGCAACGTCGTATTGTAGAGGCCGCCCTGCACGACGATGCCGATGTCGTTGGCATCGCCGTCGAAGAACTCGTTGAGCCGGTGGTCCTGGATGTACTTGATCGCGGCCGGCCGGCGGATCTCCCACTTGTCCTTCTCGTGGACATAGACCATCGGCGGCATGGCGATCCGCGAGAGATCGCGCCGCGGATTCTCCAGCGCGTCGGTCAGGCCGAACTCGGGCCGCTTGTTCGCTTTCGTCGTGAAGCGCCCATAGACGTGACAGGCGCGGATGCGCAGCTCCAGCATCACCGGCGTGTTGGAAATCTCGGACAGCTCGAACGCCGTCTCGACCGCGCGCACGATCGAGGGCAGATTCGGCCGAGGATCGATCAGCCACATCATGGATTTCATTGCGAAGGCATGAACGCGCTCCTGCATGATCGAGGAGCCTTCGCCATAGTCCTCGCCGATGATGATCAGCGCGCCGCCGGTGACGCCGCCGGACGCGAGGTTGGCGAGCGCATCAGACGCAACATTGGTGCCGACCGTGGACTTGAAGGTGACCGCGCCGCGCAGCGGATAGTTGACGGAAGCGGCGAGGGTGGCGGCGGCGGTCGCCTCGCTCGCGCTGTTCTCGAAATGGATGCCCAGCTCTTCCAGAATGTCGTTGGCGTCGGCCAGCACGTCCATCAGGTGCGAGATCGGTGCGCCCTGGTAGCCCGCGACGTATGACACGCCGGACTGCAGTAGCGCCTTGGTCACGGCCAGGATGCCCTCGCCGTGAAACTCGGCGCCTTCCCCCAGTTTCAGCTTCTGGACTTCTTCCTTGAAGGAGCGTTCAGCCATGTCATCTCTCTGAGGTGTCGGGCTCTCTTATATTGAAGTACCCACCCGACCGGAAGCGCGGCCCCTGCCACCGCAGGTGCGTTGTCCCGGGCGCACCGCCGTGCGATACCGCCTGTGATTTGCCGCAAACGGCGCGCTCCATGGGCTGAGTTGAGCTGCCGCATTTGGCGACTGGCCTAATCGAAGCCCATAAGGACTTTGATCCTAGAACCGGAAGGTCGTTTTGCGCAGTTTTCTCCTCGTCCTGATTAAGCCGTCGCACTACGACAACGACGGATACCTGATCCGATGGTGGCGGGCGATGAGCCCGTCGAACTCGCTCGCATCGGTTTATGGCATCGCGGCCGACTGCGCCGGGCGACAGGTGCTCGGTCCCGGCGTGGCCATCGACGTCGAGGTGATGGACGAAATCAACACGCGCATTGATATCGAGGCGTTGCTCGCCCGCTTCGAGCGCAACGGCGGCTTCGGGCTGGTTGCGCTGATCGGCGTGCAGTCGAACCAATATCCCCGCGCCCTCGACATCGCGCGGCCGTTCCGCGCGGCCGGCGTCGCCGTTGCAGTCGGCGGCTTCCATGTGTCGGGATGCCTGTCGATGCTGGACGGGCATGCGGTCGGCCTCGATGCCTGCCCGGAGATGGGCATCACCATATTCGCGGGCGAAGCGGAGCGCCGGCTCGAGACGCTGATGATCGATGCGGCCGCGGGGAAGCTCGCGCCCGTCTACAACTACATGAAGGATTTGCCCGGGATGGATGGCACGCCGGTGCCGTTTCTGCCGAAGCGATACGTCGTGCGCACGCTGGGCCAGAGCGCCAGTTTCGACGCCGGCCGCGGATGCCCCTATCAATGCTCGTTCTGCACCATCATCAACGTGCAGGGGCGCAAGTCACGCCATCGCACCCCGGATGACATCGAGAATCTGGTGCGCCAGAACGCGGCGCAGGACATTCACAAATTCTTCATCACCGACGACAATTTCGCGCGCAACAAAGAGTGGGAAGCGATCTTCGACAGGCTGATCGAGTTGCGCGAGGTGCATGGTCTGCCGATCGGCCTGCTCATTCAGGTCGATACGCTGTGCCACAAGATTCCGAATTTCGTCGAGAAGGCGAAACGCGCGGGCGTCACCAAGGTCTTTATCGGGCTGGAGAACATCAATCCGGAAAATCTGGCCGCAGCGAAGAAGCGCCAGAACAAGATCACCGAGTACCGCAAGATGCTGCTCGCCTGGAAGGGGCAGGGCATCGTCACCTTTGCGGGCTACATCCTGGGATTCCCCGCCGACACGCCGGAGACGATCCGGCGCGATATAGCGATCATCCAGAATGAGCTTCCCATCGACATGCTCGAATTCTTCTGTCTGACGCCATTGCCCGGGTCGGAGGACCATCAGGTCCTATGGAACAAGGGCGTCGCGATGGATCCCGACCTTAACAACTACGACACCGAGCACGTCTGCACGCACCATCCGCGGATGAGCCAGGCGGAATGGCAGGGCATCTATCACGAGGCCTGGTCGCTCTATTACACGCCGGAGCACATGAAGACGCTGTTGCGCCGCGCGGCTGCGACCGGGTTGCCGATGCTGAACCTCGCGAAATATCTGCTGACGTTCTCGACCACCGACCGCCTCGAACGCGTGCATCCGCTGCAAGGTGGAATTCTGCGGCTGAAGCATCCCTCCGAGCGCCGGTCCAGCTTGCCGCGCGAGAGCGCCTGGCTGTTTTGGCCGCGTTTCGTGTGGCAAACGCTCTACAACCACGCGGTTTTGGTGAAGGTGGCCGGATATCTGTTCGCCTGGAAGCTGATCATCGCGGCCAATCCCAGCGCGCTGGCCTACATGGATAAGGCGCTCACGCCGGTCGATGACGATGACGACGCAACGCTCGATCTGATGACCAAGACCACCGGAGTGCGCGAAGCGCTCACCCATCAGAAGAAGGTGGCGGAGCTGACGCGCGCCGCGCATGCCTGATATCCGCGCCCGCAGCGTCTTGGCACGCCCTTGTGCGTTCCACTACCATGGCCAAAGCCAATTCCGACCCAGGGGGAATCGATGAAACGGATGCTGTTGACCGCGTTGTTCGCGCTGGCCGCGAACGCCGCCGGCGCCCAGGAGGTGACGCTGCGGGCCGTCACGTCCTTCGCCGAGAAGACCCAGTTCTCGAAGAATTTTGAGCGCTTCATCGACCGGGTGAACGAGACCGGCAAGGGGCAAGTCAAGATCAACTATATCGGCGGCCCCCGCGCCATGCCGCCGTTCGAGGTCGGCAATGCGGTGCGCACCAAGGTGGTCGACTTCGCCAACGTGACCGGGGCTTTCTACTCCAACCTGATGCCGGAGGCCGACGGCCTCAAGCTGATCGGGAAGCCGATGAGCGAGCAGCGCAACAACGGCACCTGGGCCTACATCAACGAATTGCACAACAAGAAGCTCAATTCGTATTTCCTGGCGCGGCAATTCCATAACGTGCCGTTCCACATCTATCTCAACAAGAAGCCCGACAAGCTCGACTTCACCGGGCTCAAGATCCGCGTCACGCCGGTCTACAAGGACATCGTCGAGGCGCTCGGCGGCACCGCGATCACCACCGCGCCGGGCGAGGTCTATACCGCGCTGGAGCGCGGCGTGGTCGACGGTTACGGCTGGCCGGTCACCGGCATCTTCGATCTTGGCTGGGAGAAGGTGACCAAGTTCCGGCTGGAGCCCGCGTTCTACGCGGTCGAGGTCAACGTGCTGGTCA